>NZ_JBIDAJ010000004.1:0-390730 GCF_043202395.1 Streptomyces sp. NPDC048197
GGTCGGACGAACTCCCACTCAGCATCGGATAGTTCATGGCGACGTATCACCCGACCATGGTCCACCACCCGAGATCATTTGAAGACACCCCCTAGGCCGCCGGGTAGCGGGACGCGGTGGACCGCGCACTCGCGCGCAATCAAAACCGGCGACGTCGACGGTCAGCCCCGGGATACTGGGCGTCATGGATGAGGTCAAGGTCATCGTCGCCCATTCCGAGCGCGCGACCCTGCGCGTCGGCGACGTGTTCCTGAAGGTGGACGCCGATCAGACGCGCATCGACGTCGAGGTCGAGGCGATGGCTCTGGCGCCGGTCCCGACCCCGCAGGTCCTGTGGCGCAAGCCACCGGTGCTCGCGATCGCCGCGGTCCCGGGGAAGGCGCTCGGCCGCCTCGGCGAGCCGTCGACCGCGTCCCCGGCGGCGTGGGCCGCGGCGGGCGCCGCCATTCGGAAGCTGCACGACGCGCCGCTGCCGCCCCGGCCCGGCCGGGCCGGCCGGGACCTCGACGAGCTGGCGGTGGACCTCGACGGCGAGTGCGAACTGCTCGTGGCGAACGGCCTCCTGCCCGCCGACTTGGTCACCCGCAACCGCCAAGTCGCCGAGGCCGCGCTCCGACCGTGGCCTGCGGCGTTCACGCACGGCGACCTGCAGATCGCGCACGTGTTCATCGACGACAATGACATCACGGGCATCATCGACTGGTCCGAGGCGGGCCAGGGCGATGCCCTGTACGACCTCGCCACCCTCACGCTCGGACACGAGGATCACCTCAGCGACGTCATCGCCGGCTACGGCACCGACGTCGACCTCGACGTGATCCGCGCGTGGTGGTCGTTGCGAAGCCTGCTGGCCGTTCGCTGGCTGGTCGAGCACGGCTTCGACCCGTCCGCGCCGGGCTGTGAGGTCGACGTGCTGAGATCCCGGATGTGAGGAGCGTGGGCCCCACTGCTACCAGTGGTTGCTTCCCCGACCCAGCGGTACGCGCCCAGGCCGGAGCCGTGTCCGGTGCCGCGCCCGGCGATTAAGCTCCAACAAGGCCCACCAAGGTCCAACTGGCCCTCCAACGGCGCTCCTTCGCCCCTACCCAGGTGGCATCACGCGGCGCGTGTCTGGCGTCGATACATTCCGGGGGCGAGGCCGAATTCCCGCTTGAATGCCTTGGCGAAGGCGAATTCCGATCCGTATCCGGTCCGGGCCGCCACGGTCGTCAGTGGCGCGTCGGACTGCTGCAGCAGTTGCGCGGCCGTTGTCATGCGCCAGCGGGTCAGGTAGGCCATCGGCGGCTCGCCGACCAGTGTGGTGAAGCGGCGGGCGAAGGCCGCGCGGGACAGGCCGGAGCGGGTGGCCAGGGACTCGACGGTCCACTGCGTCGCGGGCGTTTGGTGGATGGCTGCCAGGGCGGGGGCGACCGCGGCGTCGCGCAGGGCGGCGGCCCAGCCCTGGGTGGTGTCCGAGGGTTGGTCGTCCAGCCAGGCACGCAGGATGTAGAGCAGCAGTGAGTCGATCAGGCTGGGCACGATGCCTTCGGAGCCGAGGCGCGGGTTGTCCAGTTCGGCGCCCAACAGCTGGACGGCGGCGCTGAGTTCGGGGTGGCGGCCGTGTCGCGTGGGCAGGTGGATGATCTCGGGCAGCCGTGTGACCAGGGGGTGTGGACGGCCCTGGTCCAGGTGGTAGTTGCCGCACAGCAGGCTGGTGCGCGGGCCGTCGCCGCCCAGCGAGACCGAGCCGATCGGCATGGAGTCGCTGAACTGCTCGGGGCGCGGCTCCTCGGCCGGTGTCGAGGGGTGGTCGGCGAGGATGTGGCCGCGGCCGTCGCGTACGAAGATCACGTCGCCGGGGGCGAGCGGGATCGGCGGGGTGTCGTCCAGCGGGACGAGCCAGCAGGTGCCGTGGAGCACCACGTGGAATCCCGCCCCCGCGACCGGCGGCAGCCGCAGTCCCCATGGTGCGCGGCCGTCGGTGCGGACGGACGCCGGGCTGCCGGTGCGCATGGAGGCCAGTGCTTCGGTAAGGATGTCCATCGCCGCTCCCCCTTCTACGATGACGCCTTCTTCGATGTCGAACGATGAATGACGAACGATACGGCCGCCCTCCAGGGAGAGAGCGGCCGGTATCGGTATCAGACCGTCAGTACGACCTTGCCCTGTACGCGTCCCGACTCGATCAGCTCGTGTGCCTTGCCGGCCTCGGCCAGGGGGAAGGTCTGCTCGACGTGGGGGCGGATCCGGCCGGCGTCCACGAGCGCGGCGATCGCCTCCAGGCTTGCGTAGTCCGGCTCCACGGAGATTCCGGCGAAGCGCCGCCCGGCCGCCGCGACGGTGGCCGCGAGGTCGGTGTCGCCGTGTTCGAGGATGCTGACCAGCACGCCTCCCGGGCGCAGTGCGCGCAGCGAACGTGCGCCTTGGGCGGTGGAATCGAAGACCACGTCCGCGTCCTGTACGGCTTGGGTGAAGTCGGTGGTGTGGTAGTCGATCACCTCGTCCGCCCCCAGGTTGGTCACGAACTCGTGCCTGGCGGCACTGGCGAGCGCGGTGACGTGCGCGCCGTGCGCCTTGGCGATCTGCACGGCGAGGTGGCCGACACCGCCGGCTGCGCGGTGGATCAGCACCCGGTCGCCCTCCTTGACGTGTGCCGCGTCCACCAGTCCCTGCCAGGCGGTGAGCGCGGCGAGCGGCAGGGCGGCGGCGTGTACGTGGTCGAGGGTGGTGGGCTTGCGGGCGACCTGCCGCGACGGGGCGGCGACGTATTCGGCGTATCCGGTGGCGGCGCGGGGGAAGAACGGCATCCCGTACACCTCGTCGCCGACCGCGAACCGGGCGCCGGGTCCCGCCTCTTCCACGACACCGGAGATGTCCCAGCCGACGCCGAACGGCGGTTCGCCCAGGAGCGGGAAGGCTCCGGATCTGACCGCGGCGTCGACGGGGTTGACCGCGCTGGCGTGGACCCGGATGAGTACCTCTCCGGAGAGCGGGCGGGGGCGTTCGACCTCGGTGACCTTGAGGACCTCCGGGCCGCCGAAGGTGTTCTGGATGACAGCTCGCATCGGGATCTCCCTGTTGATTCGGTGTGGTGCTGTCCACCATAGGGAGATCCAATGAGCGTCTGAATGGCTCACAGTCTCACTCACATGTCTCATCGTCTCGCGGGGCGAGCGCCTCACGGACCGGAGGAGGGAGCCCCCCGGGGCGGGGATTTTCCACGAGCCTCTTCAACCGACGTCAGCCATGTCGCCCGGCCGCGTCCGCGCTGGGTACTTAAGGTGGCGCCCGGAGGTGGCGGATGCGAGTGGGGTTGCACGCGCTGGGTATCGGCGAGGGTGCCCGTCCGGAGGTGATCCGTGCGGTGGCCACGGCCGCGGAGACACACGGTTTCGCGAGGCTGTGGTGCGGTGAGCACGTGGTGCTCGTGGACGCGCCCGCCTCGCGCTACCCCTATTCCGCGGACGGCCGGATCGCTGTGCCGGCGGACGCCGACTGGCTGGATCCGCTGCTCGCCCTGACCTTCGCGGCGGCGGTCACCACCCGGATCGAGCTCGCCTCGGGGATACTGCTGCTGCCTGAGCACAACCCGGTCCTGGTCGCCAAACAGGCCGCCACACTCGACGTGCTCAGCGCGGGGCGGTTCAGCCTCGGGGTGGGCGTCGGCTGGTCGGCCGAGGAATTCGCGGCGCTGGGGGTCCCCTTCGCCAGGCGTGGGCGGCGCACCGAGGAGTACCTCGCCGCGATGCGCGTCCTGTGGGCGGAGGATCCGGCGTCCTTCGCAGGGGAGTTCACGCGCTTCGAGGCGATCCGGGTCAACCCCAAGCCGGTGCGCGGCGGCCGGCTCCCGGTCGTGGTCGGCGGCAACAGCGATGCCGCCCTGCGCCGCGCGGCCACGCTCGCCGACGGCTGGTACGGCTTCAACGTTGCGGCGGCCGATGTGCCTGGGCGCGTCGCCGTTCTTGCCGAGGAATGCGCCCGCCATGGTCGCGCTAGGGAGGACCTGACGGTCGCCGTGGCACTGAGCGACGGCGTTCCCGAGCACCTGCCGGCGCTCAGTGCGGCGGGGGTCACCGAACTCGTCGTGGTCGGTGCGCCGCCGCCCGGTCCGGATGCGGCGGCCGCCTGGGTCGCGGAACTTGCCCGGACCTGGATTCGCCCGGAGAAATAGCCAGGGCCGGCGGAACGTCAGCGGCCTGCCCGCCGTGGCGAGACCTGCGGACGAAGGGTTGTGTGCACAAAACGGCCAATGTCTCTGCTTCCGCGCCGAAGTCGGCGCAGTCGAGCGGGAAGGAGGCCATCGCCGGAGAGCTGCCACACCGAGGGCCGCGGCCGCGCCCAGGCAGCGTTCACCACGTTCGCCCAGGTCCACGGCGCGAGGCTCCCCCGGGCCGGCAAGGAAATCACCGATGGTCAGGGCCAGTTGATGGCGTTGTGGAATGTTCCAGCCGTGCTCTGGGTCCCCTTGCGCACCACGGTCCCCATGGAGTCGTCGGCCTTCCCTACCGTTGGGCTGGGGACGGTGGTGGAGGTCGGCGGTGGCCCTGGCTCCCGCACTGCCGCGCTGGCCATGGGGTTCAAGGGTTTTCGAGGGTGTTCAAGCTCGTGGGGTCCGCCCGGGCGCGGGGCGGATGCTGCCTGGGGTCGGTGGGCAGGCAGACGTCCGATTCCTGCCCTTCCGCGTTTCTTGCGGGTCAATTAAACATGCCTGTGGCACTGGACCATGGCGCCGTCCCCACACTTCATCACGCGTCCAGCGCAGTCCCTCACGTATGCAGTGCAGTCCCTCACGTGTGCAGCGCAGTCCCACTCAGACCTTTCCGCGACTGGCGGAGATCGGTGGTTTCTCCATGCCGTTTCTGCACGATCTGCTGACCACTCAGGCACGGACGGACGGGGAAGGGATCGCCGCGCTCCTCGGCGAGGAAACCCGGTCCGCGGACACCCTGACCTTCGGGCAGGCCGAGACCGGTGCCGACCGGGTCGCGGCCGGATTGGCGTTGTTGGGCGTGCGGCCCGGTGACCGCGTGGGCCTGCATCTGACGCGGTCCCTGCAGTTGTGGCCGGCCCTGTTCGGTCTGCTGCGCGCCGGCGCGGTCTGTGTGCCCGTCGACCCGGAGGATCCGGCCGAACGGCGCCGGACGATCCTGGAGTTCTCCCGGGCCGGCGTCGTGCTCACCGAACGCGCCCTGATCGGTGCGCCCTGGCCGTCCGGTGTGCGTGCCGTCGCCGTCGAGGACCTGCTGCACGAGGCCGCGGCACCGCTCGCCGCACCCGTGCAACTGGCCGACGACGCCCTCGCGTTCATCTTCTACACCTCCGGCTCCACGGGCGTGCCCAAGGGCGTCATGCTCACCCACCGCGCCCTGCTCAGCGGACAGCAGTGGCTGCAGCGGACGTTCCCCCTGGAGCGCGGTGACCGGCATCTGCTGCGGACCACCCTCAGCATCACCAACCTGGTGCGGGAGGTCTTCTGGCCCATGCTCTCCGGTGGCACCGCGGTGGTCGTACCGCCCGGTGAGCACAAGGATCCGGACCGGCTCGTCGAATGGCTCGACGCGGGCCGGGTGACGACGCTGATGGTGGTGCCGGCGCTGCTCTCCGGCATGCTGGACAACCCCCGCTTCGCGTCCCTCTCCTCGTTGAAGTACGTCTTCTGCAGCAGTGATGCGATGCCCGGAGCGCTGCCGGAGGCGTTCTTCTCCGTCGGTCTGCCGGCCCGGCTGTTCAACGTCTACGGCCTGACCGAAGCGTTGTATGCCGGTTATTGGGAATGCCGGCCCGGCGTCACGTACGACGGTTTTGTGCCGGTCGGAAGGCCGGCCGAGCTCACCCCGCTGATCCTGGACGAGGACCTGCGCCCGGTCCCCGACGGCGAGACCGGGGAACTGTGCCTCACGGGCATTGGTGTGGCCGAGGGTTACGACCGCTTGTCCGAGCTGACCCGGGCGAAGTTCACCGACAGCCCGCACGGCCGGCTGTTCCGCACCGGTGACCTGGGCCGACTGGCGGCCGACGGGCGTCTGGAGCTCCTCGGCCGCCTGGACGACCAGGTCAAGATTGCCGGCTACCGGGTGGAGCTGGGCGAAGTGGAGGCCCGATTACGCGAGGTCCCCGGTGTGGCCGGGGCCGTTGCCGTGGGTCGCCGGGGCGCGGGCGGCCACCAGCGCCTGGTCGCTTACCTCACCTGCGACGGGACACCGCCGACCGCGGCCGACATCCGCGCCCGCCTCGCGGGACTGCTGCCCGACTACATGATCCCTGCCGCGTTCACGGTCGTCGACGCCATCCCGCTCACGCACAACGGCAAGGTGGACCGCCGGGCGCTGGCCGGCCAGGACGGGGTCCCGCTGGAACTGGCGGAGGAGTACCACCCGCCGCGCAACGAGCTCGAACGGTACCTGTGCGGGCTGTGGGAGGAGGTGCTCTCGCTGCCGCGGGTCGGCATCCACGACGACTTCCTCGCGCTCGGCGGCGACTCCATCCAAGGCTTCCTCATCAGCGCGAAGGCCAATACGCAGGGACTGGGGCTGAGCTCCACCCAGTTCTTCGCCACGCCTACGATCGCGGAGACCGCTTCGGTCGTCGAGGAACGGCGCCGTGACAGCGGCGACGTCGACGGCGCATTCGTCGCCGCGCCCTTCGCGGTGGCCGAGGAGGGCCTGGAGGTCGTACGGCGGATCGCCGCCGAGCCCGACGGCATCGCCACGGTGCACCCCGTCACCGAGATGCAGAAGGGCATGCTCTTCCACTCGTTGCTCGACCCCGACTCGGGCGTCTACGTCGAGCAGTTCCTCTACACCCTCGAAGGCGAGCTCGACCTCGACGCCTATCACCGGGCCTGGCAGGAGGTCGTCGGCCGGCACGAGATCCTGCGGTCGTGGCTCGCGGTGCAGGGTTTGGCGGAACCCTTGCAGGTCGTCCAGCGGCAGGCCGCGCTGGAGTGGACCGTTCTCGACTGGTCGAGCATGCCGGAGGGGCGGCAACGCGGCCTCTTGGACGTTCACCTCGCCGAGGACCGGCGTCGCGGCTTCGTCTACGAACAGGCTCCGCTTTTCCGGCTGGCCGTCATCCGCACCGGCGCCGACCGGCACCGGCTCGTCATGAGCTACCACCACCTCATCCTGGATGTCTGGTCGCTCTTCCTGCTGCTGCGCGACTCCCTGGAGGTCTACCACGCCCGCCGTCGCGGCGCCCCGCCCCATCTGCCGGCCACCCGCCCCTTCAGCGACTACGTCGCCTTCGTGCGCGCCCAGGACAGCCGTGCCTCACGGGACTACTGGACCGGGCACCTCGCGGGCTTCGAGGGGCCGACCACGATCGGCCGTACGGCCCGGCCCGGCCTGTCCGCCAGCCCCCAGGAGATGCACGCGGGCGCCGCCTACCCCGTCGGCACGGACCTGACCGACAGGCTGACCGCCTACGCACGGGCCCACCGGCTCACCCTCAACTCCCTGATCCAGGGCGCCTGGGCGACGGTGATCGCCGGGCTCAGCGCACAGCACGACGTGTGCTTCGGAATGACCATCACCCACCGGCCCGTGGGCCTGTCCCACATCGAGGACATGGCCGGCATCTTCGTCAACATCCTGCCGATGCGGCTCATCCTCGACCCGGCGCGGCCCGTGGCCGGCTGGCTCCACGATGTCCAGCGCACCCAGGTCACCGCCCGGGCCCACGAGCACTACCCGCTGCCGCTGATCCAGGAACACCCCGACGTCCCCAGCGGCCGCCCCCTCTTCGAATCGCTGCTGATCTTCGAGAACATCCCGCACGGCATCGGGTGGGCCGGCCGCGACGGCATCTCCGTACGGCACGAGCGCAATCTCGGCTGGACCAACTACCCCTTCACCATAGGGGTGATGGCCGAGGGCGAACTGACCTTCCAGGCCGAGTACGACCTCGCCCACTTCGACCGGGAGACCGTCGACCGCGTCATGGGCGCCTTCCGCGACGTTCTGGAGGCCATCGCCGACGGCGGTGGCGAACCCCTGGGCAAACTCCTCGACCGCGTCGCCGGCTGCCTGCCGCCCCGCCCCGCCCAAGAGACAGCACCCGCAGCCACGGCCCCACAGTCCCTACCCGGCGGGCCCACCGCCCCGCCCGGCACCCCGAACGAGGTGGCCCTGGCCGGTATCTGGGCCACCGTGCTGCGCACCGGCAGCGACGCGGTGGATGTGCACACCCCGTTCCTGGAACTGGGCGGCAGCTCCCTGGCGGCGCTCAAGGTCAGCTCGCTCGCCCGCGCACAGGGGTTCTCCTTCGCGCTGCGCGACCTGTTCAGCCGCAAGGGCACCGTCCATCACCTCGCCTCCTTCCGCGCCGACGAGGAGGGCCGATCCGCGTGACCGGCACCTCCTCGCGGCAGTACCCGCACTACGGTCTGCTCGGCGTGGGCTTCGGCCCGTCCCACCTGTCGCTCGCCGCCGTGTGCGACTCCACCCGCGCCTCGTCCGTACGGGCCCGCCTGCACTGCCTGGAAGCCCGGCCCGCCTTCAGCTGGCATCCCGACATGCTCCTGGACGGCACCCGGATGCAGATCGCCTTCCTCAAGGACCTCGTCAGCCCCCAGGACCCCACCAGCCCGTTCTCCTTCACCAACTACCTGGTCGGCAAGGGGCGGCTCGAACAGTTCCTCAACCTCGGAACGCTGCACCCCACCCGACGCGAATACGCCGACTACTTCGGCTGGGCCGCGGACCGGCTCGCCCACCACGTCTCCTACGGCTACCTCGTGGAAGGGGTCCGGCCGGTCACCGGTGCCGACGGCGGCGTCACCCACCTGGAGGTCGACCACCGCGACATCACCGGGGACAAGCACACCATCGCCGCCGACCACGTGTCCCTGGCACCCGGCGGCCGGCCCGTCGTTCCGGCCGGGGTCGAGCGCGACGCCCTCGACAGCGGTGTCACCTTCCACAGCAGCACTTTCCTGCCCAGCATCGACCGCTTCCACCAGCGCGGCAGCGACCTGCCCCACCGCTTCCTCGTCGTCGGGGCCGGCCAGAGCGCCGCCGAGGTCTTCCGCTACCTGGCCCGCGAATTCCCCTACGCCGACATCACCCTGGCCCACCGCGGCTTCGCCCTCGTCCCCGCCAACAGCAGCCCGCTGGCCAACGAGATCTTCGACCCGGCATCCGTCGACCTCTTCCACGCCGCCGACGCCACCCGCCGCCACACCATCCTGGCCGAGCTGCGCACCACCAACTATGCGGCCGTCGACGACGAGGACATCCGCGCCATCGCCGAGCTCCTCTACGACCAGCGCGTCCGCGGCGAGGACCGGCTGCGCCTGTGCCGGTTCACGGAACTGGCGGCCTGCCGGGCCGACGGCCCGACCGCCCTCGTCACCCTGCGCGCCCCCTCCAGCGGGGAGGCCCTCACCAGCCGGTTCGACGCCGTCGTCCTGGCCACCGGCTACGACTTCCGCGAGGCCGGTGACCTGCTGACCGGCCTCGAACCCCTGCTCCTGCGCGCCCCCGACGGCACCCTGCGCATCCGGCGTGACTACTCCGTGGAAACGACCGCCAACTGCCGGCCCCGCATCTTCCTGCACGGCGCCGCCGAACACTCCCACGGCCTGAGCAGCACCCTGCTGTCCGTCCTCGCCCACCGGTCCGCCCGCATCCTCGACTCCGTCTTCGGCCCCCGCCCGGATCCGGCCGGCCCCAGACAACTTCCCCTCTCCGACGCCCTCGAAGGAGCCGACGCGTGAGCAGCACCCCCATTCAGCGGCGGGCCGACGCCGCGACGACACAGGAGTACGGCTGCGACTTCCGCCGGATCCTGCCCTGGGGCTCGACGGGCCCGTCCGAGGCCGGCATGGGCGTGTGCACCGTCGCCCCCGCCGCCACCACCACGCCCCATTCCCATGCCGACCACGAGCACTTCTACGTCATCCGCGGCACCGGCCTGCTCCACCTCGACGGTGAGAGCACGGCCATCGGCCCCGGCGACGCCTTCGTCGTCGACTCCAACAGGACCCACCACTTCGAGAACACCTCCCCCGAGGAGGAACTGGAGATGGTGTCCGTATGGTCCATGGGCCCCTTCGGGGCGGCCCGATGACCGCCGAACGCACGGAGCGTCCCCGCTCCTTCCTCGTCACCGCCACGCCCCCGACCACCAACGGCGACCTGCACCTCGGCCACCTCTCGGGCCCTTACCTCGCCGCCGACGTCTTCTGCCGGGCCCAGCGCATGCTGGGCCACACCGCCCTGTACGTCACCGGCGGCGACGACCACCAGAGCTACGTGGTCACCACGGCGCGGCGACTGGGCGTCGAACCCACCGAACTCGCCGCACGCTGCAACCGCGACATCCGTGAAACCCTCCGCCTCGCCGACATCGCCGTCGACGCCTTCACCACCCCCGACCAGGCCCACCACGCCCATGTCCGCGACTTCTTCGCCCAACTCCACCGGGCCGGCCGCCTCGCCCGGCGCACCTGGACCTTCCCCTACGACCCGGCAAGTGGGCACCACCTCCTCGAAGGGTTCGCCGCCGGGCACTGCCCCGAATGCCTGGCCGAGACCTGCGGCGCGATCTGCGAGACCTGCGGCCATCCCAACGAGCCCGCCACCCTGCTGTACCAGACACCCAGCGGCGCCGCCGAGCAGACCGCCACCGAGCCCCGCCAGGCCGACATCCTCGTCCTGCCCCTGGAGGACTACCGGGACCGGTTCGAGGCCTACTACACCCGGCGCCGGGCCACCATGCGGCCGCACGTGTTGCGTTTCGTCGGGGAGATGCTGGCCCGGCCGCTGCCCGACTTCCCCGTGAGCTACCCCGCCGACTGGGGCATCCCCGTCCCGGTCGACGGCTTCCCCGGCCAGGTCCTCAACGTCTGGGCCGAAATGCTGCCCGGCCTGACCCACATGGCCGCCACCGCCCGCGCCGAACTCGCCCCGGGCCGGCCGGCACCGGATGTCTGGGCCCGCGACTCCGGATACGAAGTGGTGCAGTTCCTCGGCTACGACAACACCTTCTACTTCGCCTTCGCCCACCTCGGCCTGGGCTTCGCCCACGGCGGCCTGACCGAACCGGCCGCGATCCTCACCAACGAGTTCCTCCACCTGGAGGGCGCCAAGTTCTCCACCAGCCGGGGCCACCTCATCTGGGCCCGCGACCTCGTCACCAAGCACGGCGCCGACGCCGTCCGCTTCCACCTCGCCCTGGCCAACCCCGAACACCAGCCCTCCGACTTCTCGGAGAAGGACTTCCTCACCACCCTCGACACCCGGCTGCACCGCCCCCTCGCCGCCCTGCACACCGCCCTGACCGCCTACGACCGGCCCGCCCCACCCGACCCGGCCACCACCGAGGTCCTCGGCCGCTACCGCGACCGCATGCAACGCGCCTACGCCCTGGAGACCTTCAGCCTCCGCCAGGCCGCCGAGACCACCGCGCACCTGCTGGCCCTGCTCGCCGGCCGCGCCACCACCGACCCCGCCCTCGCCCTGCACGGCCTGCGGGCCCTCGCCACCTGGGCCGCGCCCCTGCTGCCCGGCCTCGCCGGTGAGCTACGGGAGCGCTACGGCACCACCGGGCAGGACACCGGGCGCGGGGAGGTGCCCGCCTCGTGGTGACGATCCTCCCCTCCCCCCCACTTTCCCGTCTGCCGCCGCCTTCGCCGCCGGGCGCCAGGCACACCCGGCACGCCGGGGCCACGGCCCTGGTGTGCCTGCCCGGTGCCGGCGCCTCGGCCGGCCTGTTCACCGGCTGGGAGGAGGACCTGCCCGCCACGATCGAAACCTTCGCCTACGAACCACCCGGCCACGGCCTGCGCACCGACGAGGAACCCCACACCGACCTCGACGCCCTCCTTGCCGACCTCATGGACGCCGTCCGGCCTCACACCGCACGACCCCTGGCCCTGCTCGGCCACAGCTTCGGCGCCGTCCTCGCCTTCGAACTCGCCCTCCGCCTGGAACGCGAGGGCACGCCCGTGAGCCACCTCTTCCCCATAGCCGCCCGCGCCGCGGCCGGGCGGACCGGATCACCACCGGGGCGCGAGCCCACCGACGCAGAACTCAAGGCCCGACTACGCGCCCTCGGTGGCACCCCGGCCCCCGTCCTCGACAGCGACGAACTGCTACAGCTCCTCCTGCCCGCCGTACGGGCCGACTTCGCCCTCACCGACACCTACCGGCACCGCCCCGGAAGCCGCCTCAACTGCCCGGTCACCGCTTTCGCCGGCGCGGACGACACCGTGGTGGCCTGGGCATCGGTCCAGGCCTGGGGGGCCTGCACCCGCGGCCGCTTCACCGCCCACCGCGTACCCGGCGGCCACTTCTTCCCGTTCTCGCACCGACCGGCCCGCGCCGACCTCCTGCGCACCCTCGCGGACGCACTGGACCGCCGCCCCGACACGGCCCCCGACCGGCCCGACACCCCGGAGCACGGATGACCGCATCACCCGACCAGGCCCCCACCCCCGCCTCCGAGAGGATCTCCGCGCGCGCCCACGACCGGGAGATCTGGCGCCTTGCCCTGCCGGCGTTCGGCGCACTCGTGGCCGAACCCCTCTTTCTCCTCACCGACTCCGCCATCGTCGGCCACCTGGGCACCGCTCCCCTCGGCGGCCTCGGTGTCGCCGGGCAGGCGATCGGCACCCTGGTGAACATCTGCATCTTCCTGGCCTACGGCACCACCGCCGCCGTGGCCCGACTGGTCGGCGCCGGCCGACTCGACCAGGCCATCCGCCAGGGCCTCGACGGCATCTGGCTGGCCGTCGGCATCGGCCTGCTGGTCATCCTCGCGGGCTGGCCACTGGCGCCCGCCATCGTCGACGCCTTCGGCGCCTCCGCGGCCGTCACCCCGCACGCCGAGACATACCTGCGCATCAGCCTCTTCGGCGTACCCGGCATGCTCGTGGCCCTGGCCAGCACCGGCGTACTGCGCGGACTGCAGGACACCCGCACGCCCCTGGCCGTGTCCGTCGCCACCTTCGCGGGCAACGCCGCGCTCAACGCCGCCTTCGTCTACGGCCTCCACTGGGGCATCGCCGGCTCCGCCTGGGGCACCGTGGCCGCCCAGACCGCCGGCGGCGCCGTCTACGTGGCCACGGTGCTGCGCGCCGCGCACCGCCACGGGGCCCCGCTGCGCCCCGATCTGGCGGGGCTCCGGGCCGCCGCGACGGCCGGGGTGAACCTGGTCGTCCGTACGCTCACCCTGCGCGTCGTCCTGGTCGCCGGTACGGTCGTCGCCACGGCGATGGGCGACGACGAGATCGCCGCCTACCAAGTGGCTTTCCAGGTGTGGTGGTTCCTCGCACTGGCCCTCGACGCCATCGCCATCGCGGGGCAGGCGATCACCGGCCGCTGTCTGGGCGCCGGCGACGCGCCCGCGGCCCGTGCGGCGACCTGGCGGATGACCCAGTGGGGCCTCGTCGCCGGCACCGGCCTCGGCCTCCTGCTCCTGGCCGTCCGCCCCTGGCTGCCCGCGCTGTTCGGCATGGCGCCGCACGTGCGGTCCCTCCTGCTGAGCGCGCTCGTCGTGGTGGCCGTCCTCCAAGTCGTGGCAGGACCCGTGTTCGTCCTCGACGGGGTACTGATCGGTGCCGGCGACATGCGCTTCCTCGCCGTGGCCGGCGTCCTGACCACCCTCGTCTTCCTCCCGGCGGCCGGCGCGGTCCACCTGGCGGGCGGCGGACTCGTGGCCCTGTGGCTCGCGATCGGGCTATGGATGCTCGCCCGCCTCGCCACCCTCGCCTGGCGCGCCCACGGCAAGGCCTGGCTGGTGACGGGGGCGGTACGAAGCTGACGGACTGCCGCCCCACGGCAGCGCGCCCTCGACGGTCACGACATGGCACGGCAGCGCACCCGCCGATCACGGCACGGCACGGCATCGCAGGCACGACATGGCACGGCCATTGCGTCTGACGGCCCGTCACCTTACACTCCCCGCACCCCCACCGCACCGGGGCGCTCGTACGGTCTCATCCCTACGATCCCGTGCGCGGTGCAGCGGGGCGGCGCGCCGCGTGCCGGAGGGACAGCCATGTCGGATGACAGCGCTCGAAGAACTTCCCTCACCCGCCGCACACTCCTGACCGCGACCGCCGCTGCCGGGCTGGCCGCGGCAGCCGGTCTACAGCCCTCGCATCGCATCCCCGCGGGCAGCGCCGCGGCCACCCTCACCCCACCGCCCGGCTTCCCCGCCGGGATCTCCCTCTCCCAACAGGCCTTCCGCAACTGGTCGTTGGAGATCGTCGTCGAGAATGTCTGGACCGCTTCGGCCCGTACCCCCGACGACGTGGTGACCCTCGCCAACTGGGCCCACGAGCAGGGTTACCGTCTTCGCGCCCGGGGCAAGGGCCACACCTGGTCGCCGCTGGTGGTACCCGCCGGCGCCGACGCCTCCCGCACCCTCATCGTCGACACCACCTCCCACCTCACCGCGGTCAGCGTCCGCGGCGGCAACCCCGGGAGCGTCACCGCGCAGGCCGGGGCGACCCTCGACACCATCCTCGCCCGCCTGGAGGAGGCGGGGCTCGGCCTCGCCGCGACCACTGCGCCGGGCGACCTCACCATCGGCGGGGTGCTCGCCATCGGTGGCCACGGCACCGGACTACCCACAGCGGGCGAACACCCACCCGCCGGCTCCGGCTTCGGCACCCTGAGCTCGCTGGTCACCTCTCTCACGGCCGTGGTGTGGAACGCGGCGGAAGGCCGCTACACGCTCAGGACCTTCACCCGCTCCGACCCCGATATCCGTGCCTTCCTCGTCCACCTGGGCCGCGCCTTCCTCACCGAAGTGACCATGACCGCCGCGGCCAACACCCGTCTGCGCTGCCGCAATTGGTACGACGTCAATGTCGCCACGGTCTTCGGTCCCCCGGGCACGGGCGGCCGGACGATCAGCTCCTATCTGGAGGGCGCCGGACGCGTCGAGGCGATCTGGTTCCCGTTCACCGACGTGCCGTGGCTGAAGGTGTGGAGTGTGGCACCGGCCAAACCCTGGCTGGCCAAACAGCTCGACGCGCCCTATCCCTACTCCTTCGCCAACCGTGTCACCGAGGACATGTCGAAGTTGCTCGGCGAGATCGCCGCCGGCGGGGGCGACAAGACGCCCGACTTCACCAAGCTCGCCATGTCCATCGTCGGCTCCGGGCTGATCGTCACCGGCACGTGGGACGTCTGGGGCTGGTCGAAGAACAGCCTGCTGTACGTCGAACCCACGACGTTGCGCATCGTCGAAGCCGGCTGGGCGGTACTGACCTCCCGGGCGAACGTGCAGCGAGTGGTGAGCGACTTCTACGGTCACTACAAGAGCGTGCTGGCAGCGCACCAGAGCCGTGGCTCCTACCCCGTCAACGGCCCGATCGAGCTGCGCATCACCGGCACCGACCCGCACGACGGCCCGCTCCTCTCGCCGGCCCTCGCCCGTCCCGACCATCCTGAATGGGACACCGTGGTGTGGCTCGACTTCGCCACCTACCCCGGCACTCCCGGCGCGGCCCCCTTCTTCCGCGAAATGGAGCAATGGATCTGGCAGAACTACACCGGCTCCTACGCGACCGTACGTCCGGAGTGGTCCAAGGGCTGGGCCTACACGGACAGCGGTCCATGGACGGACCCTGCCACGCTGGGCAACACGGTGCCGGCCGCGTTCAATGACTGGCGCACGGCCCAGAACACACTGAACTCCTACGATCCGGCACGGGTGTTCTCCAACGCCTTCCTCGACACGCTGCTGCCTTGAGCCACGGCTGCCGCACTGCGCGTACGGGTAAATGTGCGCGGTCCCGCCTACGCGCGTGAGCGTGGACAGCTCCCTACGTCCGAGCCGGGGCCGTTCCGAGCGCCGCCCCGGCTCGTCCGAACGCCCTCTCACGGCCGGACAACGATGCGCCTCTCCCTCTTCCCCGCTTGCCTCAACCTCCAAGTGGTGGAAACTGGCAGGTAGTTGATCGATCGCATTGAGGAAGAAGCATGGACCTGCCGCCAGTGCCCGCCAGCGTCACCACATTCATCATCTCCGGGAAGCTACCGCCGGAATTCAGGGCGCTTTTCACCGCTGCCGGCGAGCTGACCGACGAGACGGCCTGGTCCCACGTCGCGTCATCCGTGGACGCATATCTGGCGTCCGGCGGGGTGGACGAGGACGTGCGCGGTGCCGTGGCGCTCACCGGGGCATACGGCCTCCTGGCCTCCTATGAAGACTTCATGGACCCGGACGACATGCACGAGGACATCGAACGGGCCGCCGAGCTGCTACGGGCGGCCGAAGCCAACGGCGTCGCCGAGGAGGAGACTTCCGAGCTGTGGTGGTACTGCGAAGACCTGCGGAACCGCGCAGCAGAATTCAGGGAATACGAGGCGGAAATGCACGCCTATGTGACCAAGCACGGGGCGACGCCGTGGGGGCGGCTGAACGCGAAGTTGGGGCAGGCGCACGACCTTTACTCGGCCGGCGAGCGCGCCGCGGCCCTTGCGTTGTTCCGTGAGGTCGCGGAAGTCAGCCCCTGGGAGAGTGAGTTCAGCGGTTGTTCCGACCGCATCGGTGCCGGCTGGTGCCGTCTGCTGCACGACGCGGCCCATAATGACGGACCGGAGGCGGCACGGAAGATATGGCTGGAAGCCAGAGCGCATTACCGGGCGGCGAAGTTTCCCCACACGGATCACGCCTGGCAGTTGATCGAGATGCTGTTGGGCACAGGTTTGCCGGACATCATCGAGGTGATCCTTCGCGAGTGGGTGGAGGCCGCTGAGCAGGCCGGGACGTCGGACGTACCGGTAACCGAGGACCAACACCGCATCTTCCAGCTCGCCGTGGCCGAAATCGAGGGGTCCCCAAGCAACCCCGTCACTTGAGAAGGACCGCAGGCGGCCGGCGCCCCGGCTGCCTGCCCCGTCTTCACCGCCCGTCCCCTCGTGTCTCGTACGTCCCGCCCGGATCGCACACCGCCGATTTCGTTTAGTGATCGTTTATTGAGGTTCGGCAGGCTGTGCAGTGTCGGGAAGGATCCTTCACAGGGGACGGTATGGCCAAGCTGTATCTGGAGAAGCTCAAGTGCGTCACGACTGAGGGCTGGAGCGGCTTCGATGAGCCGAGGCTGGTGGTCCAGGACCGCGGCACCGTGTGGAACGGAACGGTGCTGGGCGACCGGATGTACACCGTCAAGTACGACTGCGACTTCACGGGCCGGATCGCTGTCTCCCTCTGGGAGGACGACGGCCCGGACGAGGATGACAAGCTCGGGAAGCACTGGATCACGGATACGCCTGGTGAGCGCAGTCTGCACTTCAAGGCGAACGGCGCCGAGTACAGGTTGCTCTATGCGGTGGAGTAGTGAGCTCCAGCTGTAGCAGCACGCCCCACAACACGTCGACCGGCCGCGGAGGATCCGCGGCCGGTCTTCGGCGATCTCCGGGTGTTACTGCCCCTGATAGGGCGGCTGTTGCTGCGGTGGGGCGCCGTACGGTCCGGGGTGCGGTGGCTGCCCGGGAGGGGTGACCGGCGGATACGCCTGCGCGCCCGGCTGCTGCGCCGGCGGGTACCCCTGGCCCGGCTGCTGGGCGGGCGGGTAGCCCTGGCCGGGGTACTGCGCGGGCGGATACGGCGCCTGGTTCGGCATGCCCGGGCCCGCACCCCAACCCCCGGGAGGGACCTGCGGCTGCGTGCTCCTGCCTCGCTTGCTCACCGCCACGGCGACGACCACCACGAGCACGACCAACACGGCCAAGACCACCAACAGCACCAGCAACGACAAGACCATCCGTGCCCCTCCCATGCTTCACGGCCCGTGCGGACACGCCACGGCGTTGACCCACCACGACCTTACAAGGGCAAGCACGACAGCAACCCTCCGCGTGCACCACTCGCCACGATCGGTGCGCCCGCGTGGCCGCGCCCTCGGCCGTGCGCCCGGGTTCGGCGCCGCCCGCCCGGAGCGCACGCTAGTCCTTTCGAGTGACATCGAATGCGGAGTGTTGCCACCGTCGTCACCGGAATGGGTTACTGAGACCGTCCGATTCCGGCGGGCCGCCCATCCTTTCCGGGGGAGTGGAAGGCGTCCTGCCCTTTTTTCGTTGCCTCGTGCTGACGAGACGTCCCGAGCGCGCTCCCCCGTTGAGGCATGCAGGTCAGGGCCGTTCGGCGCCCCCGCGTGCGCCGAGCGGTGCGACAGGCCCGCGAGCTGGCCTGGAGCCGTCATGCAAGCAGTCCGTCAGGTTCGCCCCGTGTCCCTCACCGGCCTGTGCCGCGCGGTCGTGACCGTGGTTGTCAGAGGCTGCCGGCTCCCGGTGTTGACCACCGCGCCTCCCATGGAGTTTCGCCCTGTGGGAGGCGTCGATGCGGTCGCCGGAGTGACGACCCGGGCGAGGACGGTCACATGCTGACGCCGGAGTGCCCGAGCGGGGCTTTTCTGATCACCGACCGGGACGGGAACTGCCTCGCCGTCATCGACCCGGCCTCCCGCAAGGTCGTGCCCACCCTGACCGCACCGGTGCCGTTCGCCGTGCGGGGCGCGGCCGACCAGTTGGTGCTGCGCACCGCCGCGGACCGCGCCGACCTGCCGCGGGCGCTCGACAGCGGCACCCTGCTGCACGGCCTGCCCGGGCTGCTGAACCGGCCGGCCGCCGCGTTGGCGTCGCTGCGGCGGACCGACCTCACCGGCGGGGCCGCGGCGCCCGGCCTGCAGAGCCTGTCCGGGGTCTTCCCCGACCAGGGACCGTACAGCGGCGGCACGTTGGTGACCATCGTCGGGCGCCGCTTCACCGGTACCACGGCGGTGTACTTCGGCACCCGACGGGCGGCGAGCTTCGCCGTGCTCGACGACCGGACCATCGTGGCGGTGACTCCCGCGGGCGCCGGCGCGGTCCCGGTCACCGTCACGACTCCCGGCGGCAGCGCCCGCATCGGGTACTTCTTCTACCTGTACTGGCCCAGCATTTCGCGGCTGATCCCCACCACCGGCCCGGTCGGCGGAGGCAACGTGGTGGAGCTGGTGGGCGTCAACCTGCGCACCGCGCTGCTGGTGCGTTTCGGGGACGCGGTGGCCTTCCCCACCGCGGTCTCCGACAGTCAGCTGCTGGTGACCGCTCCGCCCGTCGCCGGCCCCGGCACCGTCCCGGTCTCCGTGACCACCCTCGGCGGGGTGAGCAACCGGCTGCTCTACACCTATGTCGCGGCGCCCTCCGTGACCGGCATCAGCCCGAGCACCGGGCCGATCGAGGGTGGCACCACCCTGGTGGTGAGCGGCACCGGCCTCAGCCGGGTCACCGCGGTCACCGTCGACGGGGTGCCCGCGGTGTCCTTCCGGGCGTTCTCCGACACCCTGCTCCTGGTGGTGACGCCGCCGGGCACGCCGGGCCCGGCCGACCTCGTCATCACCACGCCGGGCGGCAGCGTGACCGTGTCCGGCGGCTACGGCTACCAGGCGTCCACCCGGACCACCGTCAGCTCCGCGCCGGACCCCTCCGTGGTGGGGCAAGCGGTCGCCGTCACCGCCGTGGTGACGGGGGTTCCGCCCACCACCGGCACCCCGTCGGGCACCGTCACCTTCGACTTCGGCGACGGCTCGGCACCCGTTCCGGCGGCCCTCACCAACGGCACCGTAACGGTCAACCACGTCTACACCGACGCCGCCGCCACCCCCTACCAGGTCACCGCCTCCTACGGCGGCGACGTCTTCTTCACCGCGTCCACCGGCACCGACACCCAGGTGGTCGGGGCGGCCTCGACCACCACCTCCGTGCGGGCCGCCCCCGATCCGTCGGTGGCCGGGCAGTCCGTCACCCTCGTCGCGCGGGTGACTCCCGTAGCGCCGGGGGACGGGGCCCCGAGCGGGACGGTGACCTTCGACTTCGGTGACGGCACCCCCACCGTCACCGCCCCGCTGGTCGGCGGGGTCGCCACGGTCGGCCACACCTACACCGACGCCGCCGTGGCCCCGTACGCGATCACCGCCGCCTACAGCGGGGACCCCGACTTCACGGCCTCCACGGGCAGCGACACCCAGACCGTCCAACCGGCCGCCTCCGCCGTCGGCGTGAGCCTCGGCCCCAACCCGACCGTGGCCGGCCAGCCGGTCACCGCCACCGCGACGGTCACCGCCGTCCCGCCCGGCGCGGGCACCCCCACCGGCACCGTGACCTTCGACTTCGGCGACGGCACCCCCACCGTCACCACCCCGCTGACGGGCGGAACGGCGTCCGTCGACCACGCCTACGCCGACGCGTCCGCCACCCCGTACACCGTCACCGTCACCTACAGCGGCGACGGCGACACCGCCCCCTCGACGGGGACGGCCACCCAGACCGTGGGCCCGGCCTCCTCGACGACGGCCGTCACCGTGACGCCCGATCCGGCGACGGTGGGCGAGCCGGTGACGTTCGGGGCGACGGTCAGCACCGTCCCGCCCGGCGCGGCCACCCCCACCGGTACGGTCACCTTCGACTTCGGCGACGGCACCCCCACCGTCACCACTCCCCTGACCGACGGGGCCGCCGCGACCTCGCACACCTACACCGGTGCGGCGCAGAGCCCGTACACCGTCACCGTCACCTACAACGGCGACGCCGATGTCACCCCGTCCGTGCGGACCGTCATCCTCGCGGTGCAGCCGGCCGGCACCACCACCGCCGTGGTCTCCGCGCCCGACCCCTCCACGGTGGGGCAGGAGGTGACGTTCAGCGCGGTGGTCACCACCGTTCCGCCCGGCGCGGGCACCCCCGTCGGGACGGTCACCTTCGACTTCGGCGACGGCACCCCCACCGTCACCGCCCACCTCACCGACGGCACCGCGGAGACCACCCACATCTACGGCGCCGCCGCGGACACCCCCTACCAGGTCACCGCCACCTACCAGGGCGGTGCCGACTTCACCGCGTCCACCGGCACCGACGCCCAGACCGTGGAGCCGGCCGACACCACCACGGCCCTGACGTCGGTGCCCGACCCCTCCTCGGTGGGCCAGTCGACGACCTTCGTGGCCGATATCGTCCCCGAGGCGCCGGCCGCCGGTTCGCCGACGGGCACCGTGACCTTCGAGTTCAGCGATGACACCCCGCCGGTGACGGTGCCGGTCGCGGGCGGCACGGCGATCGTCAGCCACACCAATCCCGAGGTGTCGGACAGTCCGTACACGGTCGCGGCGACGTACAGCGGCGACGACAACTTCAACCCCTCGGCGGGGGCGGACAGTCAGGTGGTCCTCAAGGCCGTCTCGATGACGACGGTCAGCGCGACACCGGCCCCGTCGGTGACCGGACAGACCGTCACCTTCAGCGCCACGGTGCAGGGCGTCCCGGCGTCCTCGGTCATCCCCACCGGCACCGTCACCTTCGACTTCGGCGACGGCAGCACACCCGTTACGGTGCCCCTGACCGACGGCACCGCCGGCACCGCCCACGCCTACACCAACGCCTCGCAGAGCCCGTACGCGGTGACCGTCAGCTACAGCGGCGACACCAACTTCACCGACTCCCGCGGGAGTTCGCTGCACAGTGTGGAGCAGTCGGCCACCGTCACCACGGTCACCGCCGCGCCCGACCCGTCGGTGACCGGTGAGGCCGTGACGGTCACCGTCTCCCCCGTCGCACCCGGTGCCGGCATTCCGACCGGCGAGGCCACCTTGGACTTCGGCGACGGCAGCCCGGTCCTCACCGCCCGGCTGGTCAACGGCTCTGCCACCGTCACCCACGTCTACACCAGCGTCGCCAACAGCCCCTACACCATCACCGCCCACTACAGCGGCGACGGCGACTTCGCCCCGTCGGACGACACCGTCGTGCACACCGTGGCCCCGGCCGCGACCACCACCACGGTGACCTCGTCGGCCTCGCCCTCGGCGGTGGGCCAGACCGTGACGCTGATCGCGCGGGTGACGCCGGTGCCGCCGGGCGCCGGTACCCCCACGGGGTCGGTCACCTTCGACTTCGGGGACGGCTCCCCGACCGTCAGCGCACCGGTCTCCGGCAATCTGGCCACCGTGACCCACGCCTGGACCAGCACCGCGGGCAGCCCCTACACGGTGACCGCGTCCTACGCCGGGGACGGGGACTTCGCTGCCTCGGTCGGCACGGCCCTGCAGAGCGTGGCGACGAGCGTCTCGACCACCGCCACGACGGTCAGCTCGTCGCCCGACCCGTCGGACGTCGGCGGGACGGTGACCTTCACCGCGGCGGTCGCGGTGGTCCCGCCCGCCTCGGGCACCCCGACCGGCAGCGTCACCTTCGAGTTCGGAGACGGCTCCCCGACGGTCGCGGTCCCGCTGGCCGGCGGTACGGCGACGGCCACCCACGCCTACACCGCCGCCGGTTCCTACTCGGTGACCGCGGTCTACAGCGGCGACGCCGACTTCGCGGGGTCGTCCGGGCTGGACACCCAGACCGTCGACCGGGCCGGTTCGACGACGCTGGTGTCCGCGCCGGATCCCTCGACGACCGGCGAACCGGTCACCTTCACGGCGACCGTCGCGTCCGCCGTGGCCGGCGCCGGCACCCCCGCCGGGTACGTCACCTTCGACTTCGGCGACGGCTCACCGGCGGTCCGGGCACCGCTCGCCGACGGCACCGCGATCGCCGTCCACCCGTACACCAGCACCGCCGGCAGCCCCTACACCGTCACCGCCACCTACAACGGCGACGCGAACTTCACCGATTCCTCCGGCACCGACACCCAGACGGTGAACGCCGCGGCCACCGCCACCACGGTGGTCGCCTCGCCCCACCCGTCGTCGGTGGGCCAGCCGGTCACCCTGACCGCGGCGGTCTCCACGGTCGCCCCGGCGACGGGGGAGCCGACCGGCACGGTCACCTTCGACTTCGGCGACGGCTCCCCGACCGAGACCACCGCCACGGTGGGCGGACTGGCGACCGTGGTGCACGCGTACACCACCACCGGAGGCAGCCCCTACACCGTCACGGCCACCTACAACGGCACCGGCGACTACCAGTCCTCCACGGTCACCCTCACACAGGCCGTGGTGCAGACCGCAACCACCCTCACGGTTTCCGCCGGCGCGGGCCCGTCGGTGGTGGGCGAGCCGGTGACCGTCGCGGTGACGGCCGCGGCGGTGCCGCCGGGAGCGGGGGTGCCGACCGGCACCGTCACCGTCGACTTCGGCGACGGCACGCCCCCGGCCACGGCGGCACTGACCGGCGGCTCCGCGCTGTTCACCCACACCTGGACCAGCAGCCTCGGCAGCCCCTACGCGATCAGCGCCGTCTACAGCGGCAACGGCGACTTCACCACCGCGGTGGCCGCCACCACCCAGACGGTCCTGCCCGCCGCCACCACGACCACGGTCGCCGCCGGACCGGAGCCGTCCGTCGCCGGCCAGCCGGTCACCTTCACCGCGACGGTCGCACCGGTGGCGCCGGGCGCCGGCACCCCGACCGGCACCCTGGCGTTCGACTTCGGCGACGGCACCACACCGGTCGCGGTGCCCGTGGTGGCCGGGGTGGCCACCGCCCGGCACGCCTTCGCCGGCACCGCCGGCAGCCCCTACACCGTCACCGCGGCCTACGGCGGCGCCCCGGACTTCACCGCCTCCGCCGGCACCACCGGCCACGCCGTCGGCCGGGCGGCGACCGGGGTGGTGATCACCATGGGGCCGGACACCTCGGTCTCCGGCCAGCCGGTCACCGTGACCGCGACGGTCACCCCGACCCCGCCGGGCGACGGCACCCCGACCGGCACCGTCACCGTGGACTTCGGCGACGGCACCGCACCGGTCGCGGTGCCGCTGGTCGGCGGGGCGGCGACCGTCACCCACACCTGGGCCGGTGCCGCCGGCAGCCCGTACGTCGTCACCGCGACCTACGGCGGGGACGCCGACTTCGGGCCCACCACGGCGACCGCCGGGCACACCGTGGCCCCGGCCGCGAGCAGCACCTCGATCGTCTCCGTCCCGAACCCGGCGGTGCCCGGCCAGCCGGTCGCCGTCACCGCGGCGGTCGCCGCGGTCGCCCCCGGCAGCGGCACCCCGACCGGCACCGTCACCTTCGACTTCGGCGACGGCTCCCCCTCGGTCACCGCCCCCCTGACGAACGGCACGGCGACCACCACCCACGCCTGGACCACCACCGCCGGCAGCCCCTACGCGCTGACCGCCACCTACAACGGCGACGCCGACTTCACCCCGTCCGGCGGCACCAGCACCCTGACCGTCGGCCCGGGCGCGAGCACCACCACCGTCACCGACCTCCCGGAGCCGTCGGTGACCGGCGGTCAGGTGTCGTTCTTCGCCCGGGTGACGCCGGATGCGCCGGGCGCCGGGGTACCGACCGGGACGGTCACCTTCGACTTCGCCGACGGCACGGCACCGGTCGTCGCGCCCCTGTCCCAGGGTCTGGCGACGACCACACACACCTTCACGGGGGCGGCCGGCCCGTACACGGTCACCGCCCACTACAGCGGCGACGACGACTTCACCGCCTCTGCGGGGGTCGAAATCCACACCGTGCAGCCGGCGTTGACCACGACGGTGGTCGACTCCTCGCCCGACCCGTCGGTGTCCGGTCAGCCGGTGACGGTGACCGCCACCGTCACGCCGGTGGCACCGGGCGCCGGGACGCCGACCGGGACCGTGACGTTCGCCTTCGGCGACGGCAGCGCACCGGTGGCGGTGCCGCTGACCGGCGGCACCGCCTCCGTCCCGCACACCTGGACCACCACCGCCGGCAGCCCCTACGCCGTCACCGCCAGCTACGGCGGTGACGGCGGGTTCACCGCGTCGAGCGGTACCGGCACCCAGACCGTCACCCCGGCGGCCACCGTCACCACCCTCACCTCCTCCCCCGACCCCTCGGTGCCCGGCCGGCCCGTCGACCTCACCGCCACCGTGGCGCCGGTCGCCCCGGGCGCGGGCACCCCCACCGGCACCGTCACCTTCACCTTCGGCGACGGCACCCCCTCGGTCACCGTGCCGCTGACCGGCGGCACCGCGACCACCCCGCACACCTGGACCACCACCGCCGGCAGCCCCTACGCGCTGACCGCCACATTCAACGACGACGACGGCGACTTCGACGCGTCCACCGGCACCGACACCCAGACCGTGGGCCCGGTGATCGCGGCGATGACGCTGTTCTCCTCCCCGGCCCCGTCCACCGCGGGGCAGAACGTCACCTTCACCGCGCGGATCTCCGCGGTTCCTCCGGGCGCGGGCACCCCGACCGGAACCGTCACCTTCGACTTCGGCGACGGCACCGCACCGGTCACCGCCCCGGTCCTGGGCGGGGTCGCGACGGCCAACCACGCCTACGCCACCACGGCGGGCAGCCCGTACCAGGTCACCGCGTCCTACAGCGGGGACCCCGACTTCACCACCGCCACCACCACCGCGCCGCACACCGTGACGGCCAGCGCCGCCACCACCTCGACGACGCTGACGTCCTCGCCCGACCCCACGGTGACCGGCCAGCCGGTGACCTTCACCGCCACCGTGGCCCCGACGCCGAACGGCGGCGGGGTGCCCACCGGCACCGTGACCTTCGACTTCGGGGACGGCACGGCGCCCCTCACGGCATCGCTGTCCGGCGGCGTGGTGACCGTCGCGCACCCCTACACCCGGGCCACCGGCAGCCCGTACGGCATCACCGCCCGGTACAGCGGCGACGCCAACTTCAGCTCCTCCTCGGGCACCGATACCCAGACCGTGCTGCCGGCGGCGACCACCACCACGCTGGTCACCACCCCGGACCCCTCGGTGACCGGTCAGCCGGTGACCCTCACCGCGACGGTGGCGCCGGTCGGTCCGGGGGCCGGCGTGCCGACCGGCACCGTCACCTTCGACTTCGGCGACGGCACCCCGACCGCGTCGGCGCCGCTGTCCGGCGGGGTGGCCCGGATCAGCCACACCTACTCCAGCCAGGGCGGGCCGTACACCGCGACCGCGAGCTACAACGGGGACACCAGCTTCACCGTGTCGACCGGCACCGACACCCAGACCGTCGGCAAGGCCGCCACCACCACCGCCGTGGTCTCCTCCCCCGACCCCACCGTCGTAGGCCAACCCACCACCCTCATCGCCACGGTGACCCCGGCCGCCCCCGGCACGGGCACCCCGACGGGCACCGTCACCTTCGACTTCGGCGACGGCACCCCCACGGTGACCGCACCCCTCAGCAACGGCCTGGCCACCACCACGCACCCCTACACCGCCGCGTCCGGAAGCCCCTACGCGTTCACCGGCACCTACAACGGCGACACCAACTACACGACGTCGACCGGCACCGACACCCAGACCGTCGGCAAGGCCGCCACCACCACCGCCGTGGTCTCCTCCCCCGACCCCACCGTCGTAGGCCAACCCACCACCTTCACCGCCACAGTGGCCCCGATCGCTCCCGGCACCGGCACCCCGACGGGCACGGTCACCTTCGACTTCGGCGACGGGACGAGCCCCGCCACGGCCACCCTCTCCGGGGGCGTCGCCACCATCGCCCACACCTACAACGGCACCTCCGGGAGCCCCTACACCCTCACCGGCACCTACACCGGCGACACCAACTACACGACGTCCCACGGCGCCGACAACCAGACCGTCGGCAGGGCGGCCACCACGACGGCGCTGGTGTCCGTGCCCGACCCCGGTGTGGTGGGCCAACCCACCACCCTCACCGCGGCGGTGGTGCCCCTCGCCCCCGGTGCGGGCACCCCCACCGGCACCGTCACCTTCACCTTCGGCGACGCCACCGGCTCCGCCACCGCCACCCTCTCCGGCGGCGTCGCCACCCTCACCCACACCTACGCCGGGACCTCCGGCAGCCCGTTCACCGTCACCGCCACCTACAACGGCGACACCAACTACACGACCTCCACCGGCACCGACACCCAGACGGTCAACAAGGCCGCGACCACGACCACCGTGACCTCCGCCCCCGACCCCTCCGTCGCCGGGCAGAGCGTCACGCTGACGGCCACGGTCGACGCGCAGGCCCCCGGGGCGGGCACCCCGACCGGCACGGTGACCTTCTCCTTCGGAGACGGCACGGGCACAGCCACCGCCACCCTCTCCGGCGGCGTCGCCACCCTCACCCACACCTACGCCGGGACCTCCGGCAGCCCGTTCACCGTCACCGCCACCTACAACGGCGACACCAACTACGCGACTTCCACCGGCACCGACACCCAGACCCTCAGCAAGCTCCCGACCACCACCACGGTGACCTCGACGCCCGACCCCTCCGTGTCCGGCCAGTCGGTCACGATCAGGGCGACGGTGTCCGCGACGTCCGGCACCCCCACCGGCACCGTCACCTTCACCTTCGGCGACGGCACCGGCTCCACCACCGCACCGGTGACCGGCGGGATCGCCACGATCACCCACACCTACAGCGGCACCACGGGCAGTCCGTTCACCATCTCGGCCGCCTACGGCGGGGACGCCAGCTTCGCCGCGTCGACCGGCACCGACCCCCAGACCGTCAACCGGGCCACCACCTCCACGGTCGTGGTCTCCACGCCGAACCCCTCGTCGACGGGCGACCCGGTGACCGTCACCGCGACGGTCACCGCGGTGTCCCCCGGTACGGGCACCCCCACCGGCACCGTCACCCTCGCCATCACGGGGCGCACCCCGCAGACCGTCTCCCTGGTCAACGGCCGGGCCAACGCACAGTTCAACCCCTTGCCGAAGGGGACGCACCTGGTCACCGGCAACTACAACGGCGACGTCAGCTTCGCCCCGTCCAGCGGATCCACCACCCAGACGGTCTCCAGCTGACCGCGAGCGTGCACGCCGTGGTCAGGCCAGCGCGAGGGTGAGGGTTTCGCAGGCCCAGGACCTCAGCGTCGTCGGGGTCGTGGTGGTCGGTGTGCGTGGTTGTTCGGGAGTGAAGTCCCCGCGCAGTCCGGTCGACATGCCCAGGACAGCATCGGCGAGCCGGGGCGGCATACCGGAAGCGGTGAGCTGTGCGTACATGGCCTCGTCAGTGATCCGCTCGGCCGTGATCGGACGCTCCAGCACGCTGCTGAGGATCCGGGCCACCTCGGACCAGGTGAGGTCGGCCGGGCCGTGAACGGCCTGCACATGCCGGCCGGACCAGGCAGGGTTGAGCAGCCGGGTCACGGCGACTTCGGCGATGTCTCTCGGGGCGACCCAGGCCATGGGGGCGTCGAGGGGCAGCACGACCTGCAAGGTCCCGGCGCGCAGCGCGTCGAGTTGGAGCAGGAGGTTGGTGAAGAAGTATCCGCAGCGCAGGTGCGTGACGTCGACGCCGGTGGCGTCCAGGGCGGTCTCGGTGTGGGCCAGACCGTCGATCTCGCCCGCGCCGTGACGCTTCTCCGCGCCGACACTGCTCTGGAACACCACACGTCCGATGTGGTTCTCGGTGACGGCGGCTACCACGCTGTTGGTGGCGCGCGCGTAGTCGGCGAGCGGGTCGGCACCGGCCGGAGTCGGGTCCACCCAGAAGAGTGCGTCGAGACCCCTGGTGGCACCGACGACCTGCGCGGCGTCGTACTGGTCGACTCCGGCGACGTCGACGAGACCCCGCAGCTCCGGGGCCAGCCGGTCCGGATGCCGCATCAGCAACCTGGGCCGTACTCCGGCCCGCACCAGGATGCGTACGACGTGTTGGCCGACGTTGCCGTTGGGTGTGGTGACGGCGATCTGCACGTGCGGTGCTCCTTTCGGATCGTGGGGATCGCCCACCACCGTAGGAGCAGAGGCGGCCTGATTCCGGCCTCCTTTCCTGCCAGGCTGGCCGTATGGACGCGGATCCGACAGTACGGACGTTGAACCTGCTCATACTGCTGCAGAGCGGGGCTGACTGGCCCGCCGCGAGCCTCGCCCAACGCTTGGGGGTGAGCGTGCGCACCGTCCGACGCGATGCCCAACGACTGCGGGAAATGGGCTATGACGTGCAGGCACGTCCGGGCCCGGGCAGCGGCTACCGGCTTCGCCCGGGCGTGAAGATCCCCCCACTGCTGTTCAGCGCCGATGAGATCTCCGCCGTCATCGCCGGTCTGCGCGTGCTGCAGACCTGGCTCCCGGAAGATCCAGTCACCGCCGGCGCGCTGCTCAAGCTGGACCAAGTCCTTCCGCGTCGGCTCCGGCAACGGGCCGCTGCCACCGACCTGGCCACCGAGGTCCTCCAGCAACCGACCACCGCCATCACCGCAACCTCCATCGGCGTGATCGCGGACGCAGTTGCCGACAACAGCAGGATCGAATTCCACTACACCGACCAGCACAACCGGTCCTCGACCCGCCTGGTCGAGCCGTACCGGCACATCCTGCGCACCGGCCGCTGGTACCTCATCGCTTTCGACCTCGACAGGGATGACTGGCGAACCTTCTGCATCGACCGCATGACCGAACTCACCCCGGTCCCCGGCACCTACCAGCCCCACGAGTTCCCCGACACCTCCATCGAGCACTGGCTCACCACCGACTTCGGGCGCGCGCCCCGGACGACGAGCAACCGATAGCAGTCAGGTGCGGGCGCGCTGGACTTCAGGGCCCCAGGCGGCGTTAGCCGGACGTCAGCGGAGCGACAGCCTGGCGATAGTCGCCCCGGTCAGAGTGGGTGACGTACCGAGGAAACAAAGACCGACTGCCCCGGGGGGACCCGACAATGAGCTCCACCACCACCGCCCGCACTGCTCGCCGCCGCACCCTGCGCATCGCCGCCGCGAGCCTGACCGCAGCCGCGGCCCTTACCCTGACCGCCTGCGCCGGCGCCGACGCCGCCGGGACGAAGGCCGCGAGCCACTCGGACATGGGCAAGACCGCTGCCGAGTCCAACGGCACGGGCTCCTCCGCCGCGGCGCAGGGGGCCCAGGCAGGCACAGGTGCCAAGACCGACGCCCAGGCGGGTTCCGGTGCCAAGTCCAACGTCGCAGCGGGCGCTGCGGGCAAGCAGTCGGGCGGCGCGCACAGCGGCGCGGCCAAGGGGGCCTCCCCGGTCCGTACCCAGCCTCTTCCGGACGGCAGCAAGGCCGAGATCTACCGGCTCGGCGCCCAGCACTACCGCGCCAAGATCGTCCACGGTGGTTCGGTCCTGGGCACGTTGGAGGCGAAGGAGCAGGATGCCGGGCTCGACGCCAACGACATGTTCATCGTGCTCACGCTGGACGGCCAGGTCCATTCCTGGATGGGCGGGGGCCACCAGGGGCCAGGCACGTTCAAGCTCGCGGGCGGTTGGACGGCCAAGGTCACCAAGCTCGGTGAACTCCGGTACCGCGCCCAGATCCTCGGCCACGACGGCGCGGTGTACGGCACGTTGGAGACGAACCAGCACGACACCGGGGTCAACGCCAACGGCGTCTACATCGTGCTCAGCAACGGCGGCGTGATCAGCGCCCACGGGTAAGTGCCCGCAAGGGCCCGCAGCTTCTGCTGGAACTGCTCAGACAAACAACGACCCGACCGCCGCCCGCACCTACCGCCGGAACCGCCCGCCGCCTGCGGTCGTCTTGTGCGCTGACTGTGTACGAAGCAGGGATATGGGGGACGTGGTGACGCGGAACGTGACGAAGGCCGGTCTCATGGTGGTGGCCATGGTGACGGTGCTCGGGGCCTCGGCCTGCGGCGGGGAAGCCGGCGCGGCGGCCGGCGGGAGCGGCGGGACGCACCCCGCGCACGGGAAGGCGAAGTCCATGTCGCCTTCCGGGGACGGGACGTCGTCCAGCGGGGACCGGGCGTCGTCCAGCTCGGCGCCGGTGTCGCCCGGCACCCTGGGGAAGTTGTCCGGGATGGCGCGGACCACGGCGTCGCCCCTCACCCGGCACGTCCCGTGGAACCTGGATATTCTGGACCAGCGGTCGCGGCCGCTGAACGGGAAGTTCACCACCACCGCCACGGGCAAGGGCGTTCACGTCTATGTGATCGACACCGGGATGGACGTCGCCCACAAGGAGTTCGGCGGACGCGCCCGCCTCGGCGCCGACTTCGTGGGCCCGAAGGACTCCGGTGACTGTTTCAGCGAGGCGGGGACGGGCCACGGCACGTTCGTCGCGGGCATCATCGGCGGGGCGCGGTACGGGGTGGCGCCCAAGGCGGAGCTCGTACGGGTCCAGGGCATCCAGTGCGAGAGCGAGGGCGGCGGTTCCCCGGCGGCGGCCGAGGCGGCCTTGGTGAAGTCGGTCAAGTGGGTGACCGCGCACGCGCAGAAGCCCGCGGTGGTGAACATGTCACTCAACCTCGACCACCGGTCGGCGGCCCTGGAAGCCGCGGTGAAGAAGATGGTCGATGCCGGGATCCCGACGGTGGTGTCGGCCGGCAACTTCCATGACGACGCCTGCAAGCACTCCCCGGCCGGCGTCCCCGGCACCATCGTCGTGGCCGCCGCCACCTCCAACGACCGCGTGTGGAGCGACGGCGGTTCCTACGGATCCGGTTACGGACGGTGCGTGGACCTCTACGCCCCCGGCCAGAAGGTGACCGCCGCCCTCGCCGGCGGCGGCACGACCACGGAGACCGACGGCGCGACGTCCTGGGCCGCGCCGCATGCGACCGGCGTGATCGCGCTGTACCTGTCGGCCCACCCGCATGCCACGGCCAACGAGGTCCACGTCTGGCTCGACCACACGGCCACCCGCGGTGTCGTGCGCGGCGTCCGCTCCGACACTCCCAACCGGTTGCTCAACACCGGCGGCCTCTGACCCGCCCCGGCCGCCCCGGTCGCACGGCCGCACGGTCACCCAAGGGCCGGCCTCACTGGAATGGCGGACGCAAGTTGCGCGGCCGGCCGGGCCGGCCCTCCCCAGTGCCTGATGACCTCCCCAGTGCCTGATGAGGACCGGCCAAGGGTGGCCGGCGCACGAGGTGTGCCCGGTCGAGCTCGGCTCACCGCCCCTGGCCCCCGCTCTCGCCCGCGCCCTCGCCCTCGCCGCGGCCCGCACCCGGCGCGATCATGCCTGACGTGAGAGATTGGGATCGGTGTGAGAGCGGGCACAGAAGGGGTGATCCCCGTGTCGGACCTACCGCACGCGTCCGCCGGTCCCGACACGGCCGTCGACGAGAACCAGCTGGAAGAACTGATCGTCGAGGCACAGACAGCCCTGCCGTTCGAACTGCCCGGCCTGGCGAACCGGTGCGCCTCGGCCCTCGGCCTGGACGCCGCGCTCCTCTACCTCGTCGACTTGCAACAACGGCTGCTCATCCCGCTCGACGAGGCCGCCGAGCCGCTGCCGGTGGACCGCTCGTCGGCCGGCTGGGCGTACCGTACGGTCTCCCCGCGGGTGGCCGAGGCCGACGACGGCGTGATCGTCTGGCTGCCTCTGGTCGACGGTGCGGAGCGGCTGGGCGTGCTGGCGGTGCGGACTGCCTCGCTCAACGGGGCGCGGATGCGCCGCAGCCGGATGCTGGCCCATCTGCTCGCCATGCTGATCACCTCCAAGCGCGCCTACAGCGACTGGCTCTCGGGCCTCGCCCGCACCGGCACCATGCGGTTGCCCACCGAGATGCTGCGGGCCTTCCTGCCACCCCACACCGTCGGCAGCAGCAGGTGCGTCTCGACCGCGGTCCTGGAGCCGGCGTACGACGTCGCCGGTGACGCCTACGACCACTCGGTGGTCAAGGACGTGCTGCACACCATGATCGTCGACTCCATGGGGCACGATCTGGTCTCCGGCCTGACCACCTCGGTCGCCATGGCGGCGGCACGGAACGCCCGCCGCGGCGGTGGCGACCTGTCCGACGTCGTCGGCTCCGTCGACCAGGCGCTGGCCCAGTGGCTGCCCGACCACTTCTGCACCGGCGTGCTGTGCCGGCTCGACGCGGTGACCGGGGTGCTGCAGTGGGTCAACTGCGGTCACCCGCCGCCGCTGCTGATCCGCGCCAAGCGGGTGCTCGGCGGCGTGCTGGACAGCCCCCCGCAACCTCCGATCGGTCTGGTCGGCCAACTCGCCCCGGCGGCCCGGAAGGTTTACGAGACGACACTGGAACCGGGCGACTGCGTCCTGCTCTACACCGACGGTGTCGTGGAGGCCCGCGACGCAGACGGTGCGGAGTTCGGCCTCGACCGGTTCACCGACTTCATCATCCGCTCCTCCGCCGCCGGTCAGCTCCCGGCCGAGGTGCTGCGGCTGCTCATCCACGCCATCCTCGATTACCAGCGCAATCAACTGCGGGACGACGCGACCATCCTGCTCTTCGAATGGCGCCCGCAGCACCGGTGACGCGGTGTTGCACCGAGCCTCGCACCGCCCCCGTCAGCAGTTGGGTACCCGGTCGGGGGAGACCGCGCCGCCGTCGCTCATGATGGACGTGCTTGCGTCGATATAGCCGGATCCACCGTCGTAGGAGATCTTGTACGTCGCGCCGTAGCCGAATCCGGTCGCATCCGTTTTGCCTGGCGTGTAGCACTCGACCGTTACCGGCGTGAGCGTGGTCAGATCGGCGATCGGGCTCTGGCCGCGGGGGTCAGCGTCCGGCCAGACGGAGACCTTGTCGTAGTTGCCGATCTTTCCGTCGACGCCGCACCCTGTCAGCACAGCCGTCGCCAACCCGGCTGCGGCAACCGACACCACCACGCTCCGTTTGCGATTCACTCGTGCCCCCGTTCTTCCGCCCGCGCGGAATCCGTTGCGTGAAACACCTGCGAGTTCGATGCCCTGCCCGTGGCAAGGCCGCACCTTGTCGTTCAAAGCCTGTGGCGAGTTCGAGGTCCGAGGGGGAGCTACAAGCTAGTCACCCCCTCCCCCGCCACAGGAGGAGCCGCACGAGGAGCCACACGACGAGCCACAGGACGGGGTGGTACAGCCGCCGCCCGGATGGGGCCGCCGCCGGCACCTCGCCCCCGTCGGGACCAGTGCGCTCGGCGGCACCGTCCACAGCTCCTTGTCCGCGCTGAACCCCGCCTCTTCGATCAGGGCCACGGTCCGCAGGTGTGCGCCCGGGTCGTGATCGGGGGCGTCCGGCCCGTCGGGGTGGTGGTGTACGAAGTGCCCGAGTCGGGCGCACAGCTTGGCGTACAGCGCCGTGTGCAGAATGAGGGCGTGCCATCCCTCGTCGACCAGGCGCGAAGGCCGGATGGACGTCGTCGGGAACTTCGTGGCGGCCACGACGAACTTGAGGGCTTCCTCCACGACGCACCTGGCCGTAGGTGCGTCCATGCCGGGGTTGTTGTCCATGACCGTTGCGACGACACCCCTGAACGCGTCAGGAGCGAGCAAGTCACGTACTTCGCGCATGTCGTGTCTTCCTTCCTGGTGTGTGTCCTCCGGTGCCCGCCTCGGCCGTTCGACCTGCCGGGTTGGATCCGGCCGGGGCGGGAGTCGCCTCCTGGGTCAGCCCACCGGCCGATCACTGCGCTGCGAGCTGTCCGCCACGCTGGGCCCGGGTGATTCCAGATGGTGTTTGAGGCGCTGCAGTGTGGTGCCGATGTGGGTGTGGTTGACGCCGATGCGGTCGGAGACCCCGGTGATCAAGACGGCGAGGGGAAGGAACCACAGGGGCACCCGCATCCAGGTGGTCTCGGTGACGGTGCAGCCCTTCGCCGTGGGTGCGATGTCGTACTGCCAACGGGAGATGGGGACTCCGAGCGGCGCCGTCACCTCGTAGGCGAAGCGCCGGCCCGGATCGGCATCCGTGATACGGCAGGTGGTGACCCAGCGACGCAGGCCGTTGCGGTTGTGGCCGCGGAAGCGGGCGCCCACCGCCGGTGCGGTGGCGCCGCCCAACCAGTGGACATGGTGGGCCTCTTCGGCGAGACGGATCATGACCGGCGGATCACTGACGACGCGGTACGCATCAGCCGGGGTCGCCCTGACGGCCACCGTGCCCGTGGCTGCGGGGTCCGGGAATCGCGGAATGCGCGACAGGCGCAGTACGGGCATCGGAGCCTCCTCGACTGATGTAATCATTGATTACATCAGTGCGCGGAGGGGCGGTCAAGGCCCCACGGAACGTGGTCAGTTGGCGATGCCGAAACCCAAGGTGTCCAGCACCTGCACGGCCAGCTGCTCCGCCTGATCCGGCGGCAGATACCCGTCAACGATCATCTGGGACAGGCCGTAGACGATCGCCTGACCCGCCAGACCCACGAGCGCGGGATCGCCGGGACGCAACACACCGGCCTTCTGGTCGGCGACGATGATGTCGGCGAAGGCCCGCTCGATGTCGGACAGACGCTGCTGCAGTTCGGCGGGCCGACTGGCGCCGAACACCCTGGTCTTGAGCAGCTCGAAGCGGCGCGGGTAGCGGATCGCGTAACGGACGAAGCCCAGGCCGAATGCGCGCATCCCAGAACCCTCGACGTCTGCGACCATGGCGAGCTGCCACCTCTCGAAGTCGGCCAGGATGCGGTCGGCGACCGCGGTCAGCAGCGCCTGCCGGTCCGCGAAATGCCGAAACGGCGCCCCTGGCGACACCCCTGCCCGGCGCGCGACTTCACGTACGGTCACATGCTCCGTCCCGCGCTCGTCCAGGAGCTCGATGGCCGCGGCGGTGAGCGCAGCGGGGAGGTCGCCATGGTGATAACCAGCGCGTTCAGTGGACTTGCCCTTCATGCACGCAGTGCTACCACACGCGTGCTCGCGACTGTCCGGCGCCCTGGTGTGGTGTGGGTTCACCGTGCCGGTGGCGGGCGGCGAGGCGGAGGTCCGGGGCGGGGAGAGGGAGCCGTCGGCGAGCGTCGACCGTGACGGGGAAACGGGACCTCGGCTCCCCCTGATCGTGCCAGGATGGCAGCGGCCACCTGCCGTGGCCACCGCTGTGCGGGAGACGGATGGGGCTGTGGGGAGATGCCGCCATGGGGGAACTGACACTGACCGTCCACGCGCCGGATACCGAGGCGTGCTTACGGGCGCTGCACCAGTGGCTGTCGGCCGAGCACGGGCTGCGCGGCCGGGTGCGCCGGCGGCACACTCCGCCGGCGCCCGGCCACATGGGCGGCAGCGCGGACGCGCTGACCGTCATCCTGGGCTCGGGCGGCATCGTGGGGCTGGTCGCCCCGCTGTGTGCCTGGCTCACCAGCCGTCGCAGCGACGTCGCCGTCACGCTGGAGGCGGACGACGGCCGTAGGGTCACCCTCGACGTCAAACGCGCCACCGACGAACGGGCGGTGATCCGCGAGGCGCAGGAGGTGTTCCGTTCGCTCGCCGAACGGCCCGAAGCGCACCCTGACGGGCAGGGATCCGGCGCGCACCCCGCGGGGCGCGGGGAATGAGCGGGCACACGGCCGGTCCGAGACTTCCGCACGGCCCCACCAGCCGGGCCGTGCTCATCGGAACCAGCCGCTTCAGCAGCGCCGACCTGCCCGACATGCCGGCCGTGGAAGCGAACCTCCGGGCGCTCAAGGCCGCACTGACGCACCCCGCGCACGGTCTGCTGGCCCCCGAACACTGCCGCGTGGTGTCCGACCCCGCGGACCAGGCGACTGTCGGCGCGGCGCTGAGCTGGGCGGTACGGGAGGCGGACGACCTCCTGCTGGTCTACTACGCCGGGCACGGGGTGTTGGACGACGACGGGCTGCTGCACCTGGGCCTGCGGCACACCGACATCGACCAGGCCGGCTTCTCCGCCGTCCCGATCGAGCTGGTCAAACGCAATGTGAGCGACGCGCGCGCCGCCTACCGGGTGCTCCTGCTGGACTGCTGTTTCTCCGGTCGGGCGATCTCCGCGATGTCCTCGCCGGCCGGACTGGCCCTCGGGCAGCTGGAGATGGCCGGTACGTATCTGCTGACGGCGTCCACGAAGACGACACCGGCCCACGCGCCCCAGGGCGCCGCCCACACCGCGTTCACCGGGTCCCTGCTGACCGCCTTGGCCCGTCCGGCCCCGTTGACCCTCGACGAGATCCACGCCCATGTCGACCGCGAACTGCACGGCCGGGGGCTGCCGCGGCCGCAGCGGCGGGCGGCCGGAAACGCGGGGTCGCTGGCGCTGGTGCGGGGCTGGTCGGAGCGGGCGGCGGGGCCACCGCGACCCGAGGCCCCGCCCCGGCCGTCCGCGCCGCCACCGCCACCGCCACCGCCACCGCGGCACGCCCCGGAGGCGGGAGTCTTCCACCTCGGCCCGCCGGCGCCCGCTCCCGTACGCCCCCGCCGCCGCGGCGCGGTGGTCGCGGCCGCCCTGGCCGGTGCGGCGACGGTGCTCCTTGCGGTGTCGCTGGTCAAGTGGCTGCCGGGCACTGTCGCGGACGATGACCACGGGGCCGGAGGCAAGGCGGGGCCGAAGGGCACTCCGACCACCCAGCACGGCAAGGCACCGTCGCCCGAGGGGGCCAAAACGCCGATCGCGGCATCGCCCAGCACCCAGCCGTCCCACCGCACACCGTCCGAGCCGAAGGCGGTGTACCGCAACAAGCGCCTGGTGGTCCCGGGCCCGTCGTGCGGCCTCGGCGGCGATCAACTCCTCGACCTGGACAACGCCACGGTGGCGAAGGGAGACCTCTACGGCGGTGCGAACGGCAACGTCGATCTGGTCTACGGCGGTTGTCTGGGCGAGGGCGGCGGCACCGCCGGCGGCATCAAACTCAACGACGCGTCCGCGGTGCCCCGGCTCGGCCAGGCCGACCCCGGCACCTCCACGGCAACTGCCTGCCGCGCCGCGGCCAACGAACGCGCCGTCCCCCTGCCCGTCTTCTCCAAGGACCTCGCCGCCGGGACGGTCTGGTGCCTGATCACCACGGACGGCCGAGTGGCCAAACTGACCATCACCAAGGCCGGCGTGCCGTATGGCCAGGGCTTCATCGGCAGCGGGGCGGGCAATCCCACGCTGGAGCTGATCGCTACGTTGTGGGAGAAGGCGGAGGGGGCGTAAACAATTCCGGCCTGCGACAGCCAGGTTCAAAGGCGATCAGCTCGGACGACCACACCGTCGGACGCCCGTCCTCGCCCGGCAGTTGGGACATTTCCGGATCCGCTGAAAACACCGACCGGCCGGTCACCCTTCGGGAACGTTGAGCCAACCGGGTGAATTCTCCGTGGGTTACACGTGACTTACCTGGACCTATCGAATCGTCCCTTTTCCGGGACAGCCAAAAGTCGTGACAAGTCCATCGTGTAAACGCGACACTCGTTATATCCATCCGCACCACTCCGAAGGAGTAACCCATGTCCTGTCCTCCCCCTCCGGTCGATGCCCGAAAGGCGTTAGATTTCCTGCGGACGAGCGGACTTGTCGACCTCCGCATTCCGCTGGAGCAAGTCGTCGACCAGGTCAGCCAACTCGACGACGTGGCCGGCTACGTACTCGCCTGGGAGCGATATGTCCTTGTGGTCGCCAACCAGGTCGCGGAGTGCGACGACGGCGCTGCGGGCAACTGAGCCATTGACTGCGCCGACCGCCGGGAGGCATCCGATGGACACGACGCACCCCGGTGACGGCTCGTCACAAAGGCGCGCGGTGGAGACCCGGGCAGTCGCCTGGCTCGCTGCGCGCCGGGGTCTCATCGATCCGGCCGAAGCCGCAGCCGGCCGGGTTCTCTTCGCCCGTAAAGCCCTTATCGAGACCGCATTCCTTGTGGGGCTTCGCGCGCGCCTCGACCCGGAGCCATTGGACGGTCACTACACGGCCCTGCTGGATCAGGTCGAGGAGATCGCGGCTCGTCCCTCCTATCGAGAGCTGATCGCCCGGGACGAAACTGCCCTTCTGCTGTACGCGGGGACCTATGCGGCACTTCGGCTCTGCGGACGCGACGACCCGGAGTTCCGGCAACTCCTCACTCAGGCCGCGGCCGGCGGATACGCGACGGTCTTCGAGCGCATCCCATACCGGCAGCTCGATCTGCTGCACACCCTGGAGCTGTGCGGTGTCCCGCACTCGCTGCCGGCCATGGACGAGGTCCTGCCTTTCACCTTGCTCTGCAACAAGCCGAATGTCGTCAAACTTTCCGACCGCGACATCTACGCCGTCACCCACACGATCTTCTACGCCACGGATTTCGGTCTGCGCGAGCCGCATTGGCCCTCGGACTTCGATCCGGGCGCGGCGGTGGAACTGCTCGAAGCACTCCTCGTTCTCACCCTCGACCAAGGGAATGCCGACCTGGTGGGAGAACTTCTGTGCTGCCTGTTGTGCCTCGGGGTGAGAGACTCCGCGGAGGCCCGCCGGGCATGGGAGTTCCTCGCGGCGGCGCAAGAGGCCGAGGGGCGGGTCAATGGGCCACCTGGCGTGGTCCACCCCGGACTTGCCGACGGCGACGAGGCGTACCGGCACTGGGCGACCGGCTACCACACCACCATCGTCGTGGCGCTGGCCGCGCTCCTGGACCGCAGCCCCAAGGTGCTGCGCAGGCAGCGACCGTCCGCACCGGCGCCCCGCCTCGACGTGGCGCAGCCGCTGCGGCGGGCAGTGGTGTGGCTGGCGGACACCGGTCGGCGCCACGACCCGGCCGGATGTCTGCCGGCCGCAGCGGCTGTCGCGCATGCGGCCGAGGCTCTTGGCGAACCCGAGCTCGCTCGGCCCCTGCTCCTCGATTTCTCCGAACGTCTCGCGGACGCGGAAGCGGAGGTGTGGCAGGGCCACGGGATGGAGGTGGTGGGTGAATTCGCGTTCGGCCTGCGGGCGCACGGCATCACCTGCCCGTCACTCGACAGCTTCTTCAAGTCCACCGCCGCCGCCGTCGAACTGCTCGACAAGGTCCCGCCACAGGCGGCCTGCAACGTCCGACGCCTCGCCGGTCTGGGCCTGATAGCTCCTCAGCGTGCGGCCGAACTGATCGACGCCGGAGCCGACGGGCCGCCCTCCTTGCCGGAGACGTCCGCCGCTGACTTGCTCGATGCCTGCAAGAAGTACCACCTGGGGCACATCGCCGGCATCGTCCGGGACGCGGCCCGTGCCGGGCGGGCAGAGCACCGCATCGCCCGCGACGCCCTCGCCTTCCTTCTTGCCCAGCAGAGCTCCTGCGGCGCCTTCGGCCGCCCGGCCTGCGACGATCCGGCAATCCGCGAACGCACGATGCTGTCGTGGACCCAGAGCATGGTCACCACCCTGGCCACCGTGCACACAGCCTGCGGTACAGCCGTCGCCGCACCCCAGAGCCGCACCTGACTGGGGCATCCCCATTGCTCGTCCGGTCCGGGCGGCCGACCGTGCCCCCGTAAATGGGTTGGGCCCCCCGAGCCCCGCTGGTACCGTCTGCGCAGCCGTGAAAGAACGCGAGGAGGTGAGACCCATGAAGGCTGTATCCGTATGGGTGCTCCCGCTTTTCGTCACGGTGGGCGATTGACGTAGGTGTCGCCGGGAGCGCCTCAGACAAGGCACTCCTGAGAGGCAACACCTATGAACATTGCGCATTCCACTCCGGGCCCGGACCACCACGCAGTCGTGGTCACGCGGGCTTCGGACATGCAGTGGCTGGCCGTGGAGGACGACCGGGAGGTCGGCCGCGGCGACGCTTCCCGCCGACCCGACGGCCGGCTCTTCATCAGCATCGACGCGTGGCACGGCGCGGTCTTCGACCGTATCGCCGACGCAATGCTGGCGGACCTGCCGACACCGCTGTACGCCGTCGTCGACGAGGCCGATCACGATTCGCGGTCCGCCTGGGAGCGGGCCGGCTTCGCCGCCGCACGTCGCGAGTGGGGCTACCGCGTGCCCACCGCCCCGGAGGTCACCGGGCTCGGCTCGGTGCAGCCCCCGTCCGGCGTGACGATCGTGCCTGCCGGCAAGGCGGAGGAGGGCCCGCTGCGCGCCCTGGACCGCATCGTCCGCGACGAGGTCGAGGCCGCCGTCGGATGGCAGACCATGCCGGCCGAGGTGCTCCCCCGCCCGGCGGGGACCACCCTGGTCGACCCGTCGAAGTACGCGGTGGCGCGGCACTTGGACCGGTACGTGGGATTGGTCCGGGTGGCGCCGCTGCCCCGGCAGCCACGGATCGGCCTGATTGCCGTCCGCGCCAACAGCCACCGTCGCGGCATCGCCCGGGCGTTGCTGGCCCACACGCTGGGTTCGATGCACCGCGCCGGGACCGCTTCGGCATGGGCCGAGGTGGACGAGTCCAACGCGGCGGCCACCGCCCTGTTCGAGAGCATCGGTGCCCGGCGCGCGGCCGGCACTCTGGAGCTCGTCCGCCGTTGAACTCCGCCACACCGCACCGCACTTGTTTCTACCGAATACCACGCCACAACCGAATACCACGCCACAGAAGAGAGAAGTGAGAGATCATGACGAAAACAGCAGGGGGCGTAGAAGTCGAAGGCACCGTCGTCGAGTGCCTGCGCAATGCCACCTTCAAGGTGGAGCTACAGAACGGGCACACGGTGCTCGCCCACATCAGCGGAAAGATCCGCAAGAACTACATCAAGATACTCCCCTACGACCGGGTGCTCGTGGAGCTCAGCCCCTATGACCTCACCCGCGGCCGGATCCGCTACCGCTACCGGTCATAGCGAAGAGGTCGGCCGGTTCGATCCGTAGCGACGCCCCGCGCGTCCGGACGGTCCAGCACCGTCCGGACGCGCGGCGGCGCGGGGGGGGACCGGTCCTGGTGCTGCGCGGCCGATGTTCTACGGCGGTCATCCGAGGAGGTCGCTGACGGTGGTCGTCAAGAGCGCCAGCAGCGACAGGGTGGCCGCGAAGGCCATCCCCGCCCGGCTCACGGCCGCTGCCGGGGATGCGCCTTCCCTGCGGGCGAGGAAGCCGGCGGTCACGGCCGTGAGCACGGCGATGATCACGGCAACGGAGACGGCGAGAACGGTGACCGCCACCACAACGGAAATGGGCACGGCAGGCTCCTTTTCGACTGCTTGTACCGGGGACCGATGCGGCGACTTTGCCCAATCGCCTGTGCAGCAGGGTTCAGCCGTACGAAAATGAACAGATCCGTACGGTGGCTCGGGGGGAGCGACGGGGAATGGCGGATGTTGAGGTGGCGGCCGACGACGGTGCGCAGGCGCTGGGCCGCCTGCGACAGATTCTCAAGGCCCGCATGGGTGCCCGCCGCGAGGGCCTGACCACCAGCACCCTGGCAAAGAAGGCGAAGCTGGGCAGGACGACGGTCAGCAACGCCCTCAACGACGGCCATCCGCCGCCGTCCTGGGACACGGTCGCGGCCATCGCGGGGGCGCTGGGCTTCAGTGACGAGTTCATCGAGGGAGACCTGTACGAGCTGTGGTCGAGCACGGCCTCCGCCAGAGCCACCACCTCACGGAAGCCTGATCCCACCGTCCCCGTCAGCAACTTGCGGGGTCTCAGTCCCGAGCCGTTCGTCGGGCGTGAGACGGAGCTGGTCCGCCTGGAAGCGTTTCCCTGTTCCGGCATGGGACTGCCGCCGGTGACCGTGCGCGGTATGGGCGGGGCCGGCAAGACCACGCTGGCCCTCCACCACGCGTGGGCGCAGAGGGTGGCCGGCCGGAACCCCGTGTGGTGGATCGACGCGATCGGCCCCGACGCGATCGAGGCCGGCCTGGCCGGGCTGGCCGGTGAGCTGGACCGGGACATCGGGCAGACGTTGCCGGTCTCCGAGGCGGCCGCGTGGGCGGCGCACTGGCTGGAGGCCCGAACCGACTGGGTGCTGGTCTTCGACAACGTAGCGGACAGCGCTCATCTCAAGCCGTGGCTCGGAAGATTGACGACCGGTCAGGTGCTGGTCACCACCCGGCACACCCTGGCCTGGGAGCGGGGCAGCCAATTCCTGGACCTCGGTCCTTTTGACTCCGAGCGTTCGGTGGCCCTGCTCAAGGAGCTCACCGGCCGCACCGACGAGGCAGCGGTCGCTGCACTGACCGAATTGGCCGTGGAACTGGGTGACCTTCCGCTGGCGCTCAGGCAGGCCGGGGCCTACATGGCGCAGACCGCGGTGAAGCCCGACGATTACCTCACCGAGCTGCGCAAGGGCCTGGCCGGGGTGCTGCCCGAGCCGCCCGTGGACGACGAGCAGCAGAAGACCATCGCCCTCCTGTGGTCGGTGACACTCCTCACGCTCCGGCTCAGCCACCCCGACGCGGTGCTGCTGCTGCGCGTTCTCGCCTACTGCGCACCCACCCCGCTGCCCCGCACCGTGCTCGACGGTGCCCTGCCCTCACGCCTGCGCGTGGCGGAGGCACTGGGCGTGCTCGCCGCCTACAGCCTGGTCACCCTGACCGCTGACGAGGTCACCGTGCACCGGCTGCTCCAGGCGGTCCTGCGCGCCGAAGCGGGCGGCCGCCGGCCTTCTCCCGACCCGACCAAGGCAGCTGACGCCAGCGCGCTTGCGGTCGCTCTGCTGGACGACGCGGCGCCCGCCGAGGCGACCTCGGGTGACGTCACCGGCTGGCCGCTCTGGAAGCGGTTGCTGCCGCACGTGGAAGCCGTCGTCGCCCACCGGAACGGTCTCGAACCGCTTCCCGAACTGGCCAACTTGATGGGACGGACGGGAACGTACCTCCACGCCCGCGGTCACCTCACCCTCGCGCTGGATCTGCGCCGGCGTGCCCTGGAACTCTCCCAGCGTCTCCACGGTCCCAGGCACCCCGACACCCTGACCCACAGGAACAACCTCGCGGTGACTCTGAGCGAGGCCGGCGAGTACGCAGAGGCCGAGCGCATGCTCCGGGAGACGTTGCTGATCAGCCAGGAGGTCCACGGAGAGCGGCACCTGAACACGGCGGCCTCACTCGGCAATCTGGGACATGCGCTGACTCATCTGGGCCGCCACAGAGAGGCTCTCGCCCCCTCCGAGACGGCCCTGGAAATCGTCCGTGACGCGTTGGGCGAGGACCACGTCGAGACCGCCTCCCGTCTGGACAACCTCGCCGTCGTCCACACCTCCCTCGGGCACTACCAACAGGCCCTCGAACTCGGACAGCGGGCCCTGGAGATCACCCGGACCACCCTCGGCGACGACCACCCCGACACCGCCATCCGCCTCGGCAACCTCGCCGCCGCCCACACCTCCCTCGGGCACTACCAACAGGCCCTCGAACTCGAACGGCGGGCCCTGGAGATCACTCGGGCCACCTTCGGCGACGACCACCCCGACACCGCACTGCGGATGAGCAACCTCGCCACGACCCTCCGAGCAATCGGGCACTACGACGAGGCCCTGGGCTATGCAGCGGACGCCGTGCGCATCACGCAGCAGGCATACGGGTCCAGCCACCTCGACACCGCCGTCCGCCTGGGCAATCTGTCCCTGCTGCGCACGGCCAAGGGCGAATACGAACAGGCGCTGGCCCTGGACAGGCAAGCGCTGGACATCACCCTTGCCGTGCTGGGCAAGGACAACCCCGACACCGCGCTACGGCTGTGCAACCTCTCGCAGAGCCTGCGGCGTACCGGAGAGCTCCAGAAGGCTCTGGAACACGGACAGCGGGCGATGGACATCGCCACGGCCACCATGGAACCCGAGCACCCCGAACTCCCCGTCTTCGCCAACAACCTGGCCACGACCTACGACGAACTCGGCCGACACGAAGACGCATACCGCCTGAAGACGGAAGCACTCAGCGCAGCCGAAAAAGCCCACGGCAGGGATCATCCCGTCTGCGCCAATTACGCCAGCAATCTCGTGTACTCGCTGCACCGACTCGGCAGATACGAAGAGGCGCTTCCGCACGCTCGACGCGCGGTGGCCCTCACCACGAAGGCCCAGGGCGTAAACCACGCAGAGCTGGCGGTACGCCTGCACAACCTCGCCCAGACCCTGCTCTCCCTGCACCAACGGCAAGAAGGCCTGGCTCTGGAGCGGCAGGCCCTGGAGATGGCCGAGACGGCCCTCGGCCCCACGAACCCCACGACTGCGCACATCCGCCGCAGGCTCGACGCCGCGACCGACGACGAACGAACGCCCTGAGACAGCACCGATCCACCGTCCGGGTTCCGGCCCCGTGCCACGCCCAGAGCACAACCCGGGTGCATACCCTCATGGGATGGACCGTTATGAGGGCCGGGCCCAGCTCGCTTGGTGGGCCAATCGCTCCACCTGCCTGGCACAGTTCCCCGTCCGGGTCGCTGCCGCACCCGACGGCGACGGCTGGACTGCTGTCGTCTCGCCGCCGCTTGAGCATGACGCACACGAAGCGCTACAACTGCTGTTGGAGAGCGATCCGGTCTGCACCCTTCGTACCTCAGACGGCTTCGTCACGACAGTCACGGCGGAGCACTCCGGCGACCTCACCCGTCTCCGCCTGAACACCTTTCCTGATACCTGACGAGTCGCTCCCGGCCCGCAACGGCTGGGCAGGTCGGGCGCCTCCCTGTTGCTCCGGGCGGACGGATAGTGTGGGTCCGTCAGTGAAGATCACAGAAGGGCGGAGCACATGGCAGACATCGTGGAGACGGCGGCGCGCAAGGTCTTCGAGCGCTACGACGTCGACGGGGACGGCCAGGTCACCGCCGACGAATACCGCAAGGTCGTCGCGGAGTTGGAGGGCTCGGAGATCACCGAGGCGCAGGCACAGGAGCTGATCGACTCGCTCGACACCAACGGCGACCGCCAGATGTCCTTCGAGGAGTTCTGGGCGGCCATGAATGGCTGACACTGCCGGGTCCGGCACACCAAGCCTGCCGGACCCGGTCCGTCACCCCAACCGCCGCGAGGGCCGACACCAGTGAGCGTCATGCCCTCTCCCACAGCCCTTTGACCAGCACGGAGAACCCACCGGCCAGGGCCAAGGCAAAGATGAGCCGACGCACCCCCCGCTCCCGGGCCCTCGGGGCAAGCGCCCGGCCGATGAGGGCGCCCGCCACCATGGCGGCCACGGCCACCGACCAGGCCGACCCACTCAGCCGTGGTACACCGTTGACGGCCACCGAGAAGACGTTCACCGCGATTCCGTAAAACTGCGCATTCGGCACGAATTCGCGGATCGACCATCCCGCGTTCATGGCGTACAGCGAGTACGGTGGCCCGCCGACGCCGACGGCGGAGTTCATGAAGCCACCTATGGCTCCCGCGGTCACGGCGCCCCGCGTTCCGATCAGAGCCGGTATGCGCGCGCCTGCCATCACGAGAGCCACGGCAAGCGTCACCAGCGTTCCGATGCCGGCCAGCAGTACCGGTTCGGGCAGCCGGGCGGCCGCCCATGAGCCCGCCGGAACCGTGCACGCGGAAGCGATGACCAAGGGAACCATGGCACCGATCCGTACCCGTCGCCACCCCGTGGCGAGTCCGCCGATGCTGATGACTAGGGCCGCGCAATTCGCGAGCACCACTCCCTGCGTCGGACCGAGCAACAGAACAAGTACGGGGACCGCGATGAGCGCGAAGCCCATACCGGTCAGCCACTGCACCGAAGCAGCCAACACGACCGTGCCACCGAGCAGTAGCTCGGCCACTCCTGCGCCAGCCACAGCAGACTCCTACCGTCACCCGGGTGATCGTGGCCATCCTCGACAGCGGACGGTCCCCAACGCAACGGCCTGGCAAGCAAGTTCCCTTCGGAAGCATCGGCCAGATCCCACCCGGCCGCCTCGCCCACCTCTCCGGTCCCACGTCGCCCGTCAAGCCACGTCGATCACGGCCGGATTCCCCACCCCCGCACCGTAAACCGATTATCGGAAATATCCCGCGACCTTTAAATGCTTTCCCGGGGACGCTATTCTCCGTTTGCGTGTGTATTCGCCGGCCCGAATGGCCGGTTGACTGCTCGCTGTTTGCCCATGCGGCGGAGCAGACATTTCCAGGTGCGGGATAAAGATCGTCCCGCCTGTTTTGGGGAGTGTCATGTTCGCCTTGGCTTTACGATCTCCGGAGCCTGCCCGGACACCCGGCTCGACATTGAATGCCGCGTTTGCTGCAGGTGCCGTCATTCCCGTGGGAAACACCCCCCAGGGAATCACCCTCTCCCCGGACGCGGCCCGCGTGTATGTGGCCAACCGGGGCTCGAACACCGTGAGTGTGATCGACACCGCCACCAACACCGTTGTCGACACTATCGCCACGGGGGCGGGTCCCGCCGACGTGGCGATCAACCCCGACGGCACCCGGGCCTACGTGACCGTCTTCGACGACGGTCTGGTCAGCGTGTTCGACCTCGCCTCGGACACCCTCGTCACGGACATCCCCGTAGGCGCCGGAGCGACCATGGCGGCGGTCACCCCGGACGGGACGCGCGTCTATGTGACGCGGCAGACCACTGACACGGTGAGTGTGATCGACACCGCCACCAACACCGTGACCGGCACCATCACGGTCGGGGCCGGGGCGACCGGTGTGGCCATCACCCCGAACGGGACCCGGGCCTATGTGGCGAGCTTCTCGGGTTCCGTCAGCGCGATCGACACCGCCACGAACACCGTCACCGACACGATCATCGCCGGCGACGTCCCCATCCTGCTGACGGTCAGCTCCGACGGGGCCCGCGTCTACGTCACGAACGCCGGCAGCTCCTCGGTGAGTGTGATCGACACCGCCACGAACACCGTCACCGACACCATCGGCGTCAGCGCCCAGCCACGCTTCCCGGCACTGAGCCCCGACGGCGCCCATCTGTATGTGGGCAATTCCGAACCGGACACGGTGAGTGTGATCGACACCGCCACCCGCACCGTCGTCGAGAACATCAGCGCGGGAGGCGGCCCCACCGGCATCGCCGTCTTCCCCGACGGGACACGCGCCTATGTGGGCAACGCCAATGCCGGCACCGTCGGGGTCATGATGACGACCGTGATCCCCGACCAGGGGCCCACGTCAGGCGGCACCACCGTCACCCTGACCGGTCATCACCTGGCCAACGCCACCGCCGTGCGCTTCGGCACCGCCAAGGCCGTCATCACCGCCAACACGGCGACATCGGTGACCTGCACCGCCCCCGCCGGCTCCGGTGCCGTACCCGTGACGGTCACCACCCCGGGCGGCACCGGCACCCTCGGCTCCTTCTACTACACGCCGGTGCCCACCCTCACCGGCATCAGCCCCGACGTCGGCCCGGTCTCGGGCAGCGACCAGGAGATCGTCCTCACCGGCCGCAATCTCGCCGGAGCGATCGACGTGTACTTCGGCACCACCCGGGCCGTCATCCAACGCGTCTCCGACACCCAGGTCACCGTCCGAGCCGCCCGCGCCCCGGCCCCGGGCGGCGTCGCCGTCACCGTGCTCACCAGCGGCGGGAGCGCCGACGGCCTGACCTACACCTACGTCGACCAGTCCACCGTCACGGGCGTCAGCCCCAGCACGGGACCGACCAGCGGCGGCACCGAGGTGACGATCACCGGCACCGGCCTGAGCCACACCGAACAGGTCACCTTCCACGGCAATCCGGCGCCCTTCGCGGTCATCTCCGACACCACCGTGACCGCCACATCCCCGCCCAGCGCCACCGAGGGCACCTTCGACGTCACCGTCACCACCCCCGGCGGTACTGCCTCCGGCGCGTTCACCTACGTTGCCGGGCCCGGCATCTGACGCAGGCCATGCCGACCGCCGCGCGCAATACCGGCTCCGGCAGGAAAACCCTCAGGACACCTTCAGGCACCTAGCCAGATGCATTTTCCTTCCAGTCCCACAGGAGAAATCGTGCGTCACTTCAACTTCAAGCGCATCACCCTGGTTGCGGCCACCGGATTCGCGGCCCTTCTGCTCTGCCCGCACCCGGCGTCGGCCGCGACCGGTACCGGCGGCGACCACTATCCTCCGAGAGAGGAAGTGTTCCAGCTGACCGCGCAGCAAACGCAGGGCAATTTCATCGACGTGGACGGGTCGTCCGGCCCCAGCCAGGGAGATGAGTTCGTCATCAGCGGGAATCTCCTGCGCGGCAGCGTCACGGTCGGCACCTACAGCGAGATCTGCACGCTGACCCGCACCGCCCCCGCCGACGAGTTCGACCTGCAGTGCGCGGGCGACCTCGCCCTCCCCTTGGGACAGCTCACCATTCAGGGCCGGTTCACCGTCACGTCTGCCGGCCCCGGCAACATCGACCTCGCCATCACCGGCGGTACGGGGCGCTACCGCACAGCGCACGGCACCGTCCACGGCGACAGCGTCAGCGACACGGAAACGCACCTCACCGTGCACCTGATCCGCTGACCGGGCGGAAGGCACAGGGCGGCCCCCGGGCAACTCCGGGGCCGCCCACAGGCATGGGGACTTCACCGGGCGCACCGATTCGACCTGCCGCTATGCCCTGAGGTCCTGCCAGTCAGTGCCTAGGGCTGTCCCTGCGGCACGGTCCGAAGGTGCTGGGCGGCCTCGGCGGCGGTGTAGGAGGTGGCGAAGGTGAACGCGCGCGGGGACGGCCCGTTGGCCCTCAGGTGCGCCAGCCGTTCCAGGGCCTCGTCTACGGTCGGGAGGTGGCCGGCGGGCACCCACCAGAGCACCAGGTGTGCCTCGACGTGCCGTCCGAACCATTCGCGGCGCCGCCGCATCGCCTCCAGGTGCCCGCTGCGGTAGGTGAAGTCCCACAGCGCCTCCGGGGTCTCCCACACCGTCAGGTTGACGATGACGTCCTCGCCCGCCGGGCGCAGGGCTGTTGCGTCGGCCGCGCCTTCCTCCACGAGCCGCCACACGAAGCCGGGCGCGCCGTCGGCGGCGGCGTGGACCGGGTCGAGCATCTCGACGAACGGGGCCATGCGCGGGTCGTCGAGGGGGAACAGCAGCTTGGCGATGTTGAGTTGGGCAAGGTGGGCGGCATGCGCGGATGCAGTCATGGCCACATCCCAGCACCGGCCCACTTCTATGTCAATCAATATTGTTTTTAGAACTCTCGACCACCACACAGCACTCCCCCGGCCGGGCGTCCATGCGGGCGCGGACCGGACCTTCGGCGCCGAGCAGCCCCTCCAACAGTGCGAGATTCATGCCGCAGACGAGCGGCGGAAAGCGCTCCGCGACGGCATGGAAGGGGCAGTTGCGCATCCGCACGACCGCCGCGGCTTCTCCGGCCGCCTCCTTGGCACCTTCGGCGCCCGGGATGCCCGCGGCGCGTTCCAGGTGTGGTTCGTAGCCCCGGGCGGCCAGCATCGCCATGGCCTCTTCGAGGTCGCCGCAGGGCGCCGCCGAGCCGCGCAGGGCCTCGCCCCGGCGGCGCGCGGCCGCGCAGAGCCCGGCGTCGAGCCCGGCCTGCTCGGCGGCCTCGGCAAGCAGTTCGGCGGCGGTGCGGTAGTCGCGGGCGGGCAAGGACACCGCCCGTTCAGCCCGCGCCCGGGTGTACACCTTGGCGGGACGGCCCGCCCCCGGCCCCGAGCGGCCCGTCAGCCGGCGGCTGCCGCTCTCCAGCAGCCCAGCCTCGGTCAGCCTGTCCAGGTGGTGCGCGGCGAGCGTGCGCGCCACCCCGGCCGCCTCGGCGGCCTCGTTGCGGCCGACCTCACGCCCCTGTGCCACTACGTACTCGTACAAACGGCGCCGGACCGGATCCTGCAACGCCGCGATCGCGTCGATGTCCTCCACCCGGCCATTCTAGGAACAACGCAGGTAGGAGATAGAAGGGCGGGGCACAGCCCTCTCCGGGCCGCACTCGACCCGCCGCAGGGCGAGCGGGGCCTTGCGAGGAATTGCAGTGAGATGCGATGAGTTGCGGTGAGATGGGGTGAGTTGCAGTGCGTCATGCGGCCGGAGCCTCTTCGGCCGGCACAGCGGATTCGGGGGCGGAGAAGTGTGTCCGATCGGGGAGCAGGAGCGGGGTGGCGAGCAGGAGAACGCCGGAGAGGGTGATCGCGGCGAGGGGGCTGGTGAGTGTGGCGAGGATGCCCCAGATCACCATGAGAGTGGCCTGTACGAGTTTGCTGCTGACACTCCAGGTGCTGAGGACCCGGGCGGCGTGGTCCATGGGAGTCCGTTGCAGGCGTTCGGTGGCGTAGATCGGGTTGAAGATGCCCATGCAGGTGATCAGCAGGCCCTCGACGATGATCACGGTGAGGAGGCCGGGGATGCCGGGACGGACGAACGCGAGACCGAGCGGGAAGATCGATCGCAGCCAGCCGGAGGCGGTCATGACCCGGTGCCGGCCGTAACGCTTCACGAGGCGTGCGGAGAGGCGGGCACCCACGAAGCCGCCGAGTGCCGGGATGCCGAAGGCAAGACCGTACTGCCAGGCCGGGAAGTGGTATGCGCCCAGCAGGAGCACGGCCAGGAGTGGGACGGTGGCCATGATGAGGCCGCTGACCAGGATCGAATTGAGGAACAGGCGGCGTAGTACACGGTCGCGGAGGATGATCCGCCAGCCGCCGAGAAGGTCGGCTGCGCGCAACTTGGTGGCCGGGTCGCGGGGTGCCGCGACGTCGCCGCCGCGGATGCGCAGGACCGCGAGCGCGGACAGCAGGTAGCTGAGGGCGTCGGCCATGACCGTGACGACGGGGCCGAGCAGCCCGACGAGCGCGCCGCCCAGGGGCGGGCCGGCCGCGGTCGCCACCCAGCTCGTGCCCTCGAACCTCCCGTTCGCGGCGAGGAGGTGTTCGCTGCGGACGAGGTATTTCAGGTACGCGCCGGATGCGGCGGTGAAGGCGATGCCTGCGGTGCCGGAGATGACCGAGACGACCAGCAGGTGGCCGTAGGACAGCAAGCCGAGGAAGTACGCGATCGGAACACTCGCCATCCCGAGGAACCGAGCCAGGTCCATCGCGATCATCACCGGCCGCTTGGCCCGGTGCTCGACCCACGGCCCGAGCGGGAACGCAACGATGGCCGCGACGGCAAGCCCGGCCGCCTCCAGAAGCGACACCGCGAACGCCGGCGAGTGCAGCACTCGAACCGCAATGAGCGGAAACGCTCCGAAGGCTATCCATGTGCCGTACGCGCTGACCGCGTACGCCGACCACAACCAGCCGAAACCGGACCCCGACTTCATGCGCACATCACTCCTCCGGAAACAACCGATATTTGGGCCCCTGCATCACATCGGCTACGGAGGACCAGGATCAAACAACCACCTTCCGTCGAGCCACAACGATCGGTTGGGTGGGCATAGGCTGGATTCATGGATACCGAGGCAGTGCGATCGTTCGTCCGGGCGGCCGAGCTCGGACAGTTGCAGCACGCGGCCGACGAGCTGGGTGTGACCCAACAAGCGATCTCGAAGCGGATCGCCACCCTGGAGCGCGAGCTGGCGGTCCGCCTGTTCACCCGTACCGCCCGGGGGGTCCAACTGACCCTGGACGGCCAGGCGTTCCTCTCGCACGCACGGAGTATCGTCACAGGCGTCGATCGCGCCGTCACCGCGGTCAGACCGGGCTCGCGAGCCCTTCGGATCGACGTTCTCGGCTTCCGGACCGCGCAGGCCGTCCTGCTGCACGACTATTGGCGGTCGCATCCCGAAACCGACCTCGACGTGGTGACCCTCAGGGTCAACGACCCGCACGAGGTGGCCGCCGCCGTCCAGGCAGGCGATCTCGACGCCTCGTTCCGCACCGTCACCGATCCGGCCACGCTGCCGCGCGATGTGCAAATGATCCGCGCCTTCGACTGCCCACTGGAACTCCTCGTCGGTCCCAGACATCCGCTGGCCTCCGCACGAACGCTGACACCGGCCCAGCTGCGCAAGCTCCGGATCTGGGTGCCGGGTATCGCACCCCGGAGCGAATGGGGCGAGTTCTACGACCAGCTCGCCACCGCATTCGACCTCCGCATCGACGCGGCAGGCCCGAACTTCGGTAATGAGGTGCTCCTCGACGCCCTCGCGGACTCCGCCGACGTGGCCACCCTCGTCAGCGCGCGCGACCGGTACATCTGGCCGACGAATTACGACCTACGCCGCATCCCGATCGTGAACCCGACGCTCGCCTACCCGCTCTCCCTCATGTTCCCCAGAACGAGTCCGCACCCGGGGCTCCGGGCGATCATCAACCACTTCGCAACCCTGACACCGGTCCCCGAGCCGGCCTGGCTTCCCTCCTGGGCACGACACCATGCCGCAGCGCCGACGACATCGCGCACACCAGACACTGAGTGAAAGTGAAGCAGGAGGTCTCCATCGGTCACATTTCTCTGCCGCGCTCCGTCAGGGCAGTGACAGCAACACGAAAGCCCTGAGGAGATGGTGATGGAAACACGTTCGATCATGGCGGAGATCCCGATGGTTCCGCGGATGACTGAGGACCCTGCGCAGCTCGTACCCGAGCTCGCGGCGGTGTCGGGGGCGCTGTTCAAGCTCACGGGCAACGGTTCGGTACCGCGCGCCACGATCAGTCTGGTCCAGCTGCGGGCAGGCCAGATCGTCGGCAGCACTTACCTGACGGTTCTGCACACGGGCTTCCTGCGCAAGGCCGGGGAGTCGGAGGAGCGCATCACGTCGTTGGCCTCCTGGCAGGACTCGCCGTACTTCACCGGTGCCGAGCGTGCCGCACTGGCACTTGTGGAAGCCGTGCTCCAGCCGTCCGCGCACGGTGAGCGGGTCTCCGACGAACTGTATGCCCAGGCAGCAGAACACTACGAGGCCAAGGCGCTCGCCACCCTGATGTTCGCGATCGGCCAGGTCAATTTCTTCATCGCCGTCGCCCTCATCGCCAAGCCGGTGCCCGGCCGGTCGTTCACCGACCCGTGGAATTGATACCGCCTGGGTAAAGGTGGCCCGTTCGGATCCCGTGCGGGATCCGAACGGGCCCACCCGCACCACCATGGAGCGCCGACCGGTACGTCATGGGCCCGGTCAGCTGGCGGGTAACGGTCGGTTCCCGTGCGGGTGCAGGCGGTCGGTGAGGAAGGCGAGGATCTCGTCGCGGGCCCGGACCGTGGGGTGGCCGGCTTCGTCGACGAGATGGGCGGTGACGGCGCTGTGCGGGGTGCCGACCAGGTCGGCGAAGAAGGGCGGCGGGGCCGGGTTGGCGGCGCTGTCCGGGAGGACGCGCCCGTCGAAGGCGTCGCCGAGCAGCGCGCGGTAGGCGGCGAAGCGCTGCCCCGTGCACCAGCGGTCGCCCTCGAAGCGGTAGGCCAGGACGGTGAGTCCGTCGCGGTCGAGCCGGTCGCGCACCGCGCGCGCGTCCGCCGGGTCGAGTTCGAGTCCGGCGGGGTCGTCGAGCGGCAGCGACGGGTGGTTGACCACCGGGGCGATCACCGCCGGCTCCAGGGCCATGGTGAGGGCGAAGTTGCCGGTGAAGCAGAGGCCGATCGCGCCCACCCCCGGCCCACCGCACGCGGCGTGGGCCTGCCGCGCCAGGCCGCGCAGCCAGAGCGTCACCGGGCTGGTGCCGCCCCCGGCGAAGGCGCGGAACTCCGCGCTGACACAGGCGCGGCGGACGACCTCCCGGCCGCCCTCGACCGTGGGGAAGGCGCCGTCCGTCCCGAACAGGGAAGGCACATGGACGGTGAAACCGGCGTCCCGCACCCAGCGCGCGAGCCGCAGGACGTCGGGGCTGATGCCCGGCATCTCGGGCAGCACCACGACCGCGGGACCGGCCCCGGCCACGTACACCGTCTTCTCCACCCCCTCCACGGCCACGCTCCGGCGGGTGAAGTCGGTGATCGCATCGTCGTCGTCGCTCATGGGGCCAGCCTCGCCCGGGGGCCGGCCGCCGGGTGAGGGGCCAGATCGCCAAGGCCAGGGGTAATCTCGCCACACGCGAGACAGGCCGGCGGTACGCGGTCGGCGACCCGGACACGGGGACGCGGGGACACAGGGACGGGTCCGGGGACACGAGGGGGTACGGGAGCGATGGCGGAGGCGGCGCGGCAGGTTGAGGACGGTGCGGGGCCAGGCGCCGGACCGGGTGCGCTGCGGGTCGGGGTCCTGGCGTACCCGGACTGCTTCGCGTCCGAAGTCTTCGGTGTCCCTGACCTGTTGACGATGGCCGGGCATGTCGCCGGACCGGGCGCGCCCCGATACCAGGTGTCGGTCGTCTCGCCCCGCCGCCGGGTCACCGCCTCGGGCGGCGCGAGCCTGGAGGTGCGTCCCTTGCGCGAGGTCGACGTCCTCGTGGTGCCGGGCTTCGAACTGCGACCAGGCACAGACCTCGATGCCCGGCTCGCCCGGCTCTCCCCCGAGATCGCGGCGATCCGTGCGCAGGCGGCTGCCGGCACCGCCGTCGTCTCCCTCTGCGTCGGTGCGTTCCTGCTCGCCGAGGCCGGGCTCCTCGACCGGCGCCGGGCCACCACCTCCTGGCTGCACGCCGGCGAACTGGCCAGGCGCTGCCCGGACACCGACGTGCGGCCCGAGCACCTGGTCGTCACCGACACCGGGGTGACGACCACGGCCGCCTTCAGCGCCATGTACGACTTCGCGCTGGATCTGATCCGCCGGCACAACGGTGCCCAGGTGGCCCGCACCACCGCACGGTTGGCGCTCGTCGACGACGCGCGGACCTCCCAGACCCCGTACGTCGACCCGCGGCTCCTCCCCCAGCCCGGCCGGGAGTTCTCCCAGCAGGTCATGCGGGCGCTCGACCAGACCGTCGCGGAACGGTACGACCTCGCCGCGCTCGCGGACACCTTCCGGGTCAGCACCCGGACGCTGCTGCGCCGCTTCGCCGAGGAGACCGGACGCAGCCCGCTGGCCCACCTGCAGGCCTCCCGGGTCCGCCGCGCCCGCCATCTTCTGGAGACCACCGACCGCACCGTCGCCGCCGTCGCCGCGGCCGTCGGCTACCAGGACCCCGGCACCTTCGCCGCCCTCTTCGCCCGCCACACCGGCCACCGCCCGAGCGTCTACCGGGCCGCCTTCCGCCGCAGGGCCCGGGCGTCCGACTGATCGCGCCGTTGCTGCCGCCCATGGGCGGTGAGCTTGCCGTTGCTGCCTCTCGTGGGCACGGGCGCGTGGCCAGTGGCGGGATCCCCGCCAGGTTTCCGCGCCGAAATGCCACCGCCGAGTTGACGGAATCCCCAACCGCCGGTTACGCAACGTCTTCAGTGGATCACTCCCCGTGGCATACCCATGTGCCGATCGGGGCAGGTAGGGCCCCGGAGCGGTGGGCTCGGCCCGCGGCAGGGAGGGAGCAGCAGGCCTATGAGTACTGATTTCCGGCACGCGGTGGTAATTGGGGCAGGCCTGGCGGGACTTGCAGCCGCCCGTGTCCTGGCCGACAGCTTCGAGGCGGTCACCGTCATCGAACGCGACAGGCTCCCGAGTACGTCTGCGCCCAGGGCCGGGGTTCCGCAGGGCCGGCATGTCCACGGCCTCCTGGCCATGGGTGCCGAGGTGTTCGAGGAATATTTCCCAGGCCTGCGCGCCGAGTTGGGACGGGCCGGTGCGCCGGTGTGGGACTGGGGCGAAGGACTGTGCGCCGTACTGCCCCACGGCACCCCACCACCCACACCGATGGGCATGCCGATCCAGACCTTCTCCCGCCCTCTCCTGGAACATGTTCTGCGCCAGCGCGTGACGGCGTTGGAGCCCGTCACCTTACGGGACGGGCTGACCGTGACCGGCCTGCGCACGGCCGCTCCGGGCAAGGTCAGCGGGGTGCACGTCAGGGACAGCGACGGCGCGGACGCGATCGTCGCGGACCTCGTGGTGGACGCCTCGGGCCGCTCCTCCCACCTGCCGCAATGGCTGGCAGCCTTGGGCCTGCCCACCCCCCGCACGCTGGCCGTCGATGCCCAGGTCGGCTACGCCTCACGTACCTACGCCTACCCGGACGGACAGTCCCGGCCCTCCTGGATGGGCGTGCTGCAACCCCTGCGGGCCCCCGACTTCCACCAGGGCTGCTACGCGATCCAGATCGAGAACGACACACTCCACGTCACCCTGCACGGAGCCGGCGGAACCCAACTCCCGCACGACGACGATGACTTCCTCGCCTTCGCCAACAGCCTGCGCGGCCCCATCGCCGATACCATCGCCTCCCTCACCCCCACCTCCGCCGTGCGCCGCTACGCCCGTACGGTCAACCGACAGATCGCCTACCACCGCATGGCCCGCTGGCCCGACGGATTGATCGCCCTGGGGGACGCGGTGTGTGCCTTCAACCCCGCCTACGGTCAGGGCATGACCGTCGCTGCCCTCGAAGCCCGCCTCCTGGCGCAGATGCTCCACAGCCGGCGCAGCCGCACGCCCCTCGACGGGCGGGACTTCCAGAAGCGGCTGGCCCGCCTCACTGCCTGGTCATGGCTGATGGCAACCATCCCGGACCGTGCCTGGGAACAGTCGCGGCCCCGCTGGACGGTCAAGGCCGGCAACTGGTTCATGAACCGCCTGATCGACACCGTCCCGCACGACCCGAAGGTGTACACAAGCTTCTCCAGCCTGTTCCACATGACCGCGGGGCCCCTGGCCCTGGCCGACCCACGCATGCTGGCCCGCATCCTCATCGGCCCCCGCCCAGCCGGAAGCCGACGCGTCGCCACGGCCTGATCGGCAGGCGTCGAGAGCCCCGCCCCTCGCCAGCCAACGCTTCTGATTGGCGCACCGGCCGATCCCCCGACCCCGCCGCCGGTGCTCGGAAGAAAAGCCGTCGAAGGAGCGAAGTCCCCGGCTGGACGGGGGTGGCCAGCCGGGGACTGACATTGCGTGTGCCCCTCCAGCGAGCAAGGAAACCCGCCGACTGCGTCACGGGATGACTGAACCGACCGTCTACAACCACCTGAACGACAAGGAGAGCCTCTTCCGCCACACCATCGAGGCGGCAGCCGACGCCCAGACGACGGAGAACCTCACGGTCATCGAGCGACTGCGCAACCACGCAGCGGACGACGACCTGCGGGCGGCGCTCGCGGACGCCGCCCAGCGGCTGCTGCGGATCTGCTGCAGCGAACGCGCCCGCTCGCTGCGCTGGATTGGCCTACGCCCAGGTGCGCGGGTTCCCCGACCGGGTCGAGGTCGTGCAGGAGCGCACCGCGCACCGCCCCCGCGCGGCACTCGCCGACCGGCTCGCCCGCCTCTCGCTCGCCGGACGCCTGCGCCCGTGCGACCCGGAACAGGCAGCCGAGCACTTCCTCGCCCTGCTCACCGGCCCGTTGGAGTCCCGCTCGGGACTGGGCACCCGCCGCGTCCCCATGGCCGAGCTGCGCGATCTGGCGGACGCGACCGTGGACACCTTCCTGCGGGCATGCGGCAACCAATGAGCGACCAGGGCCACCACCTCGCGGCGACGTCCGGTCAAAGAGCCCCGGGAGCGCGCTGAACTCTCCGCAGGCAAGACGTGTCTCGCCTCCCTCGGGGGTCCTCCTAGTGGTGTCGCGACAGCACTGCTTGGCCCATGACGATGCCCCCGGTTCCACTTCGGAACCGGGGGCATCGCTCGGCACATCGGTGACCGGATCCAACCCTGAGCGCAGAGGGATCGTCCCCCTCCGCTGCCCTGTCCGAACGTCCAGGCAGGGCAGCGTCGAGGGCGGTCAGCCGATGGGGTTGACGAAGGTGGCCGGGTGGGTGGCGCCGGTCTGGTCGACGAGCGGGCCCCACGGCCACTTCAGGGTCAGCGAGGTGGTCTCGTTCGGCGGGGTGACGACCGCGGAGGCGGGCGTCCAGGGGTGCTCCTCGTTCTTGCCGGCCATGCCGAGGTTGATCGTGAAGTCGGTGCTGTCTCCGGGCTTGAGGGTGATCGAGCCGTGCTTGGCCGAAGAACGGGCCAACGACCAAATCTGGCCACCGCTCCGGGACTTGAGGTCCACGCCCGCGAAGCCACCGATCACGCAGGTGCGACTGCCCTTGTTGGTCAGCACGATGCTGGTGGTCGTCGCGCCGCCCGCGTTCGGGTCCGGGGTCGCGTCCTCGCCCGTCGCGAAGACCGCCTTGAGGCCGGAGGTGTGGCAGCGCTGAACGCCCGAGCCCGCCGCACCGCCGCCGCCGGAGGCGTGCGCATTGCCTGACTGCTTGCCCGCCGCGGCACCCGCCTTGCCGTCGACCTTGGCGCCAGGGCCCGCCTGGGCTTCGGAACCCTGCGCTCCGGCGGAGGAGCCCGCGCCGCTGGACTCGGCGGCGGCCATGCCCGAGTCCGAGCGGCTCGCGGCCTTCGCGCCGTCGGCGTCCGAGCCGGAGCAGGCGGTCAGGGTGAGGCCGGCGGCCGCGGTCAGGGCCGCGGCGGCAATGCGCAGGGTGCGGCGGCGAGCGGTGCGGACAGTGGTGGTGGAGCTCATTTCGGGTCCCCCGGGCAGTCGGTGTCGTTGTTTCCTCGGTACGTCACCCACTCTGATCGGGGCCACTATCGCCAGGCTGCCGCTCCGCTAACGCCCGGCTAACACGGGCGTGAGGAGTGGGATGGCATTCACCGAGGGAAAGCTGATGCATATGAGACCTGCCATCAAAGGAACGCTGTCGCGCCTCGTTCCCACCTCCGAGGGCGACTTGGACCTGCTGGCGGGTTGGTTCGCCGATCCCGACTTCGTGGAGCACTGGGGCCGGGTTCCGGTATCGCGTGAGGAAGTGGCCGCCAAGTATGTGGGGCGCCGCCGGCCGCAGGTCGAGTCGTTCCTGGTGCTCGCCCAGGAAGTGCCCGTGGGCTATGCGCAGTACTGGTGCGCGGGCGCTGTGGAAGGCGGTCTCGACATGGTGCTGGTCTCCTGGGCGCGGGGCCGCGGTTGGGGACCGGATGCGGCTCATGCCCTCGTGAGCCACGTGTGCGGAACCCTCAGGTGGGAGCGGGTGACCGTCGATCCCGCCGCGACGAACGTCCGGGCTGTGCGCGCTTGGGAAAAGGCGGGCTTCCGCCGCGTGTCCAGTGACGGGGAGAGCCTTCTGCTGGAGTACCGCCCCACGGGCGATGCGGACTTCCCCGTCCCACCGCAAGCCCTTGGGTGACGGCGGAACAACCCGACACCAGAGGCCCTCATCTCAACGGGCGGCAAACCTGGGTCCCGGCGCCATCGATCCGCAATCGGATCCCCGATGCCTCGGCGTAGGCGTACACGTCCACCAGGGTCCGGAGTCGCACACCGGGGTGGTCGGGGTCTGCGAAGCCCGATCAGTGGCTCGTCCGGTGCGAACGTAGCCGGCCAGGCACCGGCCCGAGCATCAGGGCCTCAGCAGTCCGCCCACCCACCAGTCGTGCGGCTTGCCATCGTTGGCAATGCCGCGATTGCGCAGTGTCCCTTCGACGGTGAAGCCGAGTCTCTCGGCGACGGCACGTGAGCCGGTGTTCCCGGCCATGGCCCACCACTCGATGCGGTGGACGTCGAGGGTGGCCCAGCCCCAGTCGCACAGGGCCCGAGCGGCCTCCACCGAGTACCCGCGTCCGCGCTGTTCCTTGACCGCCCAGTAACCGAGCTCCCAGACACCGCGGCTGACGAGGGTCAGGCAGTACGAGCCGACCAGGGCGCCGGTGTCCTTGCGGAACGCGCCGAGGGTGTAGTCCCTGTCCTCGGCCCACTGAGCGGGCAGCTTCTCGCCCACAAGCTTCTCCGCGTCCGCACGCCGGAACGGCACCGGCACCGGGGTATAGAACTGGATGTCCTCGTCCTGGCAAGCTTCATACACCGCATCCACGTCGGCAGGTGTGAAGGCCCGCAGCACCAGACGGTCGGTCTCAAGAGTCACTGGATCCATCGCGGCAGTATGACCACCATCAGCAAGCGGCAACCAGCGAATATGCCGACCTGGCACTGCCCGTCACCACACCCCGGGCTGGTCAAGGGTCGTCGCAACACCCCAGATCAGCTGCCCCCGAGACGGAGCTACACCCACCGTCCATCGCGGACCGAGCCGTCAGTACGCCGCGAGCCGCTCCACCAGCCCGATCCCCCGCGCCAGCAACTCCCGCTCCTCCCCCGTCAATTCCGCCTCGATCGCCCGCGCGAGCCAATCCGCCCTGCGCCCCCGCTCCTCCTCCAGCAGTGCCTGCCCCGCAGGCGAGAGCTCGACCAGGCTCTTGCGGCCGTCGGTCGGATGCGCCCGGCGTGTGATCAGTCCCTGCTCCATGAGCAGTCCCACGGCTCGGGCCATGGACTGCGGGCGTACCCGCTGATCGGCCGCCAGTTCGCTGGTCGTCATCGCGCCGCTGCGGTCCAGCGCACCGAGCACGGCCACCTGACCGTGCGGCATCTGGTCCTCGAGCTTCACGCGCCGGGTGAGCTTTCCCATCGCGGTGCGCAGTTCGGCCGCGACGGCGGCGGATTCCGGAATGGGCATACCGAATTTTAACGCAGCACTGCTGCACAGCCGTACTGCGCAGCAGGCCTGAACAGCAGAACTGCACAGCCAAACTAAACAGCACAACTGCACAGCACTGCTGTAGAGTCTTCTGCGCCGGGTCCAGCGCCACCGTCGCCGCAGCCGAACCCGGCACGCATGCGACAACGGGAAGGACTCCCATGACCGCCATCACCTCCGTCACCGGCCGCCGCGTCCTCGACAGCAGGGGCAACCCCACCGTCGAAGTGGACGTGGAACTGGCGGACGGATCCCTCGGCCGGGCCGCAGTACCCTCCGGCGCTTCGACCGGCGCCCGCGAGGCCGTCGAACTCCGCGACGGCGACCCGGCCCGCTGGCACGGCAAGGGCGTCGACCAAGCGGTACGCCACGTCAACACGGAGCTCGCAGCCGCCGTCACCGGTCGCGAGGCCGAGGACCAGGCCGGCCTCGACGCCGTCCTCGTCGCCACGGACGGCACCCCCGCCAAGTCCAGGCTCGGCGCCAACGCGATCCTCGGGGTCTCGCTGGCCACCGCCAAGGCCGCGGCCGCGGCCCACCGCCTGCCGCTCTACCGCTACCTCGGCGGCTCCGACGCCCGGCTGCTGCCCGTACCGATGATGAACATCGTCAACGGGGGTGCGCACGCCGACAATCCCCTGGACTTCCAGGAGTTCATGATCGCCCCGATCGGCGCGGAGACCTTCGCCGAGGCCGTGCGGATGGGATCAGAGATCTTCCACACCCTGCGCCGGGACCTCCTCGCCGCCGGGCACTCCACGGGCGTGGGCGACGAGGGCGGCTTCGCACCCGCCCTGCGCACCGCCGAAGAGGCCCTCGACTTCGTGGTGACCGCGGTCGAGCGCACGGGTTACCGGCCGGGCACGGACATCGGCCTGGTGATGGACCCGGCGTCGTCCGAGTTCTTCCGCGAAGGCGTCTACGACTACACCGGCGAAGGAGTACGGCGCACCCCCGCCGAACACGCCGACTACCTGGTCAAGTTGATCGACGCCTACCCCATCGTGTCGATCGAGGACCCGATGGCCGAGGACGACCTGACGGGGTGGCGGGACCTGACCGCACGGGTCGGTGCGCGCTGCCAGCTCACCGGTGACGACGTGTTCTGCACGAACGAGACCCTTCTGCGCGAGGGCATCGACTCCGGCGTCGCCAACTCGGTCCTGGTGAAGGTCAATCAGATCGGCACCCTGACGGAGTCCCTGGCCACCGTCAACGCCGCCCACCGGGCGGGCTACACCGTCGTCATGTCGCACCGCTCGGGAGAGACGGAGGACACGACGATCGCGGACCTGGCGGTGGCCACGGGCTGCGGCCAGATCAAGACCGGCTCACTGTCCCGCTCCGACCGCACCGCCAAGTACAACCAACTCATCCGCATCGAGGAGCAGTTGGGCGGCAGCGCCCAGTACGCAGGCGCGGAAGCCTTGCGCCGCTAGCTCCTGCCCCATTGGTCAACGCCGCGCCCAGGTGAGGATGGGGGGGCGAGGCATACCGCGCTGTTCCGCCGGCGGTGAACACCGGCCCGGCCGGGCTCGACGATCATTACAGTCCGTCTCATGACGACGATTACCACGCGCACGGTCGAGTACCCGGCCGACGGCTTGACGATGATCGGGCACCTCGCTCTCCCGGCGGGCACCGACCGGCGGCCCGCGGTCCTGGTCGGGCCCGAGGGGCCGGGCCTGAATGACGTCCAGCGCCGTCGGGCCGACGCCCTGGCCGAGCTGGGCTACGTGGCGCTGGCCTTCGACATCAACGGCGGGCGCTGGTTCTCCGACCCGGAGGAGATGCTGGCGCACACGACCCCGCTGCTCGCCGACCCCGACCGGATGCGGGGCATCGGACACGCGGCGCTCGACGTGTTGCGCGCCGAACCGCGGACCGACCCCGACCGGATCGCCGCCATCGGCTACGGCACCGGGGGCGCAATCGCGCTGGAACTCGGGCGCGACGGCGTCGACCTGCACGCGATCGCGACAGTCAACGCACTCCTCACGGGCCGACCGGGCGAGGCGGCGCGCATTCGCTGCCCGGTGTGGGCCGGAGTCGGCTCGGAAGACCCGATCATGCCGCCCGCGCAACGGGACGCGTTCACCGCCGAGATGCAGGCCGCGGGCGTTGACTGGCGCCTCGTGGTCTACGGCGGAGCCCTGCACGCCTTCCACCACCCGCCGGTCGACCACACCGTGCGCCCCGGCGTCGGCTACCACCCGCAGCACGCGCAGCGAGCCTGGCGCGACGTCGTCGACCTGCTTGCCGAGTGCTTGCCCGTAAGCCCGTAAGCCCTTAACGGAGTGATCCGGTCGGCAACGACGATGCCGGGCCGGCCGCCGGCTGACCAGTGTTTACCGGTCACTACGGCAGGTGTCTGGCGGAACCCGTCCCACCCACCTCTACCCGCCCCAACGCCCTTGCAAAGTCCTATGGTTGGCTGATGCGCGCACCCCATATTCAACGCCCAATTGACCAACCAACTGACCGCCCCATCGACCGCCCGGCCGATCTCGACGTGGTACGTGAGTCCTATGACCGCGTGGCCGACAACTACGCCCACATGGTGGTGTCGACTGGAGTCGGCGACATCCGTCGCCATCCATGGCTCAAGGCATCGATCGATGCCTTCGCTGACACCGTGAGCGATCTCGGGCCTGTCCTCGACGTCGGCTGCGGCCCCGGCACGGTGACCGCCTACCTTGCCGAGCGCGGACTCGACGTGTCCGGGGTTGATCTCTCTCCCCGCATGATCGAGAACGCGCGCCGTCTGCATCCGCAGTGCCGCTTCAGCGTCGCCTCTGCCACCGACCTCGACCTGGGTGAAGCGTCCCTTGGCGGCGTGCTCGGGTGGTGGTCGCTCTTCAACCTCCCCCGTGACGTCCTTCCTCAGGTTCTCGGCATGTTCGCGCGGGCGTTGAAGCCAGGCGGACACTTCATCACCGCAACACACGTCGGCGACGAGGACTTGGTGCGCACCGAGGCCTACGGAGGGGTACCCGTTCGTTGGACGACACACAAATGGCGGCCGGAACAACTCGTGGACCTGATCGAGCAGGCGGGACTGCGTCCGGTCGCCGAACTTCGGCTCCCTGCGGATGAGCACACCGGGCCTGGTGTGGTCGTCATGGCCAAGCAGCCCGACTGAGGTTCAGGCGCCGGAAGCGGAACGGTTGGTCGCGTACCGGGCAAGGCTCCTCCGGACGACCGGGCCGGGGCGGGGGCCGGTGTCGGGGCCGGTGTCGGTGTCGGGTCCGGGGCCGGGTCCGGGGCGGGTGTCGGTTGGTTGTCGGCGGATCTCGGCGGATGTCGGCGATGGCCGGCGGTGGTCGGTGGTCTGTCGGTGATGTGTCGTTGGCTGCCGGGACATTGGAGCTGGTTGGCGCCGGGCAGCAACGGCGCCGGCCACCGGCATCGCATCGTCCCGACTCTCTGGAACGACGCTCCGGCATGACCTGCCGGGTGTCCGCCCAGCGGTCCACGGTCAGCAAGGAAGCCCCATGACCACTGACATCACCATCATCGGCGCCGGGCTCGGCGGCCTCACGCTCGCCCGCGTCCTGCACGTCCACGGAATACCGGCCACGGTCTACGAGGCGGAGCCCTCGCCAACTGCGCGTTCGCAGGGCGGGATGCTCGACATCCACGACTACAACGGCCAACTGGCCCTCGAAGCAGCCCACTTGATGGACGAGTTCCGCGGCCTCATCCTGGAGGGCCGCCAGGCAATGCGGGTCCTCGACCCGGACGGGACCGTCCTGTTCGACAAAGCCGACGACGGCACGGGTGGACGCCCCGAGGTGCAGCGCGGCGAACTGCGACAGATCCTGCTCGACTCGCTCCCGGCCGGCAGCGTCCGGTGGGGCCACAAGGTCAGCGGCACCCGCAGCCTCGGCGAAGGTCGCCACGAGGTGAGGTTCGCCGACGGCAGCACCGTCGTCACCGGCCTGCTGATCGGCGCGGACGGCGCATGGTCACGGGTCCGGCCACTGCTCTCCACCGCCACACCCGAGTACACCGGCAAGTCGGTCGTCGAGACCTACCTGTTCAACGCCGAGACCCGGCACCCAGCCTGCGCAAAAGCGGTCGGCGGCGGCTCGATGATCGTGCCCACGCCGGGCAGGGAAATCTTCGCTCACCGGGAGAAGGACGACACTCTGCACGTCTACGTGGGACTCACCGAGCCGCAGGACTGGTTCGCCGCCATCGATTTCACCGATGCCGCCGTGGCCACCGCGCGGATCGCGCAGGAGTTCAACGGCTGGGCGCCGGAGCTCACCGCCCTGATCACCGACGCCGACATCGCGCCGGTCCTGCGCCCCCTCTACGCTCTGCCGACCGGGCACCGGTGGGGCCGGGTGCCGGGAGTGACCCTGCTCGGCGACGCCGCCCACCTCTCGGCCCCGAACGGCGAAGGCGCCAACCTGGCCATGCTCGACGGCGCCGAACTCGGCAAAGCCATCGTCGCGCACCCCGACGACATCGAGACCGCGCTCGCCGAATACGAGCAGGCCATGTTCCCCCGCAGCGCCGAGGCCGCCACCTTTGAAGGCGTCGAGGCCCACGGGCCCGACGCCGACAACAGCACGGCCCACTCAGCCCGTACCACCCACACCGTCCACGACCTGATCGCCGCGTTCACCCGGCACGAGCAGTCCCACTAGGGCATTCGCCCAGGCCCGCGAGAGTCGAGTCGGGCGTCTTGCTGTGAGATTCGGGCGTGCCGAAGAGCGATGACTATGAGAGAACCAGTACTCGACTGACCGTCTGGGGCTGCCTTGCCGGGTTGGCCGTGGTCTTGGCCATTCCGGTGTTCGTACTGCTGACCGTCCTCTTCTTTGGGATGCCAACCCCGTAGGTCTGTCGATTGCCGACGTAGTACGGAGCAGGGCCAGGCCTGGGAGCCGTCGAGGCCCGCGCAGCGGGGGCAGCCGCAGCCAGGTGTGACACTTTCGACCGGCGCGCCGCAGTGGGTGGTGCCGATGGTTATCGGCCGCGCGGTGCCTTGGCGGTTGCGGTCCCCCCTCCGCCCCCGCTTCAAGTTGCCGCGCGTGGCACGGGTAGTCCCGGGCTGGCTGCCCGCGCCATGGGTGCGCCGATGGTGAAGTGGCGGTCCGCGGACATCGATGTGAAATAGCGGTGAAGGGAGTTTCGGAATCGCCCAATGGGAAATGCGCGGACCGTGACTTACCCCAATGACGGTATACCGCAAAATCACCCATACGACTCCAGGCCAAACCCTCCGCACTCCCGTGGATCAAACTCGCTGGATGGCGGCGATACGGCTCCGCTGCCGATTTCCGGGGCGCCCGCCCCGCACCCCAACAATTCACCCTCACCGTACGACCCCGCCCCGGCTGCGCCGTACGCCCCCGCCCCCGCTGCCCCATACCACTCCGTTCCGAACACAGCATCCAACACCAGGAGGAGTTGGCAAGGAAACCGGCGGGGTGTCGGAGCGGATCGACTCGCCTTGATCATTCACAGTCTCGCGGATGTCGCCGCGGGATTTCTCGGGCTGTGGATCCTGCTGTATCTGCTTGACGCGAATCAGGCGAATGTCTTCGTCGGATTCGTGCACGGTGTGGCCGACTGGCTCGCCGGCTGGTCGCAGGACATCTTCGTCATGGAGACGGAAGGGCTGCGTGTCTTCTTCAACTACGCCCTTCCCTCGCTGATTTACCTCGCGGTCGGCCATGGCGCAGCCGCCTGGCTGCGACGCCTCTGACCGTACTTGCGCCGAGCTCAGGGGCCGCGGACGACCGTGCCCCCTGAGCGTCGAGGCGCTGCCCCGCCAGGCCGGCGCCCCCTCTCCCTCCACGTGTCCCCACGGGGTGAATTTCCCGGAAATCGCGATACGTTTTCCGGCTGCCAAGCAATGCCGCATACTCGTTCTGTAGTTGCGCAGTGAACGTATTGAGCGGGCCCAGTGATGCACTGAGCCGAGGAGCGGCGGCACCGGGTGCGACTTGCCCGAATTCTCGTAATCGGCCATGACTGCCTGTTCGGTCACTCCCTTGTGTATTTGGCAGGACATTGCAGCCGGTCCCCTCGGTCGCTGTGCATCAGGTCGGAAACAGTCTTCCCTGAGTCGCTTCCTGAGTTGTGTTCGAAGCAACGGGCGAATGCACACTGCTGAGCATGCATCAGAGGCCCCCTGGCAGGTATGCCGACTTCCAAGAACCATATGAGCCCGCACATGCGGCACGCCCCCCGAATTCCGCCCCTTTCATACCCACCCAGCGGCCCGCGGTACCGCCCCGTTCCGAAGACCGCGGCCCGTATGACTTCGAGCCGGCCCCACGTCGACGCGGCAAGGGCAAGCGGATTCTGATATCCGTCCTCGTCATCCTGCTCATGGTGGCGGCCGGCACGTATTTCTGGGCGGACTCCAAGCTGCGCAAGGAGGTCGATCTCAGCAAGGTCATCGACCGACCGGCCGCGGGCGAGGGCACCAACTACCTGATCGTCGGCTCGGACAGCCGCAAGGGCATGTCGGCGGCCCGGCGCAAGAGCCTGCACACCGGTGGCAGCGCGGAGGCGGGCCAGCGGACCGACTCGATGATGATCCTGCACGTCGGTTCCAACGGCCCGACGCTGATCTCCCTGCCGCGTGACTCGAACGTCACGATCCCGGAGTTCCGCGGTTCCGAGTCCGGCCGGATCAGGCCCGCGATGGGCGCGAACAAGCTCAATGCCTCCTACGCCTTCGACGGCCCGCAACTGCTGGTCCGCACGGTCGAGTACAACACCGGGCTGCACATCGACCACTACGCCGAGATCGGCTTCACCGGTTTCGCCGACATCGTCGACGCCATGGGCGGCGTCGAGATGGACCTCGACAAGGGCTTCACGGACAAGTGGTCCGGCGCCGACTTCAAGGCCGGCAAGCAGACCCTCAACGGCACCCAGGCGCTCGCATACGTCCGTACCAGGCATGCCTTCGCCGGCAGCGATCTGGACCGCACCAAGAACCAGCAGAAGTTCCTCTCCTCGCTCGCGAGCCAGGTGGCCACGCCCGGTACCCTCCTCGACCCGTTCACGCTCTACCCGGTCATGAGCGCGGGCCTGGACACCCTCGTCGTCGACAAGGACATGAACCCCTACCTGCTCGCCAAGATGTTCTTCGCCATGAAGGACGTCAACAGCGGCGAGGGCAAGTCCCTGAACATGCCGGTCTCCGGCAGCGTCGGCGGCAACCTCCAGTGGGACAGGCCGAAGGTCAAGCAGCTCGTGGACGAGCTGACGAACGACGCCCCGGTCACCGTCACCAGCGACCGCTGACCGACACCGATCCGGCCGCGAGCGGTCCGTGCGAGGTATTCGTACGGACCGCTCTTCGTCCGGACCGTTCTTCGTGCGGACTGCTCCTCGGGCGTCGGAGCACCGGGGTTCGGAGTGCGCGGTCGGAGTGGCCGAGCGGAATGGGGAGGAGGTCGGACGCGGGCGGGCCGCCGGGGGGAGGGCAGCGCCGCCCGCGCCATAGGGGCGGATCCGCTGGCACGGGGGGAACCGTCGGATCCGCGTACGCCGATGACCAATCGGCTACTCCTTCTGCGTCACCGGTTGATCAGTTGTCACACCCGCACCGCAGGCAGGGCTGAAAGGACGCATATGGCCGCGTATATCGGACGTATGGCCAGGTCGGGTAACGCGGGAGCATCCTGTGGCGCAGAACTGCATACGGGCGCGTGATCGCGCGCGTATGTGATCACGGCCAGGGTGACTCCTGTGGGGGGTGGCCACCCTGGCCGTGATCGCGCTGGTGGAAGATCCGACGCCGGGCCGATCCACCAGCGCTGCGGAGCGATCCGGGTCCTCCGTCCCTTTTCACAGCGGCATGCACCCGGCCTGGTCTGCTTGATGCTCGACGCCGCCACGCCCAGGCACTCCCCGCCGCGCGAGAGAGACTGGGCATTCACCCATTCACCCATTCACCCGTTCACCCATTCCCCCGTCCCTCCGTTCACCCCGGTGGTTCCGCGAGGGCCTTGATGGCCGGGCGGAGCAAGGCGGCGATCTGATCGGCAGTGGCCCCACGAAGAGGGGCCAGGCTGAGAAGTTGATGGCCGATGGTGACGCCCAGCAAGGTGGTGACGACCAGAGCGGCCCGTAGCTCTGGGTCCTCGGCTGCGGGCATCGCAGCGCCGATGCCGTTGATCTGCCGGCCGAGGGCCGAGCGGACGTGCTCGGCTGCAGCCGGGTCGGTGAGCATGGACCGCATCATTGCCAACGTGCCCTCGGGGAGCCCGCCGAGCTTGAGGCCGAGCGTGGCCAGCAGTTGATCGACGAGCGCGTCGGCATCAGGGCTCGTCGGCGGCGCGGGGAGCGCCTGCACGGCTTCCGTGAACAGCTCGCGCTTTGAGCCGAAGTACCGCATGACCAGAGCCGGGTCGACGCTCGCCGCGGCCGCCACAGCGCGAATGGTGGTGCGGTCGAATCCCTTCTCGGCGAACAACTCCCTTGCGCTGTCGAGGATGCGCGCCTCGGTTGCCTGGCGACGCTCGGCGCGGGAGTGGTGGGGAGTGGTCACCCCATTCACTCTACAGCCGTTGACCGAACTTCCGATCGCCCCCTACGGTGAGTGGGTCAACAGCTGTTGAACGAATGGAGTGACCCTGTGTCGGACCTGGAGACATCCGCCGTGCGCACCCCTCGCGAGGTGCTGGCCTGCTATTACCAGGCCATCCTCGACAAGTCCGCAGACGATCTCGCCGATCTCTATGCCGTGGACGCCGTGCATGAGTTCCCGTTCACCTCGCCCGGCTTTCCGCCGCGCTACGAGGGGCGCGAGGCCGTGCGTGCGGGATACCGGGCGGCCTGGGACGCCAGCCCCGCCCAGGTGGAGGAGATCAGGAAGACGGCGGTCTACGAGACCGCCGACCCGGAAGTGGTCATCGCCGAGCATGTCGTCGTGGGAACACTGCCGACCGGACACGCCGCCTTCACCGTCCCCGGCCTCCTGATACTCCACGTCCACCGCGGACTGATCACGCGGGTACGGGACTACATGGACGGTTGGGGGGTCGCCAGCGCCAGAGGATGAACGCCGGGCACCGGCGCGGGGCATGCGCCGCCACTTGGGACCGGGAGGTGGGTCGGGATCGTGGTGACAGGGGTGCGCGTGCGACCGGAAGACGGTGAGGTTACGGTGAGGTCCTCGTCGGACAGCCGCTGTACGGAAGACTGGCGGTTGTTGAAGTTCCGCACCGCCAAGGCGGCCTGACGGACGAGAAGCCCCGTACGGCTCACTCGCCGGTGTGGCTGCCGCGTGGGCGGCGGTGGGTGGTAAGCACGATGACTGGGCCCGTCGCCAGGAGAACGGCAAGGACCGCGTAGCCGTGGGCGAGGGTGGTCAAGGTGGCGGCGCCGGCGACGAGCAAGGGGCCGCCCGCATCGCCGAGTTCGCGCCCGAGTTCGGCGGCGCCCATGGTCTGGCCGAGCCGCGCCTGAGGGGTGGAGGCTGCCAGGGCGGCGAAGCCGAGCGGTGTGATCGGCCCCGTGCCGATACCGATCAATACGGCGGCGAGCAGGACACCGGTCAGTCCTGGCAGCACGGCGCAGGCCACACCGGCGGCCGTGGTCAGCAGGCCGACGCCGATGCCGGCGGGCGCGGTGAGGAGCCCGGCGTCCAGGGCTCGCCCGGCGCGTGGCTGGACGATCGCGGCGCAGGCGGCGAGGACCGAGACGGCGGCCCCGGTCGCCACCGTGCCCAGCCCCGCCGCCCGTCCGGAGACCGGCAGGAAGCCCACGCCGACCGACAGCGCGGCGCTCGCACCGGCGAGAGCTGCGGTGGGGCGCCAGAAGGCCGGTTCGGCCAGCCGCCGGGCCACATCCACCACCGTCTGCCGGGCCCGCGGCAACGGTCGTACGTACGGCACGGCGAGCGCACACCAGACCGCGACAGCCGCGCCGAACACTGCGAGCACGGCGAAGAGCAGGCGCAGCCCGCCGACCCACATCAGGACGCCGCCGAGCAGCGGGCCCAAGGTGTAGCCGATGCTCTTGTAAAAGCCGTAGCTGCCGAACGCCCGACCGTGCCTGGCCGCCGGATTCAGGCGGGCGACCAGCGCGGCGGCCGAAGGCGAGAAGGCGGAGGCGGCCGCGCCCTGGCCGAGGCGGGCTGCCCACAGCCAGCCCGGGCTGTCCGCGAGCACGTACAGGGCCGACGCCGCGGCGAAGGCGGTCAGTCCCCCGACCAGCACCGGGCGGGCGCCGATCCGGTCCGCCAGGGTGCCGAACAGCGGCTTGAGCAGTACCTCCGCCCCGTCGTAGAGGGCCAGGAGTCCGCCAAGGACCATGACCGAGGTCACCGCGTCCGGCGAGAGACCGCCGAGGTTGGCTGCGATGCCGTGGGCACCGAACGCGGTGGTGAATCCGGCAGCGTACAGCGGCCACATCTGCCGCCGCGGTGCGGACTCTGTGATCGGCGCCGTCACCGGTCCTCCTCCGGGGCCTCAGGAATGCCGGTCAGCGGACCCTGCCTTCGCTGCCCACACTATGGATGCTCGTCCGAACCGTGGCACATACCGACCGACCTCTACCGGCCCCGGGGCGGGCGCGCCCTGGGAGTTTCTTGTGAGCGGTGCACCGGGATGGTGGTTCGCGAGGCGGATCCCACCGCTCAGGCACCGTCCGGCGGGTGATCGCACCGGAGCGCATGTGGCCACGGTGTGAAGCTTCCGCTGCCGTGTTCCACCCACAGCCGTCTGCCGTGGGCGATCACTCCGCGTGGCCGTAGCCCGGTCAGGCTCGCGGTCGTGTACGCGGCGCTCAGACTGCCCAGGTCGTGGACGGTGCCGATCCTGAACAGGGACTGGGTCTCGGCGATGGCCTCGTGGTCACCTGCCCGGATGACCACGCGCAGATCGGGCGCGACCGCCCGGGCGGCGACGGCGACCGCGATATTGTCCAGGTCGTCGGAGGCGACGGCGGCCATGGCCTGAGCGGTGTGGAGGCTGAGCTTGCGCAGCACGAACCTGTCGGTGGCCTCGGCGATGACGACGGGAACGCCAAGGGCCTTGGCCAGCCGGAGGTTGGGGGCCGCCGGGTCGCGTTCGACCGCGATCACACCGATGCCGAGGTCCTGCAGCCGGGTGCACAGCCGCAGCCCCACCTGCCCGAGCCCGACGACCACCACGTGGCCCGCACGGGGAAGCGCCCGCGGGCCCACCATGCCGATCGAGCGGGGACCCAGGAGGCGGTCGACCATGCCGGCGGTGAAGACCGCCGTGAAGACGATGGTGATGAGCATCGCGAGTGCGGCGAACAGCAGGTAGGCGCTCGACCCGTGCGCGGACGCGGGGCCGACGGCGGAGACGGTGCGTACTGCCTCGAAAAAGGCTTCCACCGGTGGACGGTGGTTGAGGGTCACGGCCCAGCTCCAGTCCGCGAGCAGCACGGCGAGAAGTCCGGTGAGACCGGTCAGCATGATGCGGGAGCTGCCGTCGTGGGGCCGTAGCTGCCCTCTGAGCTTCCCCAGCCAGGCCCGGTACCTCAGGGAACGCGGTGGCCGGTACGTCTCGAGGCGCACGCCGTCGCTTTCCCAACGGGCGCCGATGTGGCCCGAGGGCGTGCGGTTGAGGGCCAGTAGGTCGGGTTGGAGGCAGGCGGCCAGCAGGGCCGGCGCGGCGACCTCGGCCGGCGAGGTGACCTGGCAGTTCGGAACCACGCGCACGAGTTGCTCGGCGACCGTCCGGTCGAAGACGGTCACCACCAGCAGGACGCCTGGGCAGATGTGCTCGACCGCGAGCGCATAACGCAGGGACTCGACGTCGTCATCGAACAGGATCGCGACCCCCGCGACCTCGATTCCCGTCGTCTCCTGGTCCAGCGCCCGGCGCAGATCCTCGTCCGTGGGCTGTGCCAGATGGCGCACCGTATGCCCGGCCGACTGCAGGAAGCCGCAGACCCTGCGCGCCTCATCGCTGCCGATCACGACGAAGTGCCGGGGCTGTGACCGGTCTTGGGGTCGTGGACGTCGTGCGGAATGCGGCAATGTGTCCGGCTCCTCGGTGCAGACGCCGTCGAGAGCTTGCTCAGAGAGCGAAGGCACAGTCATCGGATCGATAGGGGTCGCAGTCGAGGCAGCGGGGAGCCTGGCAGCCTTGGCAGCTGGTGAGCAACTGGCCGCAGTGGCACCGGAGTTGACTCGGATCGGCGGACCGGCCGCGCACGGCCGGTCCGGAGTGGATGATGCCGGTGGGCGGCGGGCCGGGCTGCCTACCGTCAGCGTTCACGGGTCTACTCCCCTCGGATGGTGGCGCGGCACGCCTGGCCGGGGTCCCGGCCAGGTATGCCGGGGGCCACCCGGCGCTGAATCTCGCGTATGCCGAAGGTAGGAGCGGCGCGTCCTGCGCACCATGGACAGACGCCACGCTCTCAGCGCCTGTGATTCAGACACGTGCTCAAACGCCTCGCCGCCCCGGCCTGCGGCCCGAGGCCGCGGCCGCTGTACGCCGTCCGCCGTCTTGACCGGCCGCCACCCGGGATCCTTTTCCCACTACGCGTCTGCGGCGATCTGCATCCAGCCGTGCTCCTCGCCGAACACGGCACCGCTGGCCTCGTCCAGGGCGCGGAAGCCGTCAGTCATCGCAGCGCAGCCAACCGCTCATCGACCGGCTCGCTCAGAAGGCCCTTCGGTATGGATTTCAGCCTCGCCATGGCGTCGACCATGACAGGACCCACTGACAAGCGACCGCGGCCCCGGACAGGTGCCCAGCACCAGCACGAGCACCGGCACACGGTCCACCGTCCACGGTCAACAGTTGGGACAACCGCCCTCCTGGCATGCCGTCAGCATTGCCTTCGACGGTAACCATTGCAACGCAACATTGCATTCACTCTCAGCGTCATTGCATCAATTTTCCGGGCTTTACCTGCGCGGATGCCTTGTCACCGATTGACGAGATTTTGAACGCAACGTAGCTTTCGAAATGCGTCAAACACGTCATATCGCGAGCCGAGGAACGGTCATGAGTGAATCCGTCCACACCATCACGACGCAGCCGACGGCACGTCAGCCGGGCTGCCCCTTCGACCCGCCGGCAGAGCTGCTCGACGCCCGTCGGCACGGCCCCATCAGCCGCTACACCCATCTCGGCGGAAAGCCCGGCTGGCTGATCACCGGCTACGACCTGGTCAGGTCGGTCCTGGCGGACTCGCGATTCAGCTCGCGCAAGGAGCTGTTGAACGTGGGCGACTTCGAGGTTCCACCGGCACCGCCCGGCGAGTTCCTGCTCATGGACGAGCCGCAGCACGGGCGCTATCGGAAGCCGCTGGTGGGCAAGTTCACCGTACGGCGGATGCGACTGCTCACCGAGCGCATCGAGCAGATCACCGCCGAATGCCTGGACGCCATGGAGAAGGCCGGGCCGCCGGCAGACCTCGTGACCTCGTTCGCCAAGCCCATCCCCACCATCGTGATCTGCGAGCTGCTGGGCGTGCCGTACGAGGACCGGGGCTCCTTCCAGGAGCAGATCGACACGTTCATGGGCGGGGAGACGAGCGATGAGGAGTTGATTGCGGCCTACACCGCGACCCAGGAGTACCTCGCGGAGCTGGTGGTCGCCAAGCGCGCGAACCCCACCGACGATGTGCTCAGTGAACTCACCGACAGCGATCTCACCGATGAGGAGCTGAAGGGAATCAGCCTGATCCTGCTGGCGGCCGGGTTCGACACCACCGCGAACATGCTGTCCCTGGGCACCTTCGCGCTGCTGCAGAACCCGGCCCAACTGGCCGCGCTGCGCGCCGATCCCGCGCTCACCGACGGGGCTGTGGAGGAGCTGCTGCGGTATCTGAGCGTCGCCAAGAGTTTCCTGAGGACGGCGCTGGTGGACGTCGAGTTGGGCGGCCAGACCATCAAGGCCGGCACGACGGTCGTCCTGTCGTACCACACCGCCAACCGCGACCCCGAGCGCTTCGCCGATCCCCATGTGCTCGACCTCCAACGGCCGTACGACGGGCACCTGGCCTTCAGTCACGGCATCCACCAGTGCCTGGGTCAGCAGTTGGCCCGCATCGAGATGCGGGTCGCGTTCCGCGCGCTGGTCGACCGCTTCCCCACGCTGCGCCTGGCCGTACCGGCTAAAGAGGTTCTCCTGCGTCCGGAGACCGCGGACATCTACGGGGTCAAGAGCCTGCCGGTCACCTGGGACCGGGTGGAGTCATGAGGACGCCGCGCCTGCGCGTCGACCGTGAGCGCTGCATCAGCGCCGGGATGTGCGCACTGACCGCCCCCGAGGTCTTCGACCAGGACCCCGATGACGGCCGCGTGCTCCTGCTGCACGCCGAGCCGCCCACCGCCCATCGCGAGGCCGCACAGATGGCCGCCGGTCTCTGCCCTTCCGGGGCGATCACCCGCTACGAGCCGGAGGCCAACGGCTCCTAGCGCCGCGACGACCGGGTAGGGGAGGACGACCGCGGAGGAGCGGACGACCGCGGAGGAGAGCCGGCCCGGCGTCCCGTGGGGCGGGACGCCGGACCGGGTGATCGTGCCTCTTGTCAGCTCAAGCTGTCAGCTCGTGCTGTCAGCTCGTGTGGACCTTCAGCGCCGTCCGGACGGCAGACTCAAGCGCCCCTTCGATCCAGGCGGGCTTGATGGAGGTGTGGTCCCCCCCGAAATGCAGCGGCCCCTCGGAGGTGGGGACATCAGGGAACAGCTCTGCGTGCTGGCCGGGGAAGAGCACGGAGGCCTCACCATAGGCGTAGTGGTCGCGCATCCATGACTGGGTCTTGCACTTGTTGGTGAAGAAGACCTCGCACCGGCGGCCGAAGACGGCCTGCACGCCGGCGAGCGCGCGCAGATACCGCTCGTCGTCGGCGAAGGCGTCCCACTTGAGGGCGTCGTCGGACCAGCTGTAGGAGGCGAGCATGATGCCTCCGTCGCTGCCTTCCATGGGGTGCGCATGCTCGAAGTACATGAAGCGGTTGGCGTTGTCGCTCACGTTGCCGCCGCCACGGATGTGCGTGGCCCCCGGCTCGCTGTTCGAGACGGGCCGGAAGACCGCGAAGCACTTCTTGAGTTCGTCGGGAATCGTCACCCCCAGGCCCTTCACGGACTTGTGCGCACCGAGGTACCCGCCGTGGTTGACCGTGCCTGCCTGGTACTTGTCGTAGAGGTTGTCCTCGATGGAGTTCAGCGCCGCTTTCCACTGCGCCTCGGTGAACTCCCACCAGCGTTGCGAGAACTCCAGCAGCACCTTGGTCGCGGCGTCGTAGTGCAGTTCCGTGATGGCCCGGCGCTTGCCGTAGGTGAGCGGAGGCTCGAAGGTCACATGGCGCAGTCCGGAGAAGGGAACGGTGATGATGGCCTCATCACCCTCGAAGACCTCCGTGACACCGCCCTTGCCGGTCTGGCAGGCCTCGGAAACGGTGTGCACCCTGACTTTGCCGGCGTGGCGCTCGATGCGTACGGCGCGCCTGTCGAGGTTCACCTTCCCCTTGACCGGCTTGTACAACGCGTCGGCGAGCAGCGCGGTGCCGCCCTTGATCTCCCAGAACTTGGTCTTGGGGTCGATCAGCGCGCTGGACAGAAAGCTGTGCGTGAAGGAGAGGTGCAGCCGTGAGGTCAGGTTCTGGATGGTACCGATGAGGTCGATGGTCCTGGTGTCGAGCTTGGCGACTTCGGTGAGGTACCGGTACATCGACCAATGGCCGTACTTCTTGAGGACCTTGGCCCACCCGTTGACGAGGGCGGTTCCTTCCTTGCCCCGGATGAGCTGGTGTGCGGGTTCGAGGGCCTGCGCGAGGATGGCGGAAGCGGTCTTCGTGCGGTTGGGGCCCGTGACACCGAAGGTGGCGTTGATCTTTTCAGGGTTCTTCTCGTAGTCGGCCCGGCGCATATGGACGCCATTGACATGGATCCAGGCGCGGTTGGCCTGCTTCGTCGGGTCGTCGACATCCACATCCACCAGGTAGAACTCCTGGAGCGTGAGGCCGAACTTCTTGATCAGTGCCATCAGGAGGGGATGACTGCCGGGCAGTCGCATGGCACCGGCTTCGGCGTACTGCTTGGGGTCGGCGAAGGGCTGCTCTCCGTGTTCGTGGCCGCCCTTGCGGAACGTCTTGATGCGGCCTCCGACGCGGTTGCCGTTGGCCTCGATCACCACGACGTCGTGGCCTGCCCGATGGAGCAGGTTGGCGGCGAGCAGCCCGGCCGGGCCGGCTCCGACGACCAGGACCCGCTTCGTCGCCTTCGCTCGGCTGGTGGGGAGGCCGTTTTCGATGGCCTTCAGATAGGTCGGCACGAGGGACTTGTCATGCTCGTCGTAGACGGCGATGGCGCGGGCGACGGTGGTGAACGCCTTGGGATCGACGCCGGGCGGCACTGCGGCCGGCGCCGTCGCGGGTGCGGTGGCGGGGCTCAGCGCGGTCGCGGGCGCGATGGCGGCGGCGGTGAGTCCGGCGGCGAGCGCCGAGGCCCCGGTTGCCGTGACCACGGCGCGCCGTGAGGGCTGCGCCTCGCTCGATGCCTTGGTGTCGTCCGTACCCGGAGTCACGCGCGGAGTGCTCATGTCGTGTGAATTCATGGCTCATCACACTTGGCATACGAACGCCGTAGAGCCAGCGTCTTCACACGGACGGGAACGGTAAACCACTCTCGCGGCTACATGACGTGGACCGTCAACGACCCTACGAGAGGCGGTCGTTCGGCCCGCGGTCCTTGGCGGCCGGGCTGCCAGCGCCCTGCGGAACCGCGTTCACCGGCCACTCGGTCCGCTCAAGCATCTCCCTGGACACGAGCATGGAGATGCATGTCGTGCCAGCCGTCCAGTTGCAGATGCGCGCCGCGCCGAGTGCCCTCCAAGGCGAAGCCGGACTTGGCGGCGACCCGGCAGGAGGCTCCGTTGGCGACCGAGTGGGCGAGTTCAAGGCGGTGGAAGCCGGCCTCGTCCAGCGCCCAGCCGGCCAACGCGGCCAGGGATCGCGGGGCGACACCGGTACCACGGGCGTGGGGCAGGACCCAGTACGCACACTCGGCCAGGCCGTGGAGGAGGTCCATCCAACGCAGAGACATCCGGCCGGCGACCTCGCCGTCGGCCCGGGTAATGATCCATTGGACGGCCTGCTCCTGCTCCCAGGACCGGTGCGAGGCTGCGACCCAGTCCTGGGCTTCCTGCAGCGACGTCACATGGTGCGTGTGCCAGCGCCGGATCGACGGGTCCTGGAAAGCACGTTGCAGGACAGGAGCGTCGTCCGCCTCCCAGGGGCGCAACAGCAACTCACCGTCATCCGACGGGATCGAGGGCTGAGCGGAAGCGGAGAGGGCCCCGGCCGGGATGGCGGGTGTAATGGCAAAGCTCATGAGCGGCATGATGTCTCACGACCCGGCTGCTGTCTCTTGCAGCTTCTCCACGACTGTGTCCTCCGGCCCCACCGGCCGTCCGTCCGCCGCCCGGATCTGCAGACGGCGCAACGGGCGGCTGGTCCGGCGGTCCAGCAGTCGGGAGTGGTCCTCGCCGGGGGTGAAGCACTGGTCCTCGCCCCACTGGCGCAGGGCGACGATCACCGGGAACAAGGCGCGGCCCTTGTCCGTGAGGAGGTACTCGCGGTGGGACCCGCCGTCCGGCGCGGGCGCGCCGCGCAGCACCCCGGCCGTCTCCAGCGCCCGCAGCCGCGCCGCCAGGATGTTCTTGGCGATGCCGAGGCTGCGTTGGAACTCGCCGAACCGGCGGCTGCCGTCGAAGGCGTCCCGCACGATCAGCAGCGACCACCAGTCACCAATGGCGTTCACCGACCGGGCGACGGGACAGGGGTCGGCGTCGAAACGGGTGCGGGCGACCATCCGTGGCTCCTCTCCTCCAGCTCCCCGGACCCTTCCAGGGGTGGTTGCAACATGCTACCTCGGATGGCTACTGTCACGTCGGTAGCAAGATGAAACCAAGTCGAGCGGAAGGTGTGTCGTATGGCGATCCAGTGCTCCGGTGCGGTCGGCGAGTGCAGCGGAACCGGCGGCCACGAGGCCCACCCCACGGCGTCGGCGCCGGACCCCTCACCGCCCGCCCGGCTCGCGCCCCTGCTCGCCCTCGCCTGCGGCAGCTCCGTCGCCACCGTCTACTTCGCGCAGCCCCTGCTGGTGACCCTCGGAGAACGGTTCGCGCTCGGCCCAGGGCTGCTCGGTGCGATCGTCACCGTGACTCAACTCGGCTATGCGGCGGGCCTGTTGACACTCGTACCGCTCGGCGACCTGCTCGACCATCGGCGACTGGTCACCGGTCAGCTCGGGCTGCTGGCACTCGCACTGCTGGCCGCCGGGCTGGCACCGGGCGTGGCGGCGCTGCTCGGCGCCCTCGCCGGGGTCGGGCTGCTCGCCGTCGTCGCCCAGACGATGGTCGCGGCGGCTGCCGCCCTGACCCCACCCGCCCGGCGCGGCCGCGCCGTCGGAACGGTCACCGGCGGCATCGTCACCGGAATCCTGCTGGCCCGCGCCGCCGCCGGTGTCCTCGCCGACCTCGCCGGCTGGCGGGCGGTCTACCTGGTGTCCGCGGGCGCCACCGCCGTACTCGCCTTGCTGCTGCGCCATGTTCTGCCCTCGGGCTCGCCGTCCACCGGGGCGCGCGAGGGGTCGTACGGACGACTGGTGGCGTCGACCGTCACTCTGTTCGTCCGCCATCCGCTGCTGCGGATCCGGGGCGCGCTCGCCCTGCTCGTGTTCGCGGCCTTCAGCACGCTGTGGAGCGGCGTGGCGCAGCCCCTGAGCGCTCCGCCGTGGTCGCTGTCGCACACCGCGATCGGCGCGTTCGGACTCGCCGGGGCGGCCGGGGCCGTCGCCGCGGGAGTGGCCGGGCGCTGGAACGACCGCGGGCTCGCCCAGCGCACGACCGGCATCGGCCTCGCCCTGCTGGCGCTTTCCTGGCTCCCGATCGCCCTGACCCGGCAATCACTGTGGGCGCTGGCAATCGGCGCCGTCCTGCTGGACTTCGCCGTGCAGGCGGTCCACGTCACCAACCAGACCCTGATCCACGCCGTCCGGCCCGACGCGGGCAGCAGGATCATCGGCGGCTACATGGTCTTCTACTCGGCGGGCAGCAGCCTCGGCGCCCTCGGCTCTTCCCTTGCCTACGCGACCGCAGGCTGGCCGGCCGTGACAGCCCTCGGCACGTCATTCAGCCTCGCCGCCCTGCTCCTATGGGCAACGACCCGCCGTATGAGCCTGGCCTCAGTCTGATGGTTCGTTGCGGAGAATCCATCTGCTCAACAGGTGGGTCCGGGGGGGCGGCGCGGTGACCGGGCCGTGGACGCGGAGCGGTTCAGGCCACCCGGGTTCGCCCGCCCCTCACCGGTCAGACACGGCGGCTCCGCGGTGAAGAGCAGGGAGTCAGCAGGCAGGCAGAGGCTGACCAACAGCTCACCGTCGACGAACAAACACAAGCCCTCCCGCCGTCATCGTCTACAGTGCAGTAGACCGTCTACTTGTCTGTAGTCGGCCCGACGGCGCTGTCGTCCGGCCGTGCCCGCCACCTGCATCGGCCGGGACGACCACGTCCGGGCCACTGCCGGACGGGTCACCGCAGTACAGGAGGCGCCGCCCACGGCCACACCGCTGCGTACCGACCGCACGCCACCTACCGGACTGCCGGCCTACCGGTCTCCGGAACCGTTGCTCAGGAGTTGGGGCGGATGCGGTACCCCGGCCCCAGCTCCCGAGCTTGTTGTGAGGTGATCATCTGTGCGTCCCACCGTTCTGATCGTCGAGGACGACCACGCGCTGCGGGATGTGCTGGTACGCGGTCTGCGTGACGAGGACTTCGGCACGCTGGCCGCTCAGGACGGCGCGACCGCTCTCCGGCTGACCGGCGACAGCGTGGACGCGGTGGTGCTGGACGTCAGACTGCCGGACGCGGACGGGCGGGACGTCTGCCAGGCGATGCGGGCGCAGGGGTTCGCCAGCCCGGTCGTCTTCCTGACCGCGCACCATCGGCTCCATGACCGCCTCAGCGGGTTCTCCGCCGGGGGCGACGACTACCTCGCCAAGCCTTTCCATCTCGCCGAGCTGACCGCCAGGTTGCGCGCCGCCCTCAAACGATCCGGGCCGGCCCGGCCTACGGCCGCTGGGGACCTGGTCCTGGATCCGGTGCACCACAGCCTGTGTGCAGCTGGCGTCGACGTGGCGTTGACGCCCACTGAATTCCGGCTGCTTGCCGCCTTGATGGCGGGCCTGGGAGCAGTGGTGGGCAGACGGGAGCTCGTCCGGGCCGGCTGGCCGGAAGGCGCGCAGGTCAGCGACAACACCCTGGACCAGTATCTGAGCCGGTTGCGCCGCAAGCTCCGGGAGGCGGGCAGCAGCCTGGCGATCAGCACCATGCGGGGAATCGGGCACCGGCTCTCATGACCACGGCCACCGCCCCACGTCTCATTTCCGCGTTGGCCGGCCGTTGCCGCCCCCGTACGCTGCGGGGCCGGCTGTCCCTCGTGGCGCTGACCACCGCCACGCTGGTGATGGTGGTCCTCACCGTCGTGTTCAACGCGATCGTCCGCCACCATCTCCAGCAACAGGCGGACGACGAACTGCGCACTCGGGCAAGTGCGGTGGCCGCGACCGTCGACACCCGCCACCAGCCGGTACGCGTCCTGGAGACACCGCACGACGCCGCCTTGGACACCAATGTCTGGATCTACGCGGGCAGCCGGCTGCTGGAGCACCCCGCCTCGGCCGCGGCCGACGGCACGATCACTCGGGCCGCCGCTCATCTCGCCGAGCACGGCGACAAGCGCTGCGACGAGGTGACGGCCGGAGACCGCATACGTTTGTGTGCCGAGCCCGTTGGCGGGGTCCGGCCGGGTGCCAGGCCCACCGCCGTCGCCACCGCCGCCGTCGTCACCGTCGTCACCGCCATAAACCTCGCTCCCTACCGTGCTTCGGCCGACACCCTGCTCATCGCCTCCCTCGAATTGGACGTCACCGTCCTGGCCTGCACCTACGTCCTGACCCGGCTGGCGGTGGGACGCGCCCTGCGCCCGGTCAGGACCATGACGGAGCAGGCCACACGGTGGAGCGTGGTTGCCTCCCAAGAGCGCTTCGGCACCGGGGACCGCCCCGCCGAGCTCTCCCGGCTCGGGGCCTCACTGGACGAACTGCTCGACCGGATCCGTGCCGTGTTGCGCCACGAACAGCAACTCACCCGGGAGCTCTCCCACGAGCTGCGCAATCCCCTGGCGCGGATCACCGCCGAACTCGACTGGTGGCAAGCCCGGCCCCGCTCCACCGACGAGACCCGCGCCACCCACACCTCCATCGCCGAGGCCGCCGCCTCCATGCGCACCATCTGCGAGACCGTCCTGGACGACGCCCGGGCCGGCGCGCACACCGTTCCCGGCACGACGGACGTCATGGCCGTACTGCGCCGCTTCACCGATCAGCACAGGCACAGTCCCCGCGAGAAGGCGAAGATCTCACTTGCCGAGACGACGGTGACGGGGGCCAAGGTGTCCGAGATGACGGTTGCCGAGACAACGGGCACCGAAATCATGGGTGCCGACATCACGCTTGACGGCCCGAACACCGTGACGGCCGGAGTGCCCGCCGCACTGCTGGAGCGCATCGTGGCCCCGCTCATCGACAACGCCTTGCGCTACGCCCGCTCGCGGGTCGCCCTTCAGGTGGCGCCTGGGCCCGACGGCATCCACGTGGCCGTCGTAGACGACGGTCCCGGTGTCCCGGCCACCTTCACCGCGCAGCTCTTCCAACCGGGCCGACGCGCCGAACCGGCGGACGGCCACACCGGAGCGGGTCTGGGCCTACCGCTCGCACGACGCCTGGCCCGCTCCGCCGGCGGTGAAGTGACCCACGACGCCGGCCACACCGCAGGCGCGCGCTTCGTGGTCCACCTGCCCGCCGGATGACGCGGCCCGTCCGCATGTCAATCAGGGTGTCATCTTCAGGAAACGTCCATGAGGGTGCGGTCCTCAGAATCGGTGGTCCGGCGCTCCTGTACGTGTGCGTAGCCCATCAGGCCGAGCAGTACCGCGAGAAGGACCGCCGACGAGCCCGCCGTACCGAGGTCCAACCCGCCCTTGGCGAGCGGCTTGGTGAGGAAGTCACCCACGGTGGCCCCGAGGGGCCGGGTGAGGACGAAGGCGATCCAGAACAGCACCACGTTCGGAACGGCCGGTACCCGCATGAGGGCGACCAGTACGGCGAGCACAGCGGTGACGAGCAAGGCACCGCCCGCGTACCCGAGTCCCGAGCTGTCGGAGAGGAAGTCCCCCATCGAGGTGCCCAGCGTGTTGGACACCAGGATCGCCGCCCAGAAGAGGGCCTCCGCGCGGAACGAGACGATGTCGCGGATGGCGAACGTCAGACCGGTGGACTTCCAGATGACGAAGATGGCGATCAGCAGCGAGATCAGAATGGCTGCGCCGGTGGGGTACCCCAGCCCCAGGCCCTGCGGTCCCCGGCCGAGCGACTTCGCACCGTCGGTGAGGAACTTGGCGCTGGCGTCACGGTTCATGAAGTCGGACATGGTGGTGCCCGCCATGCTCGTGGACAGGATGACCGTCCAGTAGCAGAAGGGGTTGTAGCGCCGGGACCGGAGCTGCACGACCAGCGTGACCACGAAGATCAGGACCAGTGCGATGGTGGTGAGGAAGTAGCCGAGCTTGAGGGTCTGGGCGAAGAGGTCACCGGCTGTTTCGCCGAGGGTGGTCGCGGCGATTTTCATGACCCAGAAGGCCAGTGTGACCTCCGGGAGCTTCCGCATCACGTACCTGTCGGTACCGGCGACGTCCAGATCGGTCAGGACTTCGGGCTCAGGCAAGGTGGATCCTCCTGGGTGGCGTCTGCGCCGCCGCACGTCGTGCCGCGGGGCCCTGCGCATGGCGCTGTCGGTGGCCCAGCAGCGCGACCGTGTGCGCGCGTTGGCGGGAAGTGTCAGATACGAGCCACCGCGCACAGCGATGACGTCGTACGCCGCCAACCCTTCCAGCCACCGCCTGAACGCATCCTGAACAGCACCGACCGCGCCCTACGAAGCAGCCCGCACGGCCAAGCCAACAGTGCCTCCTCCTTCAGACGGCTGTCGGGTCTCCTTCCAGGCAGAGCCCCTGTCTGCCACGAGGCGTACGCCCACCCAGCGACTCTGCCCTTGGGCAGGCCCCTGATGCACTACTTGAGAGCGACGGATCCAGGCCACCCCGCGACCACGTGGAAACGAGTCGAGTCGAGTCGAGCACCCTTCCGCCTGCCACCCGGACACATTTCGGCGCAAGAGGGACCGCAAGAGGCAAGGAAGTTGGCACCATGAACGCGGCACAGGCAGCAGGTCCGTCCTCCGTACCGCCGCCGCACATGCCGCCTCCCGAGCGCCCCGGAGCCGGGCCCACCCCGACGGGGCGGCCGAGCCTAGCCGCGCAGATCGTTCTCGTCGTGGCCCTGGCGATGTCCTTCCTCTACTCACCCCTGATGACGTCCCTGTTCGGAGGCACGGTGGGCAAGCTCACCTGCGGTTTGCGCGTCGTACGGCTCACCGACGGGCGCCGGCTCTCCTACGGGCCGGCCCTGGGGCGGCACTTGGCGCACTCCGTCATGGGGATGGTGCCGGTGCTCGGTCACATCGATGCGCTGTTCTGCCTCTGGGACCGGCCGTTCCGGCAGTGTCTGCACGACAAGACCGTGGGCAGCGTGGTCATCCGCAGCCGGATGCGCCCGCCCCAGGCGCCCCGTCCCTGATTCCCCTCTTCCTCTGGTCGTTCCCGGTTTTGCGTTGCCGGCACGGTACTTACCCGTTGACAGATCGTACGCCAATGCAGATCGTAAGCACATGCGTATGACGTTCTTGAGATCGTCCTGGGTCTCCGGGCGGGACCACGGCCAGGGCGACCCCGTCCTCATCAGCGTGACCGACTTCCGGCTCGACCACGTCAGGGATCTGCCGCGCGTTTACCGCGCGGCCAGGCAGCTCGCTGTGGGCTGGCCGACATTGGAGGGGGCGCATGGGATGTGGCTGTGGGCGCGCCCTGTCGCCCGCCGTTGCGGTGCCGTGGCGGTTTGGCGGGACGAAGCTGCCCTGCACCGTTTCATCGCCTGGCCGCCCCATGTCGACATCATGCGCGCGTACCGAGGAAGGGGCAGTCTGACCTCGACCACCTGGACTTCGGACACCTTCGACCCTACGGAGACCTGGGACCGCGCCCGGAAGGATCTGCTCGTCAGGCATCGTGATGCCTGACACAGCAAGCGGTCAGGGGCATCCGGGCGGTCATCCCACCGCCAGCCGCTGCGACCCGGGCGCCGCCAGGCGCACACACCTCGGCAACGGTGTGGGAAGGTTGGGCTGCGGCCGCGGCCAGGCTCAGGGAACCGTACCTCCGGCCGCTCCTCCCGGTGGGCGTTCGCATGGCCGAACTGCCGCCCCTGGGGGCCGTGATCCGCAACAGCCACCGTGTCGTGGACAACCGTGCGGCGCTGTCCGGGCTCTCACTGGGCGGCATTGTTCGATCGTCACGGAGGAGCAATGAACGCAGCGAGAACACGCCGCGGTGTCCTGGTGGGTGCGGTGTTGGCCGGGATGGGGCTGGTGATGGCGGCGGTCCCGACGGCCGGCGCGGTGGTGGGAGGAGACCGGGCCGACATCAAGAAGTACCCCTGGGCAGTCGCCCTGACGTCGGCGGAAGACGTGAAGAACCCGGAATGCGCCGGCACGCTCGTCGCACCCCGCAAGGTGCTCACCGCGTCCCACTGCGTGAACCCGGCCACCGTCGATCAGATCCGGGTGGTCGGCGGACGGGAAGACCTTCGGAACACCCGCAAGGGCACGGTCCGCAAGGTAGTGAAGGCGTGGATCCATCCCAAGGCCGTCACCGACGGGAGCGGCGCCAAGTACGCGCACGACATCGCCGTCCTCACGCTCAACGCCCCCATGCCCTACCCGACACTGCCGCTGGCCACCCCGGCGCAGCAGCAGCTGTACGAGGAGGGCACGCCCACCAGGGTCCTGGGATGGGGTTCCACGACGGGCCGCGATGACGACAAGCGCGTGCCACCGCTGCAGACCGCGCTGCTCCCCAACCGGGGCGACGAGGGGTGCGTCACCGCGTACGGCAGCCGCCGCTACGACAAGCGCTACACGATGTGCCTGGGCTATCCGGCCGGCGGGGTCAATGCCTGTTACGGGGACAGCGGTGGGCCGGTGGTCGTGAAGGGCCGGCTGGTCGGGGTCATCAGCGGAGGCGGCAGCTGCACCGACCGCCTCTACCCGGGCGTCGCCAACAAGACCGCCTCCTACTACCCGCTCCTCCAGGACCAGATAGCCGGATAGCCGGATGGCAAAGGGAATGACGATGACACGACGACAACACACGGCAGTACGCCTGCCCGTCCTGGCCGGTCTCCTGGCGCTCGTCGGCGTCGGCCTCGTCGTGCTGCCGGCCGCCACCGCCCACGCCATCATCGGCGGGCAGAAGTCGAGCACGGAACAGGCGCCATGGGCCGTCTCGATCAACCTGTGGCGGCAGACCGACAGCTATCCCCGCTCAGGCCAATTCTGCGGTGGCACCCTGGTCACCCCCACCAAGGTCGTCACCGCAGCCCACTGCGTGGTCGACGAAGAGCCCACCGATGTGGGGGTGGTCGCGGGCCGCACCGACCTGCGCCGCCATGACGGCACCCTGCGCAAGGTGCGGAAGGCCTGGATCCACCCGCGGTTCGGCCGGCACCTGGAGAACGACGTCGCGGTCCTCACACTCGACAAGCCCATGCCGGGGAAGTACACGCCGCTGCCGATCGCCACCACCACCGACACCGGTCCGTACCGTCCTGGCACCCGCGCACGGGTCTACGGCTGGGGCCTGCTGGACAACGAGGACCGCGCGGCGAACGTCCTGCGCTCGGCGAAGCTGCGCGTCCTCCCCGACCGGACATGCCAGCGGCTCAACCCCGGGGACTTCGACCCCACGATGCACACCTGCGCCAACGACACCGTCACCGGCGCCCACCATGCGGAAGGCGACAGCGGCGGCCCACTCGTCGCCGACGGCAAACTGATCGGCATCGTCAGCTGGCTGGCCCACAGCAGCGACTCCACCCCCACCCCCGGCGTCTACACCCGCGTAGCGGCCTTCTCCCACGAGATCGCCGCCCAACTCCGCCGGTAGCTGCCTCGCGGTCCTGAGGCAAAAGCCAAAGCCGAAGCCGTCAGCCGACGCCTACGCCCGCGCCGACGCCGAGCCGGTCTTCAGCGCTCTCGGCGTCGGCTGACGGTCGGGCTGCCAGTGGCCCGGTTTCAGCGGCCTCGACCCGCAGCAACGCCTCGACCAACCGCCGCGCCCGTTCCTCCGGCCCCAGCTGTGCGGCCGCGGAGACCGGCCGCTCCACCTCGGCCATCCGCCACCGTCGCCTGCTCGACGAAAAGCGCCAGCAATAGGTCCTCTTGGCTGGCGAAATTCGAGTAGAAGGCCCCGCGGGTGTAGCCGGTTGCGGTGCAACTCCAGTCGACATCATCGACTGCTGGCTGACGCCGTCACCGCAGCCCATCACAGCGTCGCGGTCTTCCCCTCACCGGACGCGCTGCCTGCGAGCCACTGGTCCCATCCCAGGTTGAAGTCGGCGTAGCCGTTGTCGGCCGGGGCCTTGGCGCGGGGCGAGCCGGTGATGGTGACCGGGTCACCCTGCTTGACCTGGCCGTAGAACCACTTGGCGTCCGACATGGAGAGGTGGACGCAGCCGTGCGAGCCGCGGGCGCTGCCGCTGCCCGGATTGGGGTCGCCGGTCGAGTAGTGCACATAGGTGCCGGACTGGGTGAGATGGATGTCCCAGGGCAGCGTCAGGTCGTAGTAGTTGGGGCTGCCCTTGTCGCAGCTGATGCCGACGCTGCAGGAGGTCATGTGGACCTTCTCCTGCTTGTCGATCACGGCCATGGTGCCGTTCCACGTCGGATACTGGGCGCTGCCCGCGTTGATCGACAGGGTGCGCACCGGCTTGCCGTTCCGGGTGACCTTCATGGTGTGGCCGGTCACCGAGACGTCCGCGCGCACGTCGTCGCCGATCGTGAAGGTGTGCGTGTAGTTGCGCACGCCGTAGCGTCCGTTGCCGTTGCTGACGCCGTTCATGTCAGCGTCGATCTTCACCTTCGTGCCGGAGGGCCAGTACGTCTTCGGTCGCCAGTCGGCGCGCTTGTCGCCGAACCAGTGCCAGGCACCGGCCACCGGCTGCGAAGCACTCACCTTCATGTGCTTCTCCACCGTGGCCCGTGCCTTTGCCGACACCGGGTTCGTGAAGACCACCGAGATCGGCATGGCCACGCCGACCTTGGTTCCCGTCTGGGGGGTGATCGTGTCCAGCAGCATCGGCGGGCCCGCGGGCTTCTTCGGCGACGGGGAGGCGCTCGCACTCGGCTTGCCCGGCGCCTTTGCGTCGTCCCCACTCGCCTTGTCACTACCGCCCCCGCCACAGGCACTCGCGCCCACCAGCATCGCCCCCGTGACGAGTGCGATCCCTATGCCGCCCTTGCGCCGCCCCACGACCTGCCCCACTCTCTCGCTCTTCGGCCCTGACGGGCCCGACTCCTTGTCAGACGGCGAGGGTACGGGCTGCAGTTGCGTACTTCACGTAAAATATGTTCCAAAACTCGGTGCGCCTCGCGGATCGGGGAGGGTGGGGGCGCGGCTTGGTCGCTCCTTTCCTTCGGGGTGCGTCAGGGTGCAAGGGGTTGGTCCGCACCGCTGTGGGCCGGCGGTCGGTGGGGTCCGGCGGGTCGGTGGGGTCCGGCGGGTCGGTGGGGTCCGGGCGGTGACCAGAGCGACAGCGGGTCCGGAAGCCCTGCTGGGCGGGCGGTCTGCCCGTTGATGCGGGTGCTGGTTGAGCCGAAGAGGCTCCGGGGACCCCGTCCCGTCGTTCAGCCGACGCTCTGGAAAGCGGCGTTCAGGACGGCCATGACGTAGGGGCGTTCGGAGGCGGTGCCGGTCGGGTTGAGGGAGTAGGCCACGCGGCGCTGAAGGTCGCGAGTGGTGAAGACGCCATTGGTCCACCCCGGCAGGGAGCCGGTTTTGCCCCACACGGTGACGCCGTTGTCGAGTGTGACCCGCATCAGGCCGCCGGCGCTGAAGCAACTCGTCTTGTTGATGCAGTTGGTGTTGGTCGGTGCACTGTCCACCCGGGGCACGGTGAACACCAGCTTCTGCTGGGCGGGCGGGAGCAGACGGCCCCGAAACAGAGCGGTGATGAACCGGTCCAGATCAGCGGCCGTGGAGACCATGCCACCCTCGGCCCACGCCCAGGGGCTCTGCTCGGTCACCTCGTCCGTACCGACGTATACGCGCGCGTGCGGTGCCGGGATGGACATGTCGCCCGACGAAGGGAGGCTGGTGTGGCGCAGTCCTAGTGGCTGGAGGATGCGGCGGGTGAGCTCCTCGGTGAAGGTTCGGCCGGTCACCTTCTCGACCAGGAGGCCGAGGACGAAGGTGTTGACGCCGTTGTACTGCTGGACCCTGCCGGGTGTGGGCCGATGCCCCGGCTTGACGGATTTGGCGGATTTGGCGGCTGCGAAGGCATGGCGCACCACGTCCTGCGGCGACACACTCCTGCGCCACCAACCGGGGCCGTCGGCAGGCCCGGGTATGCCGGCCGGGGCCGGTAGGCCGCTGGTGTGGTCCAGCAATTCATGCACGGTGACGGTGCCGTATGCGGGCGGGATGAGGTGGGGGAGATAGCGCCGGACGGGCATGTCAAGGCCGATCCGGCGCTCGGCGACCAGTTGGAGCACGACGGTGCTGGTGAAGGTCTTCGTCACACTGCCGATACGGAAGTGAGCATCGCGGGGAACCGCCCCCGCGGTTCCGGTCCACGGCATCGTTCGCCCCTCCCCCACCACTCTGACCAGAGCACCGGCGACAACGGGATCGGGCAGACGGGTCAGCAGACCTCGCATCGGCGCAGGATCGAACGAGGCGGCGACGGCCGTCTCCTGCCGTGGAACCGCTTCGACGGCCATCACGGCGGGAGCGCATGCACCTGCGGTGATCGCGGCGAGGGCGAAGCCGGCCACGGCAAAGCGGCGGACGACGGAAGGGCGGAGGTGCATCGGGCTGCTCCCAAGGGCGGTGGCCGCTTGGCCATGAATCACTGAGACACCATCAACTCTCGGCGATATGGCCTCACATGCCATCCGGGATCAACCCTGAGCAGTCCCTGAGCTGCCCCTGATACCTCTCTGAGACATCTCCGAGAGCCCCTGGGATCCGGCAGAGCAGAACCTGCAGGAAGATGGCCAGGGAGCTGGCCGAGCGTCCGGCACCACCTGCTCATCGCGCCGACCACGGATCACCGACCACGGATCACCGACCACGGACCACGGACCACGGACCGCGCCAACTACAGCTCGTCAATGCGCAGGTAGTCCAGCGCGCGACGAGTCAGCTGGACGAGGTCCTCCGGTTCGTCCTGCCGGGCCCAGTACTCCAGCGCGACGTTGATCGCGTCCAGGAGAACAGTGGCCATCAGCCGTACCTCCAGACTGTCCGGCGACGCTCCCGTGCGGGCCGCGAGCACCGCCAACAGCTGGTCCTGCATGTCCCGCCCGGCGGCCAGCCACCGCATGCGGATCGCCGGCACGCTGCCCATGACGCGGATCAGCCGGCGGGCGCGCTCCATGTCCGCGAGCTGCTGGACCGAGGCCGGCGCACCGAAAGCCGCCTGCACCGCACTGGTCAGCGGCTCGTCGGCCGGCAGGGTGGCCAGCGTTTCGACAAGCCGGCCGACGCTGGAGGTCAAGAGGGGCGTGAGCGCATCCTCCTTCGCCACGCAGTAGCGATAGAAGGTGCGCAGCGAGATGCCGGCAGCTGAGGCGATGTCCTCGACCGTGGTCGCGTCGTAACCCTGCTCGGAAAACAGCACGGCGGCGGCCTCCGCGATCTCCTGCCGGGTCTCCTGCCGCCGCCGTTCCGTCAGCGACGGTCTGCCTCGCGCTCCTGTCATCCGCCTCTCCTCACCTTCGATCCGGTCCCCATGTCTGCGACCCCTCATGTTGGCATAGACAAGCCAGTTGGCACGTCATGCCAAAAAAGAGGTACGCTGACTCCGCCGCCTGAACAAATCCCTCAATGACCGCACAGAAGTCGGCAGTTGAGGGCCGAACGGGGCGGTTCGCGTCTGTCGCTGCCACGAGGACAGTGAGCGCGGTCACCGCTGCTCACCGCTACTCACCGCTGCTCGCCACTGGCGACGTGGTCGAGCGCCCGGAGAGTCGGACGACTGCACGCTGCCGAATCCGCAACACCTCAACGCGACACGTCACCCACGTCACCCACCTCACCCACATCACCCACGCCAGTCAGGCGTCATCCAGGCGCCACCCAGCGTCATCCACCTCATCGCTACCCGCCACCCGCGTCACCCCAAGTGGGCCGCCGAAGCATGTTGAAACGGAGCCGACCATGTCCCCTACCTCCTGCGACTCGGAGCGCACCTACCTCATCACCGGGGCCGCTTCCGGCATAGGTAAGGCCACCGCCGCCCACCTCCGCCAGCAAGGCCACACCGTGATCGGCGCCGACCTTCAGGCCACCGACATCAGCGCGGACCTCGCCACACCTGAAGGCCGTAGGGAACTCGTCGACCGGGCCCACGAGTTGACCGGTGGACGCCTCGACGCCGTCATCGCCTGTGCCGGCCTCGCTCACTTCACCACAGACACCATCCGGGTCAACTACTTCGGCGTGGTCGCCACCCTCGACGGGCTCCGCCCGCTCCTCGCCGCTGGAACCGACCCGCGCGCCGTCCTGATTTCCTCCGTCGCGTCGGTCCACCCGCATGACCCGGCCATCGTCGATGCCGCCCTCTCCGGCGACGAGGAGAAGACCGTGGCCGCTTCCCAGGCAGCCATCGACCGTGGGGAGGGGTATGCGATCTACGGATCGTCCAAGGCAGCCATCGCACGCTGGCTCCGCCGCACGGCCGTCACCGATGACTGGGCGGCCGCCGGCATCCCGCTCAACGCCGTCGCCCCAGGCACCATCCTCACCCCGATGACCGCGGGTATGCTCGCCGACGCCGAGATACGCAAAGCCGTTGACGCGACCGTCCCGATGCCGTTGCACGGCCACGCCCGCCCCGAACAGGTCGCACCGCTGCTTGCCTGGCTGACCTCCCCGGAGAACTCGCACGTCACCGGCCAGGTCATCTTCCTCGACGGGGGCGCCGACGCCACCCTGCGCGGCGACAGCACCTGGTGACCTGCAGCCCAGGACCCACCGCAAGCCCACTGCTGGCCCACCACTCCAGGCAACAAACCACAGATCACAAACCGCAAATCACAGATCGCAGATCACGGATCACGGATCACGGATCACGGATCACAGACAGCAAACCGAGGTGCCCCGCATGTCCAAGCCACCGGTACCCCACATGTCCCGCACGCACAGCCTCATCCGCACCACCGTGCTTCCCATGGACCCCGACTCGGTCTGGCACACCATCGGCCGTTTCGCCGGGCTCGCCGACTGGCACCCGACGGTCCCGCCCTCAGTCATGGAGGAGGGGGACGACCCGGAAACGCCGGGTGCGGTGCGGGCGTTCGTGCTCGACGGGGTCGTGGTCGCCCGCGAACGCTTGCTCGCCAGGGACGACAGTGCGCGTGCGTACCGCTACACGGTTTTCGACACGCCCCTTCCGATCACCGACTACGTGGCGACACTGACCGTCGTCGCCCATGACGAGGGTGCGGAGGTGCGCTGGTCAGCGATCTACAAGGGTGCGGAAGAAACCGTTCCCGAGGTCGAGCGGCTCTTCGGCGACGTGGTGTACGCCACCGGCCTGGCAGCCTTGCGCGCGCGTTTCACCACCCCGACCGAGGCCGCATGATCGGAGCCTTCGACCGACATCCGCGACCGCACGGCCAGCGGCCGGGGCGGTCGCGGTCGTCAGCCGGCTCTGTCGCTGATCCCGTCTGCTTGCAGGACCAGACAGCTCCATCGGACGTTTTCACGACCATGAAGATCGAGCCGCTCGTTGCAGTGAAGCCTGCGCAGCCCGTGCGCACGGCCCAACTCGGCTGTCTCAGCAGCAGACACGTTGAACATATGGCGGCCCGCGGGCACCGGGCCGTGACGCAGATTGACGAAGAATCTGCCGCCAGGAACAAGCAACCCGGCGATCCTGGCCATCGCATGTCGGCGCTCCTCGGGATCCAGATGCATCCACACCGCGGTGGCGAAGATCGCCTCGAACTCGCCCGGGTGACGGCTCAGCGTCAGGTCCGGTAGAGCGTCATCGACCCAAGCTATGTCGCTGTCCGCATGCAGCCGCCGTGCGTGTTCCCGTAGCTCTGTGGTCGGCTCGACAGCCACGACGCTGTGTCCACGAGCAGCCAACGCGGCGGCATCGCGCCCCGTCCCGGCACCCACCTCCAGGATCCGGCCCGGCTCGGCCGGAACGAATTGCAGTACGTCGCGGTGGACTTCCTCGAAGGTGACTTCCTCGTACTGAACAGCCAGCACCTCCGCCGCCTCCGCATATCCAGCGGTCCCCCGTGGCGAGCCGCGACCGCTCACGGCGCGAGTCAGGTGATCAGTCATGATCGAAGAGTACTGTCAGGCATGACCGACGGGTACTGGCTGCCCGTGCCTCAACCCCGGCCTGCGCACCGGGGCTGAAGCACGGGTGCGGAACATGTGAAGGGTCGGCCCCAACGCGACCTGCAACGCGTCCCGTTCAGCCAGGATCAGCCGCTGACGCTGGCCGTGCCCGTCTCCAGGTGGCCGGTGAACCGGCGCGACCAGGCCGTGTCGGAATTGACGGTCACCGTGAAGTCGTACCAGCCGTTCTGGTACGCGACGGCGTTGAAGTAGTCCTCCCTCGAAGCGCCGGCGGCGACGTTGTAGGTCCAGGGGCCGTCGCCTCGGTAGCGGTTGGAGGTGATCGTGAACGTGACGGAGGACGAGCCCGTGTTGGTCATCTTGAAGTAGAGGGCGAGCTTCCCCGTACCGGGTTCCACGGCGTAACGGGTTCTGACCTCGGCGGACTTGCCGGCCTTGGTCGCGTCGCCCTGGAAGCGGCGCAGGAAGCGGTTGGGGCCGACCATCGTCAGGTCGTACTTGCCGCCGCCGTAGCCCAAGCCGATGTTGAAGTAGTCGGACGCCGTGCCACCGGCATCGACGGTGTACTGCCAGGGGGTGGTGTCGCGGTAGGCGTTGGGATGGATCGAGAAGTGGGCCGCCCGTGCGGCCGGGCCGCCCTGGTTGGTCATCGTGCACCACGCGAGGATCTTTGCGGACGGGCCGAACTCCAAGCGGTCCAGGTACCCGTTGGGCTGGTACGGGAGCGCGCGGGCCGGTCTCGTGCCGGGCTCCTGGGCGGGCAGGGCGTTGTTCGTCGGCGCCGGATTGGGGAGCGGAGCGCAGGTACTGATGCCGATGACGCTGGTCGCGGGGAGCGAGACGGGGCCGTAGACCGGCTTGGCGAAGTTGAAGGCACCGGTCAGGTCACCGCTCACCTTGCGTCGCCACGCGCTGATGTTGGGGCAGTTGGCGGGTTTGCCCAGCGCCGTCGTCCAGGTCTCCAGGAACCGGATCACCGAGGTGTGCTCGAAGACCTCCGAGGAGACCCAACCGCCGCGTGTCCAGGGTGAGATGACGATCATGGGGACGCGGAAGCCGAAGCCGTACGGGAGCCCGTTGAGGTACTCGCCGTCGGTTCCGCCGGGCGGTATCGGTGGCGGTACGTGGTCGAAGTAGCCGTCGTTCTCGTCGTAGTTGAGGAACAGCACGGTGGAGTTGAAGACGTCGGCGTCTGCCGCGAGGGCTTGGTAGACGAGGTTGACGAAGTGGGCGCCGTCGCCGGGTGGGGCATAGGGGTGTTCGGAGAAGCCTTGGTTGGGGACGATCCAGGAGACCTGCGGGAGGGTACCGGCGAGTACGTCGGCCTTGAGGGCGGCGGCGATGTCGTCGGGGGTCGAACCGGTCACCTTCGGCACCGAGGACATACCGCGGTCGTACAGCGGGTCGCCGGGCTTGGCGTTGGCGAAGTTCGTGAAGTAGGCACAGCCGTTGTCCCCGTAGTTGTCGGCAGCGTTCTGGTAGACCTTCCAGGTCACCCCGGCGGCCTGCAGCGCCTCGGCGTAGGTCTGCCAGGTCAGGCCCGACTCGTCACCGCCGTCGTGGCTGGACGAGTCCACCTTCCCGCTCCACAGGTAGGTGCGGTTGGGGCCGGTCGCGCTGAGTGTGGAGCAGAAGTAGGCGTCGCAGATGGTGTAGTTGTCGGCGAGCGCGTAGTGGAAGGGGATGTCGGAGCGATCCAGGTAGCCGAGCGAGCGGACGTTGCCCACGCCCCAGACCCAGTTGTCGAGGCGGCCCTTGTTCCACGCGGAGTGCTGCGAGGACCAGGAGTGGGGCAGGTCGCCGTTGCACTGGGCGAGGGTCTCGCTGTCCTTGCCACCCGCCGGCGGGGTGGAGCTGAGCTTCCACGGGTATTGCCGACCCAGGCCGTTCGGCTGCTCGAAGACCGAGTGGCCACCGCTCAGGGTGATCCCGCTGCTGTCGTCGAAGCCGCGGACGCCCTTCAGACGCCCGAAGTAGTGATCGAAGCTGCGGTTCTCCTGCATGAGGATCACCACGTGCTCCACGTCCTTGATCGTGCCGGTCGCCGCGCGCTGGACCGCGTCTGCCGTGCGCGTGCCGGCGCCCAGCGTCACGCCCGCGGCCACGGAAGCGCCCAGTCCCACGAAGCCTCTTCGGCTGATCGGTGTCATTCGCTCCGCCCTCGTCTCAGGAGTACCTCTGTGACACGTCGCGCGACAGGGTGCCTGTAGTCGCCGTCGCGGTCCATACCCAGTGGCAAGCCCGAGGTAAAGAGGAGTTGTCATCTGCCCGCCGGGGTGGTCCGCCGCCCGGGCCACCGCGCCGGCCGGCCGGCTCGTCCCACGGCTCATCCGCACGCAACGAAGGCCGGCGGGGCTCGCCGTCGGGTGCTGCCCCGATCCAGGTGTGCGCCCGCCGGCGAACGCCGGCTTCCCAGTACAGTCTCTGCGGGCCTAGCGGATCCGGGGGGCGGCATGGGTAGCTATGGGTAGCTCAATCAGCGAGTTCGCGGTCGCAGTTCTGGGGATCGGCGGCACGCTCGCGTCAGCACTGCTCACCCAGCGCAGCGCTGACCGGGCCAGGGCACGTGATCTGGAGCATGCCAAGCGGCTCCAGGACGAGGAACGCGAGTACGCCGCCCGACAGGCTCAGCTCGAGGCACGGCGCACCTGCTACGCCGCCCTCAACGCCGGAACCCGCGACTACATCACCGTGACGACGAACTTCCTCCACGCCCTGCAAGCGGGTGAGGTGACCGAGGAATTACGGTCGGATCTGGACCAGGCCCGCCGGGACCACCGTGCGCGCCACGCCGAAGCCCAAATGGTGCTGCCTGACGAGGTGTTGGCGGCGGCCAGTACGGTGAACCGCGGCTTGGGCGATCTCTACGGCTTACTGAAACGGCTCGACAGAGGCGTCGCCGAAGAGGGAGAGAGCGTGGCAGCCGCCCGAGAGGACACGAGAAGGCTTTGGGACGCCTTGTGGAGGATGCGGCACGTCATGCGTATCGACCTTGGGATCACCACACCTGTGGAGGAGGGCCGGAGCAGCGACGAGTAGACGAGTAGAGGCGAATGACGTAGCAGCACCATTCGCCGTGTCGCGATGACCGGCAGGGCCGCAACCTCCGGCCCAACCCGCCAGAGCCCCCCTGTAAGGTCCACTCGTGCAGACTTCCGCATCACTGCTCAACCGGCTCAAGGCCGACCCCGAAGCCGCGCAACTGGCCGATTTCCCCTTCGAATTCGACACCCTCGTCGCGGCCTTCGGCCCTCTCACCCACGTGGAACCGGTGCGACTGGCCTCCGGCGCGCCGTTGGACCCGATCGCCAAGGACCACAGCGGCGGCACGTACTTCCTCTGTGGTGAAGGCGACGACGAGGACCGCCCGGTACTCTTCGCCGACTCCGAAGGCTCCGCCGGGCTGATCGGAACCAACCTCCGGGACGCACTGCTCCTACTGATCGGCCTGCCGTGCGCCGATGAAGCCCTGTACTGGGAACGGGAGGGCCGCATCATGGACGAACCGGCCCTCCGAGCTCTCCGCGACGAGGACGACGCCGAATACATCGAGGCAACTGAACTGGAAGACGTGCCAGGCATGCGCGCCGAACTTCTCGACCGTTTGGGCCTGGCCCCGCTTGCTCCTCTCACCGAGCTGCTGGAACGCGCCCGCGCTGCCGCCGCTCTCAACCCCGAGTACGTACTCATCAACGAGCACGGCAACGCCTACCGCCAGGACTGACGGCACACTCCGGCTCAGACCGTGTCCCGTGAGGTGAGCTTTTCGACGTGAAACCCAACTGATGCCGGTGCATGGAAAGATCGTCGCCATGTCGAACTCCGCATCATTCACTTCATCGTTTACCTATGCGCACGTGGGCGAAATCCTTCACGAAATCGGCATGGTGTCCGAGGAACGGTGGCGCCATGGCCTCGAAGAAGCAGCAGACTGGGCACACAAGGAAGTGCGTCAATACGACGCGGCCATGGCACTCGTACACTTCGGGGTCGCGGTCTCGGTGCACGCCGAAGGCATCGGCTCCATATACGAAGATTACGAGGCTCTTATGGAAGAAGCCTCCGCGGTCGCGGGCCATTCGGTCACGATCTCCAACGTCCGGCTCATCGAGGGCGAAGAGGAGTTGCAGGACGGCCGGTTCGATACGTTGGAGTTCGAACGGGACGGACAAGTCATCTCCATCGAAGCCGAGCACTTCAAGGAGTACTACTACGACCACGAGGCCGCCTGCAACGCCATCGCCTACACCGCCCGCGACGACGACACCCGCCAATGGCACACCGTCGACTTCGACCGCGACAAATACCGCGTCCACGAGACCATCGTGGTGCTCGCCACAGCTGAACAGAGGCAAGCACTCACCGACCGTCTGGGTTTCCGGTTCTGACATCGGGGCGTGGCGGCCGGCCAGGGCGTATGGCCACCTCCAGGCGTGCTCAATGCAAAAGGGAGCCCCGTCAACCGACGGGGCTCCCGAAGCGTCAGCTCATCAGGAGGAGCCGGGTCTGCGGTACCAGCTTGCGGTTCACGCTGGTGCTCTGCACGAAGATCGTGAAGTCGTCGTTGTGGTCCGGCTTGACGCGAACTTCCACGTCCGGCAGGCCGAGCAGCGCTCGAGCCTCCGGCCCCGTGTACACCCGGTCCGTCTTCTTCTCCAGCACCGCGATCTGCTTCTTCGCCTGGATCTTCTCCGACTTACTCAGCTGGTAGAACGCACAACCGGTACGGTAAGTGTGGCCGCTTTCGACGACCCACTCCCGGATCGCCGCTTCGCGCGCCACCGGAATCAGCTGGTATTCGGACGGATCCACCGGGGTGAGGCCGGCTGCCTCGATGGTGTCCTTGTTGACGGCCTCCGCGCCCATGGAGAACACCGCCCGCGATCCCCGGATGCCCTGGCTGCGGCCCACCATGAACTTTTCGGTTGCCTGCTGGATGACCTGCCCGGCCTCTTCCAGCCCCTGTGTGCTCGTGGCATCCCAGATGGCTATGTTGTCCTTCGGGAAACCGCACTGCGTGGCCTCGCGCTTGCCCATCTGGTCCGGCACAAGGACGGCTAGCGTCCAGTTGTCCTCCTGCGTCTCGATCATCTTGGCCACGGCGCGAATCAATTCACGCGGATCCCTGGCCGGGGCATCTCCACAGTAATGACTTGCGTTCTCCTGCCCGTCAGTCAGCACGAACGTCAGGAAGCTGTGGTCGCCGTACAGTTGAGCTGTCTGCGCGAGCTCCCGCTGCGACTTCAGCGTGGCCGCCAGCAGAGCCGTCATGCCGCCGACCCGGTACAGCTGCTTCAGGGACGGCATCCGCAGCACGTCCTTGTCGTAGATCACGCACTCCACCGTGTCGGCGAAGACGTACACCGTGACGCGGGTTTCCTGGTCCAGTTCCTGCGAACGGCGGGCCAGATAAGCGATTTGCTGGTCGGCGACGTCGACGACCTTGCGGCTCAGGTGTGACATCGACGAACTGGCATCCAGCACAAGCGCAACGTGATTGATGTAGTTCTGGTTTCCGGACATAGCCGCTCCCCCTTGTTCCGACTCGATGCATCGATCGTCTCACCCACCACTGACAATCGATCTTGGAGACGAGTCGGAGGCATCGGACGGAGGGGTGCGGGTGCGCCGACCAGCGACCGCGACGCAGCCACCGGGAGCCGGACCAGGAGATCGCCGCTGGCCAGGGTTTCGTTCGTCCCGCGCTATGCCCGGGGCGCCCCACTCTGACCAACGGCCTCACCCAGGTACGTGCGGATCAGTTCCCGGCAGCCTTCTCCGGCCGCAGTTCACTCGGGCGTACGATCACGAACCCCTCACCGTCCAGGCGCAGTTGGACCGCCTCGCCGGATCCGCCGCGGAGCATCGACCCCATGCTCTGGGAGCGGTGCAGCGAGGTCTGCAGGGCACTGCTCCAGCCGACCACCGCATCGGTGTCGACGAAGACCGGGGCCTGCGGGGAGACGGGTATGACGATGGGGTTGCCCTCGCACATCACGCCGAGCTTGCCCTGGCCGGTGAAGACGGAGTTGAAGATGCCGCCGCCGGCCATACCAGCGCCCTTGACCACCTTGATCTCATAGGAGAGGGACGGGTCGAAGCACAGCACATTGCGGCCGTTGATCGTGATGCTGTCGCCGGGCGCCAGGTCCAGGATGAAGCAGTTGGCCGCCTCGTGCGCGAACCACACCTCGCCCTTGCCCCGTACGGTCATCAGCGCCAGTCCCTCGCCGGTCACGGCGCGCTTGAGGAAATTGCCGACCCCCTGGCCCTGCTTCTCGAAGTGCAGGTCACCGCGGAAGGCAATCATCGCGCCCTGCCGCGCGTAGCACTCGCCGTTCACCGCGTACTTGATCGACTTCGCGTTCTGCTGTGTCATGCCCGGCGCGGTGGCCGGCTGTGCCATGTACTCGGCGGCGAAGAGCTCACTGTTCATGACCCGGATGCTAGGCCACCACCTCCGGCGTGCCGTCGTCCCCAGGTCCGAGACACCCTCGTCCGCAGGAGGGATTTCGGACCCGCTCGGCCGGGCCGTACCGGGCCCACGACGGGCTGGCACACCGGCCTCGACCAGCAGCCTGCGTCAGCCCCAGCGATCGAACGAGGCAAGCACAGCCATGATCCCGTCTTCCCAGGTCGGGAAGGCGGCTCGGATCTGGGAGAGCGATACGGCTGCGCTGCGATCACGGCCGTCCATCACGTAGACCGCGTGATTCGCCCCCGTCGCGGTGGACACGTGTCCCACCCTGGTGAAACCGCAGTCTCCGGGGTCCGGGTCCGTGCATACGAAGACAAAAACATCCCGATGGGAGGGCTCCGGGTCCGGTGAGACGAGGAACAGCCCCCTCCGTGCCACCTCGCCCCTTACACGACGGTCGATCCTCGACACATTCACTGCCGGCATCGCAAGCACCACCATGCTCCTGGGACCACCCCCATGGCGGCCGACCACATTCTGGGCGACGGGTGGGTCGGGTGCAATGTCATGGCCTAAGTACCGGAGCTAGAACGTGAGTTGGAACACCGCCACCCGGCGCGCAACATACCAACAACGGCAGCCCGGGACACCCACGTCATCCGCCGGTCAGCCACCCATCAGCCAGGTAGGAACGCGCCAAGCCAATGGCGTTCTCGCGCACGATGGTTCAGGCTACGAGGAGGCGGAGGCCGAGTTCTGCCGCGTCGAGGGCGACGAGGTCGCGGTTGCGCTCGGCCCACCGGCCTGCGGAGAGATCGTCGCGGAGGCTGTTCACCGCCCGCTGCTCGGCCTCCGGTCCGACTCTGGTCCACACCGATACCGCGCGGCGCACATGGTCGTCCAGGTACGCCTCGGGTCGGCGCCAGTAGGCCTCGAAGAAGCCGTCAGCGCAGTCCCATGGGATGAGGACCGGCTCCGCGCGGCCGCCGATCGCGCGGGTCAGATCGGCCAGTGAAGGCCAACCGGTGAGGAGGTCAGCGAATTCAGGCAGGTAGTCGCGGGTGAGCCAGAACCGCTCCCGCCAGCCGGTGGCACTGGCGTCGTACGTGAACACCACCACGCGGCGGGCCACGCGCCGCATCTCCCGCAGCCCGGCGACCGGGTCCGGCCAGTGATGAACGGTGCTGACCGCCATCGCGGCGTCGAAGGACTGGTCCTCGAACGGCAGGCTCTCCGCACTGGCGGCCACGCACCGCGCCGCGCCCGCGGGACGCTGTGCCCGCATGACCGCCGATGGTTCCACCGCCGTGACGTCGCGGTCGGGCGGCTCGTAGGAACCGGTGCCGGCCCCGACGTTCAGCACCGTCCGCGCCTCCCCGAGCGCCTCCCAGATCCTCGCGGCGATCCGCGGCTCGGTGCGCCGCGTCGCTGGGTAAGCAGATCCGATCGCTTCGTACAACTGCGCCCCGAACACGCCCAGTTGCTCCTCCGGTGTCGTCCTGATCCCCATGGCCCGTGCCTCCAGTTCCCTGTCTATGGCCGTCACCATGGCAGCGGCGCGGTCGCGCTGTTCCAGCAGCAGGCCGCGCAGCCGGTGCAGGTGCGCGACCGCGTCGGTGGTGGGGTCGTCAACCAGGTCCGCGATCTCGCGCAAGCCGAAGCCCAGCCGCCGGTAGGCGAGCACCTCCCGCAGTCGCTCCACGTCCCCCGCCGAGTAGGCCCGGTATCCGGTCGCAGTCCGCGCGGACGGCTGCACGAGGCCGATGCCGTCATAGTGATGCAGGGTGCGGACGCTCACGCCGGCCAGCTTGGCCACATGCCCCACGGTCAGGTGCTCTTCCACGCCACAGACAATGAGGCATGACGCCACGTGAGGGTCAAGCGCTTCGCTTCTTGTATCGCCGACATCATCGGCCGAACTTCGGCGGCGCGGCCCCAGGGTTCCCTTCCGAGGCGTTTACGCAGGTCAGCCGGCAGGCACGATAGGGTGCCCGGGCTGTGTCCGCCCTCGATCGAGGAGCATTGGTGTTCGACCTCATCGTCATCATCCGCGTGCCCAAGGCCGAAGAGATAGCCCACGTGGCGGACGCGCTGGCCCGTATGCGTCCGCTGTGCCTGGCCGAAGACGGCTGCGTCAGCTGGGAGGCGTACCAATCGGACGAGGATGCCGCGCGGTTCGTCCTGGTCGAGCGCTGGGCGAGTCGGGACCACTGGGACACCCACGACTCCGGCGCAGCTATCCAGGACATCTACGTTCCCGAGATCATGCCGCGCATCGAACGTGAGGTGCACCCGAGCACGCCCGTTACGTCGGTATGAGACCTGCCGCGACCGCCTGCCTCCGGCACCACCAACGGCACCGGCCAAACCCGCAACACCGAGGCTGACTTCTGCGTCGGCAAGCTCTGCACCGACCTCGAGCCACCCTGGTCGCTTGGGATCCAGAGGCACGGGACATCAAGACCGCCCAGCCCAGTGCTACCAAGCCAGCCTGTCTGTGCGGCCGATCAGGAGGGCGCGCCGCCCAGGACCTCCACCTTGCCGGTGTCGAGTGAGTAGTAGGCGCCGACCACGGCCAGGGTGCCCTTTTTCACGAGCGGGGCCAGGTCCTGGTTGGAGCGTAGATCGGCTGCGGTCAGCTTGACCTGTGCGCGAGCCATGGTCTCGACCGGGTCGGCGCCGCCTTCCCGGCCGGCCTGCTCGTACGCCGGTTGCAGAGACCTGACGATCGCCTGCAGGTTGCCGGGGAGCGGTTTGCCGTTTCGAAGCGACTTGTACGCCGCTTCGATGGCGCCGCAGCGCTGATGCCCCAGGACCATGACGAGCGGGGTGCCACTCGTCATGGGCCCGTACTCGACAGAGCCCGTGACCACCGGGTCGACCGCCTCTCCGCCCGTGCGCATCACGTAGAGGTCACCCAGGCCGGTGTCGAAGAGGAGTTCCGGCGGTACTCGGGAGTCGATGCACGAGAGGATCGACCCGAAAGGCTCCTGCGCCTGGGCCACGAGCTGACGCCGGTTCGGGTCCCGGTCGGGGTGGTGAAGGTCTCCGCTCACCCAGCGTCTGTTGCCTGCCATCAGCCGCGCGAATGCCGCGGCGGGGGTGGTCGGCCGTGCTTGGGGCGATGCGGTGGCCGTCTGGACGGCCCGCGCTTCGGGCGAAGCGTGGGTCGTCGAGGCGGTCCTCGTAGAAGAGCACCCTGTGAGCGCGGCCGCGGCGCCCGCCATTCCCATGCCAAGCAACGCCCTACGATCCGGATGTCCGGCTCTGCCCATCGCTCGTTCCTCTCGATGCCGCGCAAACACACCCTTGCGTCTGGACCGGGCCCATTGTTCGACGTGGGCGGGTGCCCCAGCAGCAGGCGCAAGCAAGCGTCGGATACGTTGCCACCAACGGCCCACACCACTGGCTCGGACCACTCACACCGCCAGGTCGGAGCGCCGGATCGGATCGCCGTCGAACCGCACCCGATACCGGTCGCTGCCCGCCTGGCCCTCTCCCTTCATTCCCGATGGTTCAGCTGAGGCTGCGGCGAAACGGATCGGGTCACGGTGGCCTGTCCGCGGCGGGTGGTCGCGGTGAGGGCGACGGCCAGGACGAGTCCGGCCAGGGTGAGCAGGGCGCCGCCGAGCGCCAGCCCAGTGTGGTACCGAAATACGTGCCGAGGAGGACGCCGGCGATGTTGGCCAGCGCGAGGCCGAGGAACATCATCGACACTGCCTTGGCGGTGCGGCCGGCCGGGACCATGCCCGCGGCGACGACGGCGCCCACGCCGAAGAATGCCCCGTGCGGGAGTCCGGCCACGACGCCGAGCGCGAGCAGCCTCGTGAGCTCGGCAACCGCCGCTGGCGGCGGTCTACGGGGCAGGGACGCCTACGTTGGTAACGATCGCGGGCGCGGAGATCGCGCGCATTAACACCGTGGGAAGCCCCTCGGCATCGGCGGCCGCATCCGCGCACGCATCCGCATCCGCAGTTTCCGCATCCGAGTACGCATCGGCATCTGCATTGCGCTCAAGGGGGCAGAGACCAGCCATCGAGGGGAAGGCGCCCGTCGCCTCATGAGACGCGCCGTTACGCGCCGTCCCCTGGCTGTCCGGCGACCGCAGACTCTGCCCCGCGAGGAACGAGATATCTGCAACTACCTGGCCTTTCTCTCGCTCGTGGCACCCCTGCCTCGCCATAAACGACGGTCCCACCACACCACGAAGCGGACGGCGCTCAGGGCCAGTTGCGCAGATGGTTTTCAGTCATGCATGATCACGGCCTATCGGGGGGCCTGGCGCGTGGCCTGGGGAGCTTGTCTCCTGCCGCGCGCCTGTTTTGCGTGCCCCGGTCGCACACTCAATGACTCCCAGGGGGGACCGTGCTCGCTCACGACAACACGACCGGACCAGACAGACCCAGCGCACCGGAGACGCAAGCGGCTCAGGCGGCGCAAACGGCGCAAGCCGCTGAACGCCCGGGGCCACCCGCTCGGTCCCAAGGCGCTGCCATCGGTGGCTGGGTGCTCACCATCGCGCTCAACGTGGCCGCCCCGATCATCACGTACAACGCCTTGCGGGATCAGGGCTGGAGCGAGTTCGCGGCGCTGCTGGCAGGCGGTGCCTGGCCGGTTCTCGACAGCGCCGTCCACCTCGTGTGGCGACGCCGTCTCGACGAATTCGCCATAGTGACCCTGGTGTTCTTGGTGATCACCGCAGTGGTGTCGCTCATCGGCTCCCACTCGACCCAGGCACTGCTGGTCAAGGACTCCGCCATCAGCGGGTTGTTCGGGCTGCTGTGTCTGGCGACGCTGGTGGCGCCGCGCCCCCTGATGTTCTACTTCGGCCGTAAGTTCGCCACCGACGGCACCGCAGCGAGCACCGCCTGGTGGAACGGCATGTGGCAGTACGAAGGATTCCGCACCACCACGCGGACGATGACGACGGTCTGGGGCGTGGCCTACTGCCTGGAGGCAGCCGTCCGGATCGCGCTGGCCTACGTCCTGAGCACCGACACCGTGGTGGTCCTGAGCCCGATTCTCATGTACGGCGTGCTCGGCGCCCTCATTCTGTGGACGACGATGTACGGCAAGCGGTCCCGACGCCGGGGTGAGGAACGCGCCGCTGCGGCGACTGCCTGACGAGCTCGTGCACCTCGCCTGCACCAACGCCAACGCCAACGCGTATGCATACGCCTACGCGAACGCCTCCTGACCTCCGCCGAGATACGGCGGTCCCGCATTCCCCGTACGTTCTGCGGGACCGCCATATCAAGAGAGTTCAGGGAGGATCTCGCCCGCGACGCGGTGGCCGGATTCAGCGGCTCCGTCCATGTAGCCCGCCCACTTCGTGGCGGTCTCGGTGCCCGCCCAGTGCAGCGGGCCGACCGGCTTGCGCAGGGCCGGACCGAAGCGGGTGAGGGTGCCGGGCACGGCAAACGCCCCGTAGCATCCGCGGCTGTACTCCTCTTCCGCCCAGTCGCGTTCCAGGTAGGCGACGGGATTGCGGGCCCGAGGGCCGAAATAGCCGACGAGGTCCTTGAGCACCTGAGCGCGCCGCTCGTCGAAGTCCATACGTGCGCCGGTATCGGCATGCCGGCCTTCGAGGAAGCCGACGAGCACGCCGGGAGAGCCGTCGAACGGCGTGTTGTCGAACACCGTACCCAGTGCCCGATCGGTGCTGTTCGCCTGGCCGCTCAGGCCCGCACGGCGCCAGAACGGCTCGTCGTAGGCGACGTTGACCTTGATGACCCTGCCCATCGGCATCCGTTGGACGAGCTGGTCGCGGTCGCCCGGAAGGCCCGGGGTGAATCGGATCCGCGCGGCGAGCGGGGGCGGCACCGCGATCACGGCCCGGCGGGCGTGCACGGTCCGGCCGCTGCGCGTGACGACGCGGACGCCCGAGCTCTGCCAGTCGATGTCGGTCACCGGCACGTCGAGGACGACCCGGTCACCGAGTTCCTCCGCCAGCCTCAGCGCGATGCGCTGCGTTCCGCCGACCACTCGGTCCTGCTGCGCCCCGCCAACGGTGTTGATCAGCGCATCGAGGCCGCCGGCACCGCCGACGTAGAAGGCGGCCCACAGTGCGGACATGTCCTCGGGTTCTGCGGAGAACACCCCCTCGGTGACCAGCCGGAAGAAAGCGCGGCCGCCTGCGGTGTGCGCGGTTTTGCGCAGCCAGGTGCCGAAGGTCTGGGTGTCCAGTTCCTCGGCGCGGGGTGCCTGCCACGGATCGGTCGCGGCGACGTGGCGCGCGAGCCGGTCCAGGCGGTATTGGACTTGTCCGATGTCGGCCAGCACCAGCGGGTTCAGCCGGGGTATTCGGCCCGTGTACCGGGAGCGGTAGGAGCCCATCTCGGCGATGTGCTCGCCGTCGGCGTAGGTGGGGTAGGTGCGCAGGCCCAGTTCCTTGATCAGGGCCAGCACTTGGTCCTGCCCGGGGCCGACCCACTGCCCGCCCACCTCGATGGGGGCGCCGCCGGGTAACTCATCGTTCAGAAGCCGGCCACCGACGCGGTCACGCGCCTCCAGCACCAGCACCTCCGCCCCGCCCCGAACCAGGTCGCGAGCGGCCACCAGGCCCGCCACTCCAGCCCCGACGACCACGACATCCACCACATCCACGAGGTCCATCGATTTATCCATCGCCACCTCACACCCAGAACTCACATACAGAGTGAATCTGACATGCAAAGCGTATGTGATATCCATGCCGGGTGGAAACACTGCGAGAGAAGTACGCGGAGAACACCCGCCGCACCCTGCTCGACACCGCCCTGCGCCTCTTCAGCGAGCGTGAATACGCGAGCGTGTCGGCGGAAGAGCTGGTGCGCACCGCCGGCCTCACCCGCGGCGCGCTCTACCACCACTTCAACGGCAAGCTGGGGCTCTTCGAGGCTGTCTTCGAAGACCTGGAGCGGCAGGCAACGCAGCGCATCACGGCGGCGATCGACCCCGTCTCGGACCCGCGCGAGCGAGCCGACCACGCCGTCGACGAGTTCCTCGACATCTGCATGGAACCCACCTACCGCCACATCGTGCTCCAGCAAGGCCCGATCGCCCTCGGCTGGCAGCAATGGCGCGAACTGGACCAGCGCCATCTCGGCGGCCTGGTCCTCGACATCGTGCAGACCGCGCTCGACGCCGGCCGCATCCGGCCCCACCCGGCCGAACTGATCGCCCGAGCGTTCTACGGCGCCCTCACCGAACTGTCCCTCGCGATCGCCGAAACCGACAACCCTGACCAGGCCCGAACTCAGGCGGCAGGTCTCGTACGCGACCTCGTGGACGGTCTGGCGATCGACGCACACTCCTCGTCGGCCTGACTGGCTGCGGTCGCGCTCGGCCCAGGCAGGCAGCCCGCATCGGTCGTCAGACAGCGAAAATGGGTGAGGCGTTCAAACCTTCGCGGTGATGAACTGGCCGGCGCCGCGTAGGAGGGTGCGCAGTTTGCGTTGGGTTGCGCGGCTGTCGAGGCGGACGTCGAGGGCGCCGCGAAGTGTGCTGTCGGCCCGCAGACCCGTGGGCAAGCGGGAGGGGTCGAGGCCGTCCCGCCTGGCGATGAGGACGCCGAGTTCGTGGCGGCTCAACGCGTCGGCGCCTGCGAGATGGTGGATGCCGCTGGTGTCGTGCGAGGCGAGCTCCAGGAGCGCCGCGGCGAGATCGGCGACGTGTACCGGGCAGCGGATGTCATCGGTGAACAGGGCGCCGTCGCGGGTACCGGCCGCGAGGTCGTGGACGGCACGTTCGTGAAGGGACTGGCCGCGACCGATGATCAACGAGGTACGGGCGACCACGGCCTGCGGATGTACGAGGAGGACCCCGGTTTCCGCCGCGGCCTTCGCCGCCCCGTACGGGGTGATGGGGTCAGGCAGGCAGGACTCGTCGTAGTGGACGCGAGCGCCGGAGAACACCGCGTCGCTGGAAACATGGACCAAGCGACTGCCGTACTTCGCCGAGGCCATCGCCAGCCGGACCGGGCCCTCGGCCGTGACCGCCCAATCGGCTCCGCCGCTCGATGCGTTGACGACAAGATCCGGCCCGACCTCGGCCATGACCGCGTCGATGCGCCCAGGGTCCCGCAGGTCGAGGGCGTACCAGCCGACCTCGCGAGTGTGGCCAGGCTTGGTCGCACAGGTCGCGGCCGTCAGATGCCCTGCTGCTACCGCCTGCCGGACCAGCTCAGAGCCCAAGAAGCCGCTACCGCCGAGGATCAGAATTCTCACGATGCGTACGGTAAACGGGTCCAGCGTCCCGGGCACCCATGTGCCACACCATCCCGCCAGAGTATGGCGGGACATGGCCTGGTCTCCTCGACGGCTCCGGTGGCCCTCTGCCCCTGAGACCGAGAGTCGGGCAAACTCAGACGGTGGTCTATGGCGACGGGTCCGTGCTGCCAAAGGTCCGGAATCAGCAGAGCGTCTGGTCCCAGGCCGCCAATCGCACGCAGCCGGGGGTCTTCCGCGCGCGTACGGTGCTGGGTCTCGGAGCAGCAGGCACGTCCCGCACCCGAGGTGCCCGATGAGAGCAGGGGTGTTCGTCGCCGTCGGGTCGATCGTCACGCTGTTGTCGTTGCTGGGCATCGTTTACGGATTCGATGGCCATGCCTGGTTGACGTATCCCTGCGCGGCACTTGTGGGTGTGGGATTCCGGGTGCGTCAACGGGGACGGCAACTGGCCAGTGCCTGGAATGTGACGGAACTGGCCGCCTCCACTGACCTGGTTGTCCCGCAGGAGCCGTTCATCCTCTACTTGCGCGGGTTCGACGTGGACCCTCGCACCCGCGACTTGCTGCCGCACGGTCCGTTGACCCTTCTGGGGATGCCGAAGCTGGGTGAGGAAGAACTGCTGGTGAGGGCGCTGTCCGAAGTCGCACCCGTCATCGCCATCGGCGACCCCACGGACCGGTTTCCCCAGCTCGGTGCGCAGCGCATCTACTACCGCCGGCGCGACAGCGGGTGGAAGAGGATCGCCGGTGAACTCATCCACACGGCATCGCTCGTGGTCATCACCACCGGCGACTCGGACGGGTTGGACTGGGAGTACGCACACGTACTGGCGGACCTGCCGCTGCAGCGGCTGCTGATCGTCGTCTGCGGGGACGGTCACCACTACGAGAGATTCCGGCTCCGGGCGCGGCTGCGTGGTCACTTCCCCCACAGCGAGCTGCCGGAATGGCCCACGATGCTGTCGCTGTACGACAGGAGGACCATCCGGGCGGCGGTCCGCTTCGATACGGACGGAACACCGACCCTCGAACCCCTAGTCTTCCAGACGGTCTGGTCACACAGGTCCGCTCTGGAGACGTCCCTGCGCAGGCGGGTCATCGACCGTTGGCACGCAGAACTGGCCGACGGTCCGACTCGGCCGTCCGGCAGCCTCTGGCCGTGTCATTTCAAGGATTCCGAGAATGCTGCCGGTGGCTCCCCGGCGCCCCTCTCGGTCAACGTGCCGGACCCGTGTACCGGTGCCGTCACCGGGGTGCCCGCCGTGGTCCGTGGATTCGACGGGAAGGTCGCGGCCTACGAGGACCGCGTGGAGTTCGCGTATGGCGGTAAGGAGGTGGGGCGTCTGAGGGCGGCGCTGGGGAGCCGCAGCTACCCGTATTCGACCCTGACGGGGGTCGAGTTGGACCTCGCCTCGCCCATTGGACAACAGTCACTGCGCCTCGTGGTGCGTGAGGAGGCTGACCTCCTCAAGCCTTCGGTGGATCCCGCTACCGATTGGGAGGGCCTGAACACCCTGCTCATCAAGCCGGGCGACCAGAAACAGGCTGAGGCTGTCGCCGAGCAGATCAGCGGACGCATCGAGGCGGCGGGCAAGACGTCGAGCATCCGCGTCCACTCGCAGAACCAGGCACAGACCCACGAACCGACCCACGCACGGACCTGTGCATGTGCCCCTGCGTTGGTTCGCTCCGGCACGCCACCGTACGTCGCCGAAGGCACCCATGGTTGGGCGTACTTCGACGGGGAGAAGGTGCGGCTCTCCTTCGGTGACACCGCTCCTCGGGCAAAGCGAGGTAGGACGAACACGATTCCCCTCGCCGATATCGCCGAGGTCCAGTACCAGTACGGCTTGGTCAAGAGCACCTTCAGGGTCGTCCGCCGCACCCCTCCCCGCGACCGTCCAAGCGAACGTTCCCGCGATCCTTCCCATGCTGCGCCGCCCGTTCTCAAGGAAGACCTCGACGGGATGGCCTGTCTTCCTGTTCGCGAGCAGTGGCTCATGCTGGTGGCAGCGATCAGAACCGCCCTCGCCGAGGCGCATTGCCAGTAGCAAGGGCACTTGGATGCGCTTGCCTGCGCACGATCACCCGAAAGGTGCCACGATGAGCCAGTACTTCGATCTGGGCGAGGAAACCCTGTGGAACCCCTCCAACGGAGCCTCCCGTATGTTTCAACGTCAAGTAGAGGCGTTTGAGGCAGAGCTGGGACTGTCGTCGGGTATTGGGCCGATGGAGAACGACGCGTGCGAGATCGACCCGGCAACCTTCGAGACCTTCGTCAATGCGCTCCTGAGACAGCACCGAAGGGCGAGCCATGCCATCGTGCTCGCGCTCTGTGAAGGCTTCACCGCCACCGTGCTGGTCCTTGCAGAACGTGCCGGGATAGGGGTGGACTGGGCGCAGCTGGGATCCGGCCCGGAAGGCGCACGGGAAGATGTGCAGGCTTCCGCCGTTACGGGAATGTCCTTGCCGGCCGAGGGGCGAGCCTGGGGGGCGGGGCTGCGCGAGAAGGCACGGGAGCTCGGGCAACACATGCCTCGCTGACTCCTGACTCCTGACTCCTGACTCTTGACTGCAACGGCGGCCGCCCCACTCCCCCACCTCAGACCGCGCTCAGCCCACCGTCCACCACCAAGCTCTGCCCCGTGATGTAGGAGGCCCGGTCGGAGAGCAGGAAGGTGACGGCCTCGGCCACTTCCCAGGCGGTGCCCTGGCGGCCGAGCGGGATCCGTTCGAACGAGGTGGTCCTTGAGGGCCGTCGCGCGGAGGCGCCCCGGCCCATCGGAGTGTCGATCAGACCGGGGACGACGAGATTGGCGCGGATGACGCGTGGTGCGCCTTCTTTGGCGATATGCCGGACGAGGCCGAACAGCGCCGCCTTGGAACTGTCGTACGCAGGGGAGCCGGTGGCCGCACGCAGTCCGGCGACCGAGCCGATCAGGACGATCGCGCCGCCGTCGGCGAGTTCGGGCAGGCCGTACTTGGCGGCCAGGAAGGGAGCATCCAGGTTGAGCGACATCACGCGTTCCCACTCCTGGGGCGAGGTGTTCGCCAGCCCGGAGCCCAGGCCGATGCCGACGTTGACCACCATGGCGTCCAGTCCGCCGAGGCGGCGGCGGGCCTCGGCGATCATCGTGGCGGCCTGGGTCGGGTCCGTGGCGTCTCCCACGAGGGCGAGGGAGTCGGCGCCCTCCGCGCAGGCGAGTCCGGCGGTGGCCGCGGCGGTGTCGGCGGAGATGTCGGCGCAGGCGACGGCCGCGCCCTCGCGTGCGGCGAGGACCGCTATGGCCCGGCCGTTGCCCACGGGAGCTTCCGGGTCGTCGCTGGGCCGGGTGCCCGCGCCGATGACCAGCACCTTGCGGCCGGTCAGGCGGCGAGCGGCAGTGGTGTGTGGCTGCTGCACGTCGCTCATGTCCTCATGCCCCTTCGGCGGAGCGTGTCGGGGTCGAGGTCAAGGTCGAGGTCGAGGTCGCCGTGGTGTCCTCTGCGGATGCCGGGAAGCCTGCCTGGTCGAAACCCGGATCGAGTTCGGTGCCGGCCGAGTTCAACAAGAACGCCACCATGTGGTACTGACCTACGAGCATGGTGATTTCGACCAGGTCGGCATCGTCATAGTGGGCGGAGAGGGCCGCCCAGGTGGTGTCGGAGAGCCGGGCTTCGCGGTGGAGTTCATCGGCGGCGCGCAACAGGTGGCTTTCGAGGTCCGCCCATCCGTCGGCGTCCGGCCCTTGGGGAATGCGCTCGATCTCCTCCTCGGTGACGCCGGCCGCCTTCGCCAGCGGGACGTGCCGCCCCCATTCGTACGAGGCCCGGGTGAGACACGCGGTACGCAGGATCAGCAGTTCACGCATCCGGCCCGGCAGCCGGCCGCTGCGCAGCAGATAGCCGCCGAAGGGCATGAACCGCTCGTAGAGATCGGGGTGGCGGACGAGGGTGGTGAAGACGTTGGGGACCCGGCCTCCGGCATCCCGTGCGATCAGGGAGAGCAGTTGGCGGGTCCGGGAGTCCCAGTCGTCCTCGGCCAGGGGGGCGAGGCGGGGTCCGGGCCCGACGGCATCACCGCGCGACGAGTCGTCATTCGTGGTCATCGCAACCTCCATACTGTTGGTTTCAGGAAAGTGACCGTTCCCGGCGGGTCTTGCGTACCTCTTCCGTCATCTGCTGGGTGGCGACCACAGCATCTCCCTTGCCTGCGGCACCACGTTCCGCCCGCCGACGCGCTGTCCCGCTGGTCCCGTCACTGTGCGCGTCCCGCGGGTGCCCTGTCGATGGCTCTTCGGCAAAGGTGGACGGGAGGCATATTGTTCGCCGCTACAACGCCCGCGCGAGGTCAGAGGTGAGGTCCATGGCTGGAGAGCAGGCCGCCGAAGAGGCCCTGGAGGCGGTGATCGACGCCATGCGGGCCCAGGCGGACGAGGTCGGCGATCGGTTGCACACGAGCCTGACCGACCGCATTCCGTCCTACCGCGCCGTACCTCGCGAACTGCTCAAGGAGGTGTGGGCACGGCACTTCAGGCGGGCGCTCGCAGTGCTGCGCGACGGCCGGGTGCCCGCGGCCGAGAAGCTCGACGAGGCGGAGGTGGCCCGGGACCGGGCGGCCCGCGGGGTGCCGCTCGACGACGGACTGCGCGCCTTCAGAGGGGCACTGGGAGCCTTACGCGATCTGTTCCTCTCGGAAGCGGCCCGTCACGGACTCGACCCCCTCCTGATTGTGGAGCGCACCAAGGCCCTGTGGGAGCTCGCCGACACCGAAAGCCTGCAGATCGCCTCGGTGCATCGCCAGGCAGAAGTCACCGCGGCCCTGTTCGACGCCCGTCGCCGCGCGGACTTCCTGCGCGGCCTGCTGTACGGGACGCTCAGCACGGTGGAGATCCGCAGCGGTGCCGCGATCTACGGGCTGGACCCGTCGCAGCGCTACCGGGCCGTCCGAGCCTTGCCGAGCGGCCGTCTTGGCCTTGACCGGCTGGAGCAGGCATTGGGGACGCTGTGCCGTCCGCACGGCCGCACCGCGATGCTCGCCGTGCTGGACGGGACGATCGCGGGAGTCGTGGAGGGCAGACCCGTCATCGGCGAACTGGAGGTGACCGCGGGGCTCGGCCCGCCGACGGAACTGGGTGAGGTCCACCGGTCGTTCCGCACCGCCGGCCGCTTGCTGGATGCGGCCGGTGCCTACGGCCTGAGCGGCGTCTACGACCTGGGCGATCTGTCCTGGCGAGCAGCGGTCGTCGCCGAGCCGGAACTCTCCAGAATGCTCCTCGCCCGCTATCTGCAACCACTTGAGGCGGAAGGGGAGTTCGGCACGCTCATCGAGGAGTCGGTGCGCCTGTACCTGGAGACGGGGCGGCGTTTCGGTGAGGTCGCGCAGATCTTGCACGTCCATGCCAACACAGTCCGCTACCGTCTCCGACGCTTCGAGGAACTGACCGGCGTCCACCTCGACTCACCTGACACGACCGTTGAGCTCAGCTGGGCGCTGGCGGCACGCGAGCTGCGGTCAGGGGCTGTGGCACCGCACCCGTCGTGGGACTGACCTCCTGCCGCCCGCTCGCGCGGATCGCCGCGGGCGGCGCCGTCAGAGGTCAGGCGGGTCAGGCGTGAGCCGGCCGGCTCACCGCTTACAGATGTAGTAGCCGCTGTGCCAGACCTTCACCCAGTGGCCGGGCTTCCAGTACTTGCTCCAGTGCCCGTTGTGCCACCGGTACTCCCAGTGTCCCTTCTGCCAGTGCTTGATCCAGTAGCCCTTGTGCCAGACGCACTTGGCGTGCTGGCTCGCCGCGGTCGTCGGGGCTGCGGTCGGTGCGGCCGTCGCGGTGCCGGCCGTTCCGATGGCTGCGCCGCCGGCCAGCAGGGCGCCGGCGGCAGCGGCCGCCAGTGAGCGCTTGATGTGTTGTGTGCGCATGGTGCGCACCTCCTTGCGCGCCTCCCCGCCCGCTGACGAGCGGGGCAGGCGGGATAAAGGCGATTTAACAAAAAACTACCTCAGAAGGCGCTCGCTCGCCGGTCGGCACAAAGGTGCTGGTCAGCGGCACTGCGCCGGCTCAGACAGCGTCCGTACTGGGCCGTATGGGTCCGTACAGGTCTGTTCCTCGTGTCGGCGGCGGTGTCATTTCGCGGCGCGGCCCGCAGGAAGCGTTCAGTTGGCTGGTCGGGCGCAGTCGTAGAGGGTGAAGCTGCCGTCCGAGGTGCGGCCGTAGGTGCGGGGGCGGAGGGGGGTGCAGTTTTTCTTCACCCAGGCCGAGGCCGGGGTGGGCGGGCGGCGTGTGGTCAGCAGGGCGTAGCGCAGTTGGTGGGTGGAGACCAGGGCGCTGAGCTGTCGTGCGGCCGGGTAGGGGGTCAGGCCGGTGAAGCCGCCCATCACGAGGATGGGTTGGGAGGTGGCGCGCAGCAGGGGCTCGGCACCGTAGGCGGCCTGGGTGGCGAGCAGGTACTTCTCCCCGGCGCGGTGCGCGGAGAGGTAGTTCAGCAGCGCGGCGTCCCGCGCGGACGGCGTACTCAAGGGGTAGCGCCGGAACGTGGCCCGATGGGGGTGGGGCCCGGCGCGGTAGTCGGGTCCCACCGGTCCGGCCAGCGGCGACAGCGGTGAGCCGGCATAGCGCGGGTCCAGGCTGGAGGTGGCCCAGACCGCCGGGGCGAGCAGTACGGCCGCCAGGGAGGCGGCCAGGGCACCGTGCACCGCCCGTCGCGGAGTGCGTGGTCCACGGGTGCACAGGCCGACGGTCCCGCACAGACCGAGCATCAGCACCATCGGCAGCAGCCAGGGGGCGAAATCGCTGTGCGGGCCTTCCAAGGCCACGGCCCACAGCGCCGTGAGCCCGAGGGCGAGGGGCAGCGCCGCCCGACGTCGGCCACCGGCGCGGTACTCGGCCCAGAAGAGGGCGACTCCGCCACCGGTCAGCGCGGCGAGCGCCGGGGCCACTACGGCGGTGTAGTAGCCGTGATTGCCGTTGGAATTGCTGAAGACCACGACGTGTACCACCAGCCAGCCTCCCCAGAGGAGGAAGCCTGTCCGCGGCCCGTCGGTGCGCGGCTGTCCGTGGCGCCACCACACTCCGAGCGCCAAGGCCAGTACGGCGAGCGGCAGGAGCCAGGCGATCTGCGGGCCCACGCTCTGGTTGACCAGCATGGTCCAACCGGTGTTGTCGGTGGTGCGGCTGGCCGCGGTGCCGGCGACGGCGCCCAGTGCGTTCGGGTCGTGGCCGAAGCGGCTCAGCCCGTTGTAGCCGAAGACCAGGGTGAAGGGGTTGTTGTTGGTGGTCCCGTCGATGTAGGGACGGTTCGGTGCGGGGGTCGCCCACACCAGCAGCAGCCAGGCACAGGAGACCAGGAGTGCGGTGGCCCCGGCGAGCAGCAGCCGCCGGGCCCGGTTCCACCGTGAGCCGGGCGCTGCCATCTGGTACACCGCGGCGAAGACCGGCAGGACGAGCCAGGCCTGGAGCATCTTGGCCTGGAAGGCCAGTCCCACCCATGTCCCGCAGGCGATCAGCGGCAGCAGCTTTCCGCTGGTGACGGCCTTCTGCAGCGATCCCGCGGCGAGGAGCAGCAGCAGGACGAGCAGGGTGTCGGGGATGGTGTGCCGGTCGAGTACGACGGTGACCGGGGTGAGGGTGAGTACCAGGGCGGCGAGCAGCCCTGCCCATGGGCCGGCCCAGGCACGGACGATCCTGTGCAGCACCCAGACGGCCAGTACGCCTTCCACGACCTGCGGCAGCACCACCGCCCAGTTGTGCGGCCCGAAGACCTTGATGGAGAGGGCCTGCGGCCACAGCGCACCGGGGAGCTTGTCCACGGTGATCGAGCCGCTCGGGTCCAGCCCGCCGAAGACGAAGGCGTGCCAGTCCGCCGCCATCGACCGCGCGGCCGCGCTGTAGTACGGGTGTACCCCGGCTTGGTCGATGCCCCAGGCGTAGAGCACCGCGGCGGTGGCCAGGATGAGCAGGAGGGCGGGCAACTCCCGTGGTGCGAAAGGAAGTTGACGGCCTCGGGAAGCGCGCCGGCGGCGGCCGGCGGGGTTCCGGGTGAGGGCGGTGGTGGCCATGGCGGGTCTCTCAGGGGAGGTCGGGCAAGGGGCACAGTGATCGTTCGTCGCCTGCACGGGTGGCGGTACGGCGAGCTCAGCCGACGGGCAGTGCCCCCAGCAGCAATCCGGCGACGAGCACCACATACGTGCTGAGAGTCACTGCCGTCGTGGAGATCACGGTGGCGGCCAGCGGTTGGCGGACCAGCTGATACGCGATGAGGCCGGGCACGATGAAGCCCAGTGTCTGGGCGGTGTAAAGGAGCGGGAACTCGTGCTGGAGCGCGAGCAGCACGGTGGTCTGGAGCAGCACCGCGGACAGCACCACGGCGGCGAACAGCCGCTTCCCGTACAGGATCACATGGCGTTGCAGGAGCTTGGTCGCGAGGAAGGTGAGCGCGGTGACGCCGATCACCATGGCGGCCCGGACGACATCGGTGACGAGGGTCAGCGCCAGCCAGCCGGGGGTGATCATGCCGCCGGGAGAGAGGTTGGTGGTCAGATAGCAGACCAGCGAGAAGACCAGTCCGAGGGCTATCCCCAGCGCGATGGTCTGCGGAGTGACGTTGACGGGGATCACAGGGAGTTCCTTGTCGGCCGGGACAGGGCGTCGGCGTGGGCGGCGGGGCTCGGGAGATGCGTGCCGGACCTGGGGCGGTTCAGCGACGCCACCCAGCGGTACGGCTGCGGCTCGGGCGGGGGCGCGACCGGAAGCGGCTCGTCGTCGGCGTCGTCAGCGGGCAGCTTGCCGAGGTGCTCCAGGAACAGTTCGCCCTGGCCGTGGATGTTGCCGATGGCCACCAGCGAGGAATCCGGGCCCAGTTCGGCGAGAATGGCGCGGGTCAGTTCCGGTGCGTCGCGCCGGTCGCCGCCGAGGTCCACCACCCGACCCGAAGACCAGCCCGGCGGGATGCCGTCGCGGGCACTCTTGGTCCGATGCCCGATGAGCAGGACCGTCTCCGGGTCCAAATCGGGGATGATCGCTCCCATCTGCCCATTGCGTTCGATCCGGTCGGGTCGGCAGTTGATGACCACGTTCAGCGGGCGGCGGATCGCGCCGAGTTCCTCCAGCTGACGGACGTTCATCAAGGTCGAGGCGGGATCGTTGGCGGCGAAGACATTGGCGAAGCGCAGCCGTTTGCCGTCCGGGGTGCGGTAGCGCTCGACGGAGAGCACGCCGGGGTCCGGCGGCGCGTCCCACATCCCGCGCAGTGCGGTGGCCCGGTCCACGCCGAGCAGTTGGGCCACGGCCAGCGCGATGGCGACGTTCTCCTTGAACGTGAACCAGCTGAACCCGCGGAGCTCCTCATCCGTGACCGACTCCGGATCCACCACGATCAGGCGGCAGCTCCGTTTGTCCGCCTCCTCCTGGAGGATGTGCAGTCGCTCCTGCTCGGCGGTGACACAGACCCCTCCGACCGGCATCGAACGGGACAGCGAACGCGCCACATCGTCCAACGTCGGCCCCATTTCGGCGAGGTGGTCCTCACGCACGTTGCACAGCACGCCGATGGTGGAGCGGATCAGCTTCTCCTGGTTGATCTCCTGAAGTGCAGGCATCACCGCCATGCACTCGATCACCAGAGCGTCCGGCCGGTAGGCCGCCGCGCGCCGGACGATGCCGATCTGCTCGACGACGTTGGCGATGCCCAACTTGCGGTACACCGGCTCCTCGGTGGCATCCGGATGGATGAACCGGGCAGCGGTGCCCGTGGTCTTGGCCACGGTGACCAGTCCGCCGCCGCGCAGCGCGCCCGCGCACAGCCGGGTGATCGAGCTCTTGCCGCGGATGCCGTTGACCAGCACCCGAGTGGGCACCTGCGCCAGCGCGGCGTAGTGACGCCGCTGCTCCAGCACGCCGGCGACCAGCAGCACGGCACAGCTCAACAGCAGCACAACATAGAGGAAAAGCACGTCAGTTGGTCCTTCACTGCTGCGGCGGGCCGCCGCGCTGGAACGAGGGGGCAGGGACAGTGGCCACATATGCACTTCCGCCACCGCGGTCCCGGTCCACCAGCGCCTGCCTGAGCAGTTCCAGGCTGCGGGTGACCGAGCCGCACTCGTCGTGGTGGACCGGGTACAGCACGGTGCGACGGTCACCGCCGGCCAGTTGCTCCGCGCATCTGGTGACGGCGCGCAGCGGCCTGACCACCACGATGTGCAGCCAGCCCAGGCAGGCGATCCCCACGGACAGTGCGAGCAGACCGGCCAGCATGGTGCGCGCCTGCAGTTGGAACGCCGCCAGTTTGAGCGCTGCGGCGGGCTCGGCGGAGACCACCCGCCAGCCGAGTCCGGCGATCGGCCCCTTCTGTGCCAGTGGCGCGGCGGCCGCCACCGACGGACCCTCGCCCGGGGCCGCCCCCGCGCGCAGTACGGCCGATGCCGGGGTGCCGGTGCTGCCGGGTGCCGCCTCGGTCCTGGCCACCAGTCGGGTGAGGCCCCGGTGGGGAAGAGCTTGGAAGGCTTGAAAGCCGACGCTCGCCGCGAGCACCCGGTGCCGGTCGTCGGTCAGCCACACACTGCCGAGCCCGTCGCGTGCGACCAGGGAGTTCAGCGCGTTCACGCCGATCTCGGCGACGACGACGGCCGGGGCGGCGTCCCCGGCGCCCTTGGCGTCCTTGGGCTTCCGGGTCGCCGGGACCTGGGCGTAGGCGGCGATCGCGGGGATCGGGCCCGACGTGTTGACCTGGGCGATTCCCTCGCCGGTCGGCGCGTGGTCGAGGGTACGCAGGGGCTGCTTGCCCACCCGGAGCACGATGGCTCCGGTGCGGTCCACGACATACAGCGACCGGAACGTGGGATGGTCGGCGTGTGCGCGCCGCAGCACCTCCGTCGCCCGCTCGCGGGCCGCACCCGAGAGGGCTGACGCCGCCGCCGCGAGGTCGGTGCAGCTCCGGCCGAGGGACCGCCGCACCCGGTCGGCGGCGGCCTCGGTACGTGCCTGCTGGTCGGCGACGGTGGCCTGCGGTACGGCCTCGGCCACCGGAACGCGGTTGAGCAGGAACAGCAGCGGCATCCCCCAGGCGGCGATCACGAGCGCGCAGACCAGGACCAGGGCCCGGACACCGGGGCGGCGGCGCACCGGCTGCACGGGCTCCGGTTCCGTCTCACCGAGCAGTTGGCAACGTATCGACTCCAGTGCCCGGCCGACCCTGCCGGGCTCGCCGAACGCGACGACCGGCACCGGCCGCGTCAACTCCCCGTTGGACAAAGGCATTTGACTGGCGGCCCGGGCCAGCCGGGCAGCGGACAGGTGCAGCCGCAGCAGCGCACGCTGCATGCCGCCCCACAGCACCAGGGTGACCAGCACGGCGATCAGCACCAGCCCACCGGCGGCCACGAGGGCGAACCACGTATGGTCGGCTCCCTCCTTCGCCGGGGGTACCTCCCTGAGCGTGAGGACGGTCAGCCCCAGGCCGGAGGTGTCCCCCTTGCCGTCCGCCGCGGCGACCGATGCCCATCCCGTGACTCCGCGCAGCCCGTCGTGACCGTCACCGACCAGGCTGCCGGAGACGTCGCCGGTGTGGAGACCGGCGTTCGCAGCGTTCGTCGCAGCAGCCGGGAGAGCACGGTGGTCGGTTCGGATCGCCGGCGCCGTTCCGGGGGTGGCGGCGGTGGCGAGCACCTTTCCGTTCCGGTCCACCAGTTGACCGGTGCGCCCCACTCCGTACACCGCCGGCGCAGCGAGCTTTTCCGAGACGACGAGGAGGAGTTCGTGCTCCTCGTCGTTCTGATCCGCCCTGAGGTCGCCTGTCTGGTCGCCTGTCTGGTCGTTGTTCTCGTCCTGCTTGGCGCCGGGGGCAGGGGCGGCCACCCGGGCGAAGAGCAACAGACGCGGTTCGCCGCGGCTCGAAAGGACCAGTCGGGGCGCGACTTTGGCAGTACCGGACCGCATCAGCGCCGGCGCGTCCACCCCGGTCAGCGGCACCGTTTCGCCGCTGGCCGCCAGCGCTCTTCCGGTGTGCGGGTCGAGCAGCACACCGCCTCCCGCCGGGTGCCCGGTCGGGAGAAGGGACCGCAGAAGTGCCGCCGGAGTGCGGCTGCCGGCGGGCGCGTCGGACGCCGCAGCGTGGCGCACTGCCGCGGCTCTTGTGTCGATGGCGGTCCCGACCGAGTCGGCGGCATCCTCGGCGATCCGGCGTTCGGCGTCCCGCAAGGCCTGCGGAACGTCCTGTTCGTGGACGGTACCGAGACCGAGTGCGGTGAACGCGGCAACTGCCAGCAGGGCGCAGAGCAATGCGGCGATCGGTGGGCGGACGCCTCCGAGCAGAGGCATGTCGGCGCGGCGTCGGGTGCGGTGCGGACGGGGCGCGCGGGCAACAGCGTGCAGAACAGCGTCCTCTCGGAACGTGGGGGATGGCCGTGCGGCGACTCGCCCAATATCAATACGGGGAGCACGGGATAAGCACAAGGCTTTCGCGCTGGGCCCTTGTATACCGGCCCACCGGAACTGCGCTCAACTCACCGTAGGGAAAGTTAGCTTATGCCTCTCGGATCTCGTCCCGGCGTGGCGCAATTCCCAACACCGGCTGCATCCCAGGTAATTGTCGATACCTTTCCGTCCGCATTCGCCGTGTCACACACAGTCGCGCAACCAACTGATGGCTGCCCTGTCACTGCCTCTTCTCGGGGAATCCGTGAGCCCGCTGAGGGCGGTCGGTGAGGCTCCGCGATCACAAACTGGCGCGTAACAAAAACGCTCAGTGAAAACAGCGGGCAACGCAGTCGCAATTCTGGGGCCGAGGGCCGCCATCCGACGATGGCGTGAATCAGCCCTTTCTGAAGAGGCCTTCTGACCGGGGGTAACACCCTCCAAGCCGCCACGTCGAGGCGACGGAACAGCCACCCCTGCCGGCCCTCTACCGGCTCGGACCTTTGCTGCTGCGACGGGTCCACGAGGGTGGCGAGTTGCCGGGCACCGACGACTTCCACCGGCCGCACCAGGGCTTTCCTCCCGCGCGTGTCCCGTATCGGCACTCGACGCCGCTCACCTCAGGACATACTCCCCGGACGCCGAGAGACCGTTACCCGCGCAGACGAGCCCGCGCGAAAAGGCGGGTCGCAGAGGCCCGGCAACGGACGGGGTCCGAAGCCGCCACCGTGCATTTCTGGACGCGTAGGCAACGCCCCTCTCGCCGACCACCATGGGGATAACTCGTCGCTCTATCCGGTGGGTTGGCACGGCCATGGCAAAACTGCCTATACGATGACCGCCAGCCGATCGCTGATCACGTGTCGATCACCACCATGGAGGGGGCCGCCCATGAAGCACGCACGAAGGCGCCACAGCCGGTTGCGCACCCGGGTCGCCGGCACCACAGGACTGCTGACCCTCGCCCTGGGCGCCGCGGTGGCACCGGCCACCGCCGCGGAGAAGACCCCCGGTGCAGCCACGACCACGGCGGCGGCCCTGGACGACGCGGGGCAATCCCCGGGCCAGCTCGTGGCCTTGGACGACACGGAGCAAGCCCGGGGCCATGCGGTGGACTTGGGCGACATGATGCAACTCCCGCGTCGGGCGGCGTCCTTGAAGGTGGCGCCGGCTCCGGGCCAGCTGACCCTTCCCGCCCCGACCGGGCGCCATGGCGTCGGGACGGTCGACCTCCACCTGCGCGACACGAAACGCATGGATCCGTGGGTGCCCACACAGCAGCGCGAGCTGATGGTCTCGCTGTGGTACCCGGCCACACACACCTCCCGCTATCCCGCCGCACTCCTCCCCAACAGCCAGCAGGTGCTGCCGGGTGGGGTGACCCTGCCCACCACTGCCGGGCACACCGGCGCCCCGGTCGACCGCAAACTCGGCAAGCTGCCGGTGCTGCTGTACTCGCCCGGCGGGCGTGGGAACCGTGCGACGGGCACGGCACTGGTTCAGGACCTGGCCAGCCGCGGCTACTTGGTCGTCACCATCGACCACACCCACGACACCGGCGATGTGGTGTTCCCCGGCGGGCGACATGAGGTGAGCATGCTGCCGCCAGGCACCAAATCGCGCGACTTGATCGACGTCCGGGCGGCCGACACCCACTTCGTCATCGACCAGCTGGCCGAGATCGCCCGCGGCCACAACCCGGACGTGGAACACAAGCCGCTCCCCCACGGGCTGACCCAGGCCGTGAGCACGAAACACATCGGGATGTTCGGCGCTTCCCTCGGCGGCGGATCAGTGGCCGCCGCCATGCACGCGGACTCCAGGATCGACGCCGGCGTAAACCTGGACGGCCAGCTCTTCGGCCGGTCGGAACACCAGCGGCTCGACCGCCCCTACATGCTGTTCAGTTCCGAGCACCACAACCGCAACACCGACGGGAGCTGGGCGCGGCTCTGGGAAAACCTGCACGGCGAGCGGCTCGACCTGAAGCTGCGCGGCTCCGGGCACAACTCCTTCGTCGACAACCAGGTCCTGTTCCCCCAGGCGCCGGGCGCATTCGGGATCACCCCGGAAGTAATGCAGCAGGCACTCGGCACGATCGACCCCAACCGCTCCATCGAGGTCCAACGCACCTACGTCGCCGCCTTCTTCGACAAGCACCTGCGCCACCAGCACAGCGACCTGCTCGACGGCCCCTCGCGCCGTTTCCCGGAGATCGCCTTCGTGCGCTGAACGCCGTTCCGATGGCGTGGCGGCAGGCCCGGCCAAGTCGGCGTACCGTCAATGGCCGGGCTGCACGTCACCTTCAGTGCTTGGCGGGCTCGCGCGGCGGCATCCAGTGATGGACCGTGTAGCCCCCCTTCTCCAGGGTCTCGAAGGGGGCGGAGCCCAGGCACTTGCCGACGCTGTTCTTCGGCAGACCGTCCACGGCCCAGCTGTAGCCCAGGCGGTCCTTCTTGCCGTCGTCCAGCACGGTGAAACCGAATCGCTTGCCCTTGAGGTCGCCGATTTCCGGCATGCCAGGTGCGCCCCGGAAATGCGACTCGGAAACGATGCCGGTGGCGACGGCGACCGGGCCGCCGGTCAGCAGGCAGTCGATGCGCCCCTTGAAGTAGCCGCCCCACTGCTTGCCGACGTGGTGGCTCACGTAGAAGGTGCCGCGTGCCTTGTCGGCGAATCCATGGGCGTCGATCGAGAAGTGCACGTTGTCGCCCGGCTGGCGCTTGAGCTTGGCCGACCCCTTGAGCAGCGGTTCGTCGACGACGTGCCGCGCGGCGTGGTTCCCGGTCACAGCGGGGGTTCCGGCGGCGGCTTCGACCGCGGTGGCCGCGCCCGAGGTGCCCAGTGTCAGTGCGGTCGCCGCGCCGACGATGAGGGCAGTGGCGGCGACGAGGAACGGGCGGCGCATGCGGGCGCGGGTGTGGAGCATGGCTTCCTCCAACGGAAGTGACGTCGGGCGGACCTCATCGGGTCCGCCGGCCGGGGATTCCCGGTCGCTCACCACCGTGCCGCCCGCTTCCGTATCACCACATCGCACCACAGGGCGGTGCGCCTCCGCCGTACGGCGGAAGGAGGCCGGTACGCCAGGCCGATGTGGGGAAGCCCGAAGTGTCTGGGCCTGGGACCGCCCCCTCCCCCGCACACGGGGTTCGTCAGGGGGAACACGCGCATGGACCGGGCCGACTGTTCGGCCCGGTCCATGGGTTCATGGGTTCGGCACTGTTCAGTACTGGATGGTGTGGCGGTAGAGGATGTTCCGGGCCGTCGAGCCGCTGTCCAGACCGTAGTCGGGCCGGTCGTTGACGAAGTACTCACGGAAGCTGGACTGCCAGGTCCGGGACATCATGGTGTTGCTCTTCGTCCAGCCGCCGTCGACCTGGGACCACAGGTCGACCAGCGAGGTGGCAACGCGGGCCTCGCAGGCGTCGCCCGGGTCGATGCCGTTCGTGGCGCGGTCATTGGCGAGGTTCATGGAGCTGCCGTTGCCCCAGTAGTACGTGGTGTCGTTGAAGGTGTGGAACGCCACCGCGTTGGCGAAGCCCTCGGTCCAGCCACAGCTGGTGGAGGAGGTGCGATTGACGTAATGCGGCGAGCAGTTGCTGACGTTCGGCCACCAGTTCTTGTAAAGCTTGCCCATCAGGGCGTGGCCCGCCTCGTGGATGGTGGTGTGCTCGGAGTCGGGGTCGTTGTCCGCAAGGTGGATCTTGTCCTCGTTGGTGGTCCAGTACGTGCCGTCGGTGGAGCCGGGGTACCACTGGACGGTGATCGGGGTGCAGTGGCCGTCCTGCTGGCTGCTTGTCCAGCAGTTGGTCGTGGCACCGCGGTTCCACCACAGCTTGTTCAGCGTGTCGACGGCGTGCCAGGCACGGCTCTGTCCGGCGTTGGCGTACACGTTGCCCAGGCTGGTGCTGCCCGAGATGTTGTTCAGCGAGTACGTGGCGGTGGAGTAGAGGCGGCCGTTGCCGTCGACCACCGACCACATGCGGCCGGCCTGTGTCTGGAACTCCACCCAGGCCTGGGAGGTGACGGAGGTGCTCGGGGTGTAGCAGAGGTTGAACCTGCCGTCGCCGTTGCCGGTCATTCCCGTGGCGAGCTTCTGCGTACCGCTGTTGGCGGTCGGCTTGCCCCACAGGGTGATGTTGACGTTGCTGACCGGCTCGTCCCGGTTGGCCTTGCCGTTCCAACTGCCGCCCTCGGCGGACTGGAAGCGGTTGCGGAAGGTGCCGTTGACGCAGACCTGGGCGTTGGAGGTGGCCGCGGCGGCGGCGCGCGGGGCGGCCGGGGCTTTGGCAGCCGACGCACGGCCGGAGACAGGGGCAGGGGCAAGGCCCTTGGGGGCGACCGGGCGGGGCTTGCGGGCACGGGGTCCGCGGGCGTGGGACGGGGCCGCGTCGGCCTTGGTGACCGAGACGCCCTTGTCGGAGGAGCCCTTGGCCGTCCCGACGGTGAGTTCCAACGAGTCGTGCCCGGCGCGCCGCGGGTCGGGACGGTCGATGTCGCTGATATCCGCCTGGATCTGGGCGGGACCGGCGGCGACGGCCTTGACCTTGAGCTTGAGGGCCTGGGTGCCGGGAGTGAGGGCGAGCGTCCGGCTGGTGCGCTGGCCGAAGGTGTCCGTTGTGGGTGTGGCGAAGCCGGAATCCTCGCCGGTCATCCGGATCGAGGGCGGCAGTTGGAGGGCCAGTCCGGCGTGCTTGACCTGGGCCTGTGCCTGGACGTTCACGGTGAGGGTGGCCTGCTCGCCGACAGCAGGCAGGTGGTCGAGAGAAGCGGTGACGCCCAGGCAACTGAGCGGTGCCTCGCTGCCTTTCGCCGCGGGGCGGATCGTGCAGCTGCTGCCGGCCGGGGTGGTCGTGCCCGCGAAGGCGGACGGCACGACGACGACTGCCAGACAGGCTCCTACGCCTGCCAGCGCGGTCAGAGCAGCGGGTCTGGTGACCCTTATTCGGGACATGGGCATGCCTTTCTGCGGCGCGCACGACCCCGGTCAGGTACGGCCGGGGCCGGTGCACGCGGGCAGAGCTATGAGGGGGGTAGGGCACTGCACCCTGGGGCACGGCAGCGTCCGGCCCCGGAATTAACCGTTGGCCAGAGCAACACCCTGGGTGACAGTGGCCGAACCATATACCGACGGCCTGCGCATGTCATCGCTTAAGGCGGAAGATGTGGATCAGGTGCTAACTCGACGCGGACGGGGCGAAGATGGGCACCAGCCCGCCGGCCCCGAATCCCAACAGCTGCGGATCCGGGGCAATGGCAGTGGCAGCGGTAGCGGCTGCGAACCCAACAGCACGCCTCCGCTCAGCTTTTGGCGAGTGCTTCGCGGCGGATCCAGTGGAGCAGGGCAGGGTTGTCGGCCGTGGTGATGACGCTGACGGTGGTGCGCAGGTGGCGGTCGTCGGCCAGCAGGGCCAGCATGCTGGCGGCCAGGTCCACACGGGCGGTGAACCTGCCGTCGGCATGGCCCTCGACAAGGGTGTAGTCGGTGACCGACGGCAGGTGGAACAGACCGCTCGGGCGCACGATCGTCCAGTCCAGATCGCTGGCCCGGACCAGCGCTTCCATCCGCCGCATGTCGTCGTACAGCGTTTTGCCCAGCACCCGCGTCACGTAGGGCAGAAGTACCCGGTTGAACACCAGGCCGCCGTCGGAGTACGGGTGCGGATCGACCCCGCTCGAGCTGACCACGGTGAGCCGACGCACCTGATGCCGGGTCATCGCGGCGACGATATTGGTCACTCCGCGCGAGTAGGTGCTGATGGGCTCCTTCCCGGCGGGGACGCCGAGTGTGGAGAGCACCGCATCCCGGTCCGCCACGACGGCGTCGACGGCCACCGGATCCAGCACATCGGCACCGACAATGTCGAGCCGGTCGTGCTGCAGCGGGAACGAGTGCGGCTGCCGGGTGACCGCGGTGACCCGATGTCCGGCGGCGAGTGCCTGGCCGGTGAGCAGGCGGCCGGTGGGGCCATTGGCCCCGAAGATCGTGATGCGCATGGCAACTGCTGCTTCCTGATCGCTAGGCCGTCTGGGGAACCGTGCGGAGCGGGGCCAGTGCCCGCGCCCACGCCGGCAGCTCGTCGACCAGCCGGTGAAGCTCCGCCGTGTGCAACTGCCTCGGCCGGAAGTCGGCGAAGTCCACGAAGTCCTCGCGCAGCGACAGCGCCACCTGCGGCCCGATGTCGGCCATCCGCAGCACGCCCGCCTGGGCACGCAGTTTCTGCACCGCCATGACCGCGCCGAAGACGCCGTATCCGACGTAGGCGACCGGCTTGCCGCCCCACTCCGCGTAGAGGTAATCGATGGCGTTGGTCAGCGCGGCGGGCGGGACGGTGTTGTATTCCGGGGTGACGACGACATAGGCGTCGTACGAGCCGATCCGCTCGGCCCAGCGCCGGGTGTGCGGCTGCCGTCCCGGCGCCTTGGCCGCCGGGACGGCTTCGTCCAGCAGTGGCAAGGCGTAGTCGTTCAGGTCGACGACCTCGAAGTCGGCTGCGTCCCCCGCGTGTTCGGCTGACAGGTCCCGTACCCATTGGGCCACCCGGTCGCCGTTGCGGCCGGGGCGGGTGCTGCCGATGATGATGCCGATCCTGATCATGTCTGATTCCCTGTTCTGAGTGTTGCCGGTCAGTCCGCGTCCCGGCGGGCCTGCTGCGTTTCGCGCAGGACCGCCCAGGCATCCGCTACGGGGCCCACATGCCCGAGCTTGTCGGGGTTGCTCACCGTGCGGATCGTCTGGATCTGCCCGTCGAGGATGTCGAGCGTCCAGGTGTGGATGACCTTGCCGTCGCGGTCGCGGAAGATCGCACCCGGCTGGCCGTTCACCTGGTGGGGTTCCACGACGCCACCGATGTGGACGAACGGCGCGAGGAGAGCCGCGAGCACCCTGGACACCTGGTCGGCACCGAAGAAGCCGCCCGCCCACTGCGGGGCCTTGCCGCCGCTGTCCGCGACCATCTGGACGTCGGCGGCGAGCAGTTCGCGTACCCCGTCGATGTCCCCTTCGGTGAAGGCGTCGAAGAACCGCACCGCGAGTTCCTCGCGCTCGCGCCGGTCGGCCTCGAACCGGGGCCGGCCGGCGTGCATATGGCGGCGGGCCCGTACCACCAGCTGGCGGCACGCGGCCTGGGAGCGGCCCACCGCCGAGGCGATGTCCGCGAAGCCGAACTCGAACACCTCCCGCAGCACGAACACCGCGCGCTCCAGGGGGGTGAGCCGCTCCAGCAGGAGCAGGGCCGCCATCGACACCGAGTCGGCCAGCTCGGCCGAGCGCTCGGGGTCCTGGTAGGGGTCGGTGAGCAGCGGCTCGGGGAACCACGGCCCGACGTATTCTTCGCGCCGGACGCGGGCCGAGTGCAACACGTTGATCGAGATGCGGGTGACCACGGCGGACAGGAACGCCTTGGCCGAGACGGGGGATGTCGGGGACGTCTCGTAGCGCAGCCAGGTCTCCTGAACGGCGTCCTCCGCCTCGGTCACGCTGCCCAGGATCCGGTAGGCGATCGAGAACAGCAGGGGCCGCAACTCCTCGAACTCCTCGGCCTTCGCCATGCTTCCGGTCACGCCAGTTCCTCCTCGAAGCCCTGGCGCCACGACGCATGGCGAAGCTGCCAGCCGAGCTCCCGCTTGGCCTTGACGTTGGAGAAACCACGCCCCTCGGTCATCATCACCACCGCCTGGTCCCCGGCCAGCAGCCGGGCCAGCCACACCGGGACGCGCCTCGGCCGCTTCGCTCCCGCGCACGCCGCCAGGTGGGGCAGCCATTCGCTCGCCGGAGCCGGTTCGTCGTCGACGATGTTGAACACGCCCGTCGCCTTGTGCTCCACGGCCAGGACGGTGGCGCTCGCCGCATCATCGAGATGCACCCACGAGCTGTAGCCGGTACCCCGCCCCACCAGCGGATACTGCCGCTTGCGGACCAGCTCGACCTGATCGTCGATGGCTCCCGGCCCGTAGAACGCGCCGTAGCGCAGCACCGCGCCGCCGGCCCGGAGGACGACGTCCTCGACGCGGGCCAATGCCTTCAACCCCACGTGCGCCGCCGTGCCCTCAAGCAGGTCCAGCGGGTCCTGTTCGGTCTTCACCCATCCGCCCTCGCGGATGCCGTTCCACGAGGCGTACCCCTGGGCGACGACATGGGACACACCGGTCGCCTCGGCCGCCGCGAGCAGGTGGTCCGTCCCCTCGGTGCGCAGCCGGTTGGTGGTGGCGAACCAACGGTCCGGATGCTTGATGTCGGGCTTGCCGGCGTGGGCCACGGAGATCGCGGTCATCTGGTGCACGAGCACCTCCGGCCGGGCCTTGGCGACCGCCTCGCCCACCGACGCCGCGTCCAGCCCGTCCATCACCACGCCGTCCGCGCCCAGCTGCGCCAGCCGGCCCAGCTTGGCCGCACTCGTGGTCGTGGCCGTCACCTGGTGGCCACGGGCCAGGAGCTGCGGCACCAGCCGCCGCCCCAACACCCCGGTCCCGCCTGCCACGAACACCCGCATGACCATCACCATCCTGTCGTGAGCATCTGCCTTCACTACTCAAGACAAGACAGCCCGGCGGTCTGTGACATCGGAGGCGAGACCTTGGTTTCGCGCCGTGCCGCCCCCTGCCCACGGCCGGGGAGCCGGGCACCGCGAGACGTTCCCTCCGGGCTCGACCACAAGGGTCAAAAAAATTCGGTCGGCGATGTCGAGAACCCGGGACCGGCTCCGTCCCCGAGGTGAACGCGACCACAATGGGTCGCACCAGCACCGAGGAGAATCACCATGGCCAAGTACTTGCTGCTCAAGCACTACCGCGGCGCTCCGGCCCCGGTCAACGACGTGCCCATGGATCAGTGGACGCCCGAGGAGGTCTCGGCGCACATGCAGTACATGCAGGACTTCGCGGCCCGGCTCGAGAAGACCGGCGAGTTCGTCGACGGTCAGGCGCTCGCCCCCGAGGGATCGTGGGTCCGGTACGACGGTGCGGGGCGCCCGCCGGTCACCGACGGCCCGTTCGCCGAGACCAAGGACCTCATCGCCGGCTGGATGGTGATCGACGTCGACAGCCATGAGCGCGCCGTCGAGCTGGCCGGTGAGCTGTCGGCCGCCCCCGGGGCGGGCGGGAAGCCGATCCACGAGTGGCTCGAGGTGCGCCCGTTCCTGGCCGCCCCGCCCACCATCACGGAGTGACCTGTCAGGTGTGTCAGACGCCCCGCGTGCCTTTTAGGTGGCTCCGATGAACGAGGCCCTGCTCCGGAGCCTCACGCCGAGCGTGCTCGCCATCCTCGTCCGCCGCGGAGCCGACTTCGCGGCGGCCGAGGACGCCGTGCAGGAAGCGCTGGTCGAGGCGGTCCGCGTCTGGCCGGCCCACCCTCCGCACGAGCCGAAGGGTTGGCTGGTCACCGTGGCCTGGCGGAAGTTCCTCGACCAGGCCCGCTCGGACGCCGCCCGCCGCCGGCGTGAGGACCTGGTGGACGAGGAACCGCCGCCCGGCCCCACACCCTCCGTGGACGACACGCTCCAGCTCTACTTCCTGTGCGCCCACCCGTCGCTGACGCCGTCGTCCGCGGTCGCGCTCACGCTGCGCGCCGTCGGCGGGCTCACCACCCGCCAGATCGCCCAGGCCTACCTGGTGCCCGAGGCGACCATGGCGCAGCGCATCAGCCGGGCCAAACGCACCGTGGCCGGCGTGCGCCTCGACCAGCCGGGCGACGTCGCCACCGTGCTGCGCGTCCTGTACCTGGTCTTCAACGAGGGCTACTCCGGCGACGTCGACCTCGCCGCCGAGGCCATCCGGCTCACCCGGCAGCTCGCGGCGCAGGTCGACCACCCCGAGGTGGCAGGGCTGCTCGCCCTCATGCTGCTCCACCACGCCCGCCGCGCTGCCCGGACCGCGCCGGACGGCAGCCTGGTGCCGCTCGCCGAGCAGGACCGCGGCCGGTGGGACACGAAGTCGATCGCCGAGGGCATCGCGATCCTGCAGGCGGCCCTCGCCCGCGACCGGCTGGGCGAGTTCCAGGCCCAGGCCGCCATCGCCGCCCTCCATGCCGACGCGCCCACCGCCGAGGAGACCGACTGGGTGCAGATCGTCGAGTGGTACGACGAGCTCACGCGCCTGACCGACAGCCCGGTCGTCCGGCTCAACCGCGCGGTCGCCGTCGGCGAGGCCGACGGACCACGCGCCGGGCTGGCGGCACTCGGGGAGCTGGACACCTCACTGCCCCGCCGGACCGCGGTGGCGGCGTACCTCCACGAGCGTGCCGGCGACCTGGCGACGGCGGCACGGCTGTACGCCGAGGCGGCCCACCAGGCACCCAACCTCGCCGAGCGCAACCACCTGACGCGCCAGGCCGCCCGGCTCAACGCCCATCGGAGTCCCTGACGGGTGGCGCTCGGCTACTCCCCTGCCGGTGAGAGGGTGGGACGGCGATCAGCGGTTTGAAGTGGCCCTTGGGGTGCGGCTCGCCCACGGGGTGGCCCTCGGCCTCGACCCAGGCATGGGCGGCGAAGGGGTGGGTGCGCACGCCGGTGCACCAGGTGGGCCAGGCACCGCGCAAGCGGCAGAGCAGGGCGGTGGCGAGGGAGCGTTGCAGGCAGCCCTGACCGGCGCAGCGCAGGCTGACCGAGACGACTGCTTCGCGGGCGGCCAGGGCCTGGTCGGCGGTGGCGGGACGGGCGCCGCGGCGGGCGAACTCCAGGATCCGGCGCAGCCGAGCCGGATTGGCCTTCGCCAACAGGCGGGCGGCGGCGACGGGCTCGGTGGCCGCTGCCGGGTGTGGTGGAGGAGAGCGGGGAACATACCCGCTGGTCGACAGCGGATCGACTCACTGGAGGAACCCAACCGTTTGGCAGCCAGTGGAGTTGAGTCACCTTTCAGTTCCTGAGGCGGGTGACCGTCGGGATGAGGTCGCCGTGTCGGGAGATTCCGGTGGCCCACAGGTCGGCGCTGTGGGGCACGGTGGTGGAGCCGCGGATGACGATGTCCGGGGCCGTGGCCTTCTCCCACTGGTCGCGCTGGCCGTTCCAGTGCAGGGCGACAGGGGCTGCCCCCTTGCCGCCGAGGGCCCACAGCTCGCCGGTGCCGGTTTTGCCTACGGCGCGGAGCCGACCGTCGGCCACGTCCGGTGTCTTGGCCGTGGTCCAGGTGCTGCCGTTCCAGTGCACGGCGAGCGGTCGCTCCGTGCTGCCGGTGGTGCTCCCGCCCACCGCCCAGATGTCGTCCGCCGAGAGGGCAGTGATCGCACCGAGCCAGTTGTGGGTGGTTTGCGGGCCGGGCGCCTGGACCCGCCGCCAACTGCTGCCGTCGAAGTGCAGCAGCAGCGCCGACTGTGGGGACTTGTCATCGGGAGCGTAAGCGGCTCCCGCGGCCCAGATGTCGTCGGGCGCGACCGCCGTGACGGCGCTGAGCTCGCCCTTGCCGACATCGGGCAGCGGCTGCCGGTGCCAGGCCTTGCCGTCCCAGGACTGGACGGCCGGGACGCCGTCCTTGATCGACCGGCCCATGGCCCGGCCCACCGTCCACACTTTCCCGTCGGAGGTAGTGGTCACGGCGTCCGGGACGACATGGCCGGAGGGGTCGTTGGCCAGCTGGTATGCGGTCCACTTGATGCCGTCCCAATGGGCCGAGGCGCTGCCCACCGCCCAGATGTCGGTGGCCGAGCGGACGGTGAGCGCTTGCGGGAAGCTGTTGTCGGGGAGGGTGGATTCCTGGGTCCACGAGGTCCCGTCCCAGCGCAGGGTGATCGCCTCCACGGAGGTGGCGCTCTTGAGCCGGTAGCCGACGGCCCAGGCCTGCTTGTCGCTCAGTGCGGCGACGGCGGTCAGATCGCCCTTCTTGACAGGCACCGGGGTTGCCTGCCACTGCCCCGCGCGCGGGGCGGCGGGGGCGAGGGACGCCGCGGGAGCGGTGGCTGCGGCCGGAGTGGTCGGATCACCGCTCTGGCCGGCCAGGACCAGGCTCCCGGTGACGACGGTGGTGGCGAGGGCGGCCAGCAGGGAGACCCGGACGGATCGCCGCCGGGCGGAGGGGCTGTGCGAGGTCATACGCATTCCTTGTCCGGATGGGGGTGGGTGGACGGGTGAACGGTGCCTAGACCGTTGTCGTGATGACGAAGTCGAAGGCACCGGTGTAGCGGCCGTCCTCCGGGCCGGTGAGGCGGATCGTGCAGGCGCGGTTGAGGAGTCGGTCGGCGGCGTTGAGCGCGGTGAAGTCCCTGCCGTACGCCTGGGTGTTGTCGGGGAAGTACAGCTGGGTGATGAGCACCGGGCCGCCGGAAGCCTGGACCTGGGTGTGGATGTGGGGGGCCCGTTGGCCCCAACGGCCCCAGTAGTCACGGGGGATGATGGTGCGGAGTCGGTAGGCACCCCTGCTGTCGGTGTACTGGTGGCCGCGCAGGGAGAAGCCCGAGGTGTCGTAGTCGCCGTTCTGGTCGCACTGCCAGAATTCGATGAGGGTTTCGGGCAGGGGCTTGCAGGACGTGTCGTACACGACGCCGCTGAGATCGAGCCGTACGCCCTGGATCGCGGGCGTGATCAGATCGCTGCGCTCGGGGGAGTTGGGCTTGAACAGCGGGCCCTCGATGGATGCCGGTGTTTCGTGGCCCGAGCAGGCCGGGGTGACGGCGAGCGGACGGCTGCCGCGCCGGGCTCCCGGGGCGGCCTCCTCTGCTGCTTGGGCCGGCGGGCCGGCAGCGGCAGTCACACTCGCACCGAGCGCCACTGCCGTCACTCCGGCGGAGGTCGACCTGATGAAGGACCTGCGTGAACTGCGCGGTGTTCCTGGTGCAGCACCGTCCGGGCCGGTCTCGTCGGCGTACCGCATCGCGTCTCCTTTGCGGGATGGTGGCGTTGGCGAGAGCACCGGGGAAGATGAGCTCCTCCCCCGGCTCGGGCCAGCCTCCGTGGTCAGGTCGGCCGCGCACATCCGTCGAATGACCGGCCGGTTACGGGCGTGACGAAACCCCACGGGGAGGCCGAGGGCCTGTCCGGCGGATCATGGCCGGAGCTGCCCCGGCTCGTCGCCAGGACCGGGACCCTCCGCCCGTCCGGTGACCCGGACGGCGATCTGGGTACGGGAGCGGACGCCCAGCTTGTCCCGGACCCGGTCGAGATGACTGGCGACCGTGCTCTTGGACAGGCCCAGTTGCGTGGCGATCTGCTGGTTGGTCATCCCCTGGGCGACGAGCTGGGAGACCGTCAGTTCGCGTGCTGTGAGCGGGAGTTGGTTTGCCGAGTTACTTGCTTCGGTCGAGGTGTGGCGCGCGATGTCGGTGTGCTCGGCATGGTTCGTCAAGCAGCCGGCTGATGTGTTGCCGGGTACGGCGTAGGAGAGCAGCCGTTCCCCGCGCAGGCGGCGGCCGGCCGTGATCGCCGCGTCGGCCCGAGCAGGGTGGAGCCGCTGTCTGGCCCGGGCTGCGGCCGACTCCACCCTTCCCCGCCAGCTCGCTTCCGGTTCGGTGTCGGTGCGTCGCCGCGCCGCGTCGGCCGCGGCGTAGAGTCGTAACGCCCGTTCGGGAGCGCCGCGTTCGGCCGCCACGATGGCCAGGCCCTCCACCGGATAGAGCGCATGCAGGCTCTCCCCGTCCGGCACCTTCACCAGCACCTCGGCGAACCTGCTCTCGGCGGCGTCCCAGTTCCCCTGCGCCATCTGGATCGCGCCCGCGGTGTGCAGGGCAGCCGCTGCCTGCCCCGGCGGAGCGCCGGATTCGAGGGCGGGGAGGCACTCCTCCATCACTGCGGCCGCCTGCGCGGTGTCGCCTGTCTGGAGCAGGGCCCAGGCGAGGTGGTGCCGGCACACGGCGGTGTCCAGCGGCCGGTCCAGCGTACGGACCACCGCCAGACACTCGACGAAGACGGCGACGGCCTCGTGGTGGGCACCGCGGCACAGGTGCGCGGCCGCCAGGGCGTCCAGGGCGTTGGCCAGCCGGCCGGGGTGCGGTGGGCCGGCGCGTGCCACGGCGACCGCTTCCCGGGCGAAGGTGAGCGCCGCCGACCGGTCGGCCTGCTGACAGGCCGCACGGGCCGCCAGCGCCAGCGCCGCACCGTGGTCCGGGGAGCCGTACGCGGTCCGCGCCAGCACCTCGGTCAGCAGCGAACGGGCGGCCGTCAACTGCTCCTGCTGGTAGTGGAGCCGGGCCAACGCGAGGGCGAGCGCGGTGTGCCGCGGGTCGCTCCGCTCGGCGGCACGGGCCACGGCTGCCGCGAGGTTCTCCTGTTCCCGGGCCAGCGGCAGGGCGGCGCCGTCGGGGAACACCAGGGCGGCGCCCTCGGCCGCCTGCCCGGCCAAACGGTCGATCGCCCGGTCCCAGACGGCCGGTAGCTCCCCGGCCTCGGCGAGCCGGTCCATTCCGTACGCCCGGATCGCCGCGAGCTGCCGGAACCTCGCCGCCCCCGGCGCGTCCCCGGGCATCCGCACGATCAAGGACTTGGCCTCCAGGGCGCACAGCACGGGCAACACCTGGCTCCGCCGTACGCCGCACCGCCCGTCGCCGCAACGGTCGCCTGCCTCGGCACCGTCATCGGCCGGTCCGCAGTCCGCGCAGACCGCGGCCGCGCTCTCCGCGTCGAACCCGCCCGCGAGCACCGACAGCCGCCGGAAAACCGTCCTTTCCAGCGGATCCAGCAGGCGATGGCTCCAGTCGATCGTGGCTCCCAGCTCGCGGTGGCGCCCCGGCCCCGTCCTGCTGCCGTCGGTCAGGAGCGACAGCTGATCGTCCAGCCCGCGCAGGATCCCGGCCGGCCGGAGCGACGCCGTACGGCCCGCCGCGAGTTCGATGGCCAGCGGCAGCCCGTCCAGCCGCCGGCAGATCTCGGCCACGGTCCGGACATCACCGGGCGTGGGCTCGAACCCCGCATCGCAGGTACGGGCACGTTCCAGGAAGAGCCTGACCGCCTCCGACCGGAGGAGCGGGTCGATGCCCTGGTCTCCGTGATGGTCGCCCTGGTTCCCGTGATGGTCCCCGCCGGCACCTGCCGGGGCCGGCGGCAGGGACAGGATGCCGACACGGAAGACCACCTCGCCGGGCACCCGCAGCGGCTCTCGGCTGGTGGCGAGAATGCGTAGGCCGGGGCAGCGGGCGAGGAGTGCCGCGGCCAATGCTGCGCAGGGCTCGGCCAGATGCTCGCAGTTGTCGAGGAGGAGCAGGGTGCTGCGCTTCTCCAGTGCGTGGACCAACGCCTCCTCCCCCGCCCGGCCGGCCCGCTCCCGTACGCCGAGGGCGGCGGCCACGGTCTGCGGCAGCAGCTCACCGTCGTGCAGCCCGTCCAGCTCCACCAACTGGGCACGGCCCGCGCGTCCGCCGCGCACACCGCCCGCGAGCTCGACCGCCAGCCGGGTCTTGCCCACTCCGCCGGGCCCGGTCAGCGTCAGCAGTCGGGACGACCGCAGCAGCGTCCGTAAGCGCGCCAACTCCCGTTCGCGGCCCACGAATGCATCGAGCGAGACCGGGAGTCCGCGGCCCGGCAGCTCGGCGCGTGGGGCAGCACGGGACGCTGCGGCCGCCCGCTCCCGGAACGCGCGCTGGCGGCAGGCGTCGGAGCAGTACCGTGCCGGCCGGCCTCCTCGCTGCCTGCCGTCCGCCCCGGGCCGCGAGCGCCCCGGAAGCCGGACCCCACATGCCTCACACGCCCACGACTTCGCCACACCGGCATCCTGCCCAACGGATCCCGGGCCGGCCACCGACCGCCCGGCCACCCCGCCGCCCGCCGATGCTCGGGCGGCATGCACCTCAGAACCGGCGCGGGGTGCGTCAGCCGGGCACTGCTGCTGATCACGGCATTCGTCTGATGCTTGCCCGGTGATCCGTTAGCTTCTTCACCGGACCGACGGATCCGGACACGGGGGTATGACGGGTGAGCGACATCTCTTCTCTGGCCGACCGCTTCGAGGCGGAGCGGCCGGGGCTGCGCGCGGTGGCCTACCGGATGCTGGGATCGCTCGCCGAGGCCGAGGACGCTGTCCAGGAGGCCTGGTTCAAGCTCAGCCGCACCGATGTGAGCGAGGTGCGGAACCTCGGTGCCTGGCTCACCACGGTCGTCGGGCGGATATGCCTGGACATGCTGCGCTCGCGTACCTCGCGCCGCGAGGATCCGCTGCCCGAGCAGGACGGATCGGTCCGGCTGCCCGACCCGGTGGTCACCGCGTCGGCCCGCGTCGATCCCGAGCAGGAGATCCTGATCGCGGACTCGGTGGGCATCGCGCTCATGATCGTGCTGGCGACCCTCTCCCCGGCCGAGCGGCTCGCCTTCGTCCTGCACGACATGTTCGACGTGCCCTTCGACGACATCGCCCCCGTCCTCGGCCGGACCACGGTCGCCACCCGCCAGCTCGCCAGCCGTGCCCGCCGCCGCGTTCAGGGCGCCGCCCCTGCGGCGGACACGGACCTCGCCCGCAAGCGCGACGTCGTCAACGCCTTCCTGACCGCCTCCCGCGGTGGCGACTTCGAAGCGCTCCTGACCGTCCTCGATCCCGAGGTGGTCGCGCGCTCCGACGGCGGCACGCTCGTCCCGAGCATCCTGCGGCGCGGGGCGGCCGATGTGGCGTCCCAGGCGATCACCTTCGCCCGCTTCGCGGCGGACGCGCGTCTGGTGCTGGTCAACGGCACACCGGGCGTTGTCTCCTTCGCCGAGGGGCGGCCGCTGTCCGTCATGTCGTTCACCATCCGGGACGGCCGCATCACCGGCCTCGACATCCTCACCGACCCTGACCGTCTGCCCACGCTCGGCCTGACCGCCTGACCGCCTGGCTTCCCACCTTCCTGGCCGCCCGGACTCCTGCCGGGCCCGTGAGGGTCAGGGGCTACAGCGTCGCCCCCGGCACGCCCGACCACGACGCCTTGCAGCTGCTGGCCGCCTGGGCCGCCACCGAAGCCGACCGCCCCACCAGCCATCCGGCTTCCCCCCACCAGCAGCACCGCTGAGGGTCGCCTCCCTGCTACAGAGAGACGTCGGGATGGAGACGTCCGACCGTCCAGACCCGCTGCCGCCGTACGGCGAGGGCGGTCACGGCGAGGGAACCGGCGGTGCAGGCCAGGAGGACCGCGAAGTCCCGGAGCAGATTGCCGGTGAGGCCGCCCGAGACGGTCACGCGCAGGCCGTCGACGAGGTAGGTCATCGGGAGCATCGGGCTCAGCACCTGGAAGAAGGCCGGTTCGGTGGGCAGCGGGTAGAGGCCGCCCGAGGCGGTGAGCTGCAGGATGAGCAGGACCAGCGACAGGACGTCACCGGGCACCCCGAACACGGTGCGCAGGCAGTGGTCGACGGACACGAACGCCCCCGCCGCGGTGACCAGGAGCGCGAGCGTCCAGAAGCCGTGGACGGGGTTCAGTCCGAGGGTCAGGTCGACGACACCGTAGAGCACCAGTGCTCCCACGGCGCCGAGGAGTGCGGCCGGCAGCCAGCCCGCGACGGCGGTGGTGAAGGCGCTGACCCGGCCGGCCAGGGCCCGGGTGTTGAGGGGGCGCAGCAGCAGGTAGGCGAAGAGGCCGAACACCCAGAGGGCGATGCCGAAGAAGAACGGTGCCAGCCCTCGTCCGTAGACCCCGGCCGGGTGCAGGTTCGTCCGGTCGATGTGCACGGGCGTGCCCAGCACTTCGGCGGCGTGGGCGACCTGGTCGGGGCTGGTGCGGGGGATCTTGTGCAGTCCGTCGTCCACGGTGCGGGAGACTTCCGAGGCGCCGCCGTGCGCCTGCTCGGCGGCGGTGTGCAGGGCACCGGAGCCCTTTTCCAGGGTGGCGAGCCCTTCGACGAGGCCGTGCGCGCCGTCGGCCGCGCGGTGCGAACCGGTGTCGACCAGGCGGAGCGGGGTGTGCAGGGCCAGTACGTCGCGTCGGAGGGAGCCGACGTCGTCCTGGAGGCGTTCGGCCTCGTCGAGGGCCCGGCGGGCGTTGTTCTCGGCTGCGGCGGCCCGTCCGTCGAGGGCGGTGGCGGTCGAGTCCAGACTGCGGGCGTGGCTCAGGGCCCGGCGGTAGACGGGGTCGTCGCGTAGTTCTGGGTGGTTGTCGGCGAGATCGGTGAGGTCGGCCACGGCCCGGGAGGTGCCTTTGCGGGTGGCGGTGGTGGCGGTGTGCACGGCGTCCAGCCCGTCGGTGGTCAGCCGGGCGGTGCTGACAAGGGCGGAGGCGGCGCCGGGAAGCCGGTCGGCGGCGGCCTGGTCCAGGCGGCCCGTAAGGTCGTCGATCTGTCCGGTGGCCCGGGCGATCTGCTGGGCTCCTGAGGCGACGTCGCCGGCCCCGTCGTGCAGGGTGGCGGTGGCCGAGGCGATCGTGGAAGTGCCCTGCTGGGCCACGCGGGTGGCCCCCACCAGCCGGTGCGCGCCGTCGGATGCGGTGGTCAACTTGCCGCGGACGTCCGACAGTTCGCCGTAGATGCTGCGCACATAGGCGGCATGGGTGGCGGAGTTGATCTGGTCCTGCAGCTTGGTCTGTACCACTTCGGTCATGATGCCGGCGATGTAGTTGTTGGCATCGTTGAGTTCGATCCGGATGCCGGCCTGTTGGGGACGGGTGTCGGCGCCGGTGGCGAGCTTGCGGCTGAAGTCGGACGGGATGTCGATGGTGAAGAAGTAGCGGCCGTGCTCCAGCCCGTCCCGCGCCTCGTCCTGGCCGACGAAGTGCCAGTCAAAGGTGCCGGACGCCTTGAGCTGTTTCACCAGCTGATCACCGGCGTCCACCCGGCGGCCCTGCTTGGCGTGGGCCAGGTGGTCGTGGTTGACGACGGCCACCGGCATCCGGTCGGTCTTGCCGTACGGGTCCCAGTTCGCCCAGAGGTACATGGCCCCGTACAGCAGCGGCACCAGGCACAGCAGTAAGGGGACCAGACGGCGAACCGGGCCGCGGAAGCGCCGGAGTTCCAGCAGTGCCAGCTTGACGGCTTTCATGTGTCGGTGTCCTCTCGCGCGGCGGCCGTCCGGGCCGGGAGGCGGTCGCGGCTGCGCCGCGGAAGTGACAGCGCGACGAGGCCGGGGGTGGGCGGCGGGGTGCGGAGGCACCCGGCCAGTACGGTGCGCCCCGGGCCGCTGTTCCTGGCCTGGTCCAGCGCCTGCCACACGCGGCCGTGCGCCTCGGGCGGCAGGCCGTCGTCGACGTCGTCGACGACGAGGGCGCCGGGACGCTCGGCGAGGGCCAGCGCGGTCGCCAGCAGCAGCGCCTCGACCGGGTCGAGGTCCTCCACCAGCTCGGTCCCGCGTGGGCCGATGCCTACCGTCTCGAACGCCTCGCGGATGCGCCGCTCGGTCACCCCTGCTCCGGTGAGGCACCGTTCGGCCATCACCTCCTGCACCCGCAGCCGCCCTTCGAGAGCGACGGCGGGCGCCGCCCGGGCGACGGCAACGGCCGCGCGCACCCGCCGGCCCTCCGCGGGCAGTACGTACCCGCCGACCCGGACGGCCCCGCCGGACAACCGCATCCGCCCGGCCAGCGCGAGCAGCAGCGACGTACGCCCGCTCCCCGCCGGCCCGTGCACGGCCAGCAGCCCGCCCGCCGGCACATCCAGGTCCACACCCTCGAACACCGGCCCCCTCGGACCGTGCACACTCGCCCCACGGGCGATCACGTCAACTCCAGCCCCTGTCATGCAGCAAGTCCTAGCCGCGAGTGGCCAACGCACCCCTGTGGCAGGGCAGTTGTGACGATGTTCACGTCGGCCCACGCGACGCCACCTCCCGGCCCCCAATGGCGTCCCGGAATGGCCTTACGGGATGGGGTTACGCTGTGCGGCGGAGTTGGCGGGGCCGGCCACCGGGGCGGGTGCCTTCCCCGGTCACCCCCTCGTCCCACAACGCAAAGGATCACGACCGATGACCACCGGCAGCGTCACTGCGGATGACGGCAGTCCGCGACGGGATCCCGCGCGCCGGCGGCTCGTCGTCCACCGCGGTCCCGGCGCCCCGCGGTCCGCCGTGCTGTTCCTCCACGGTGGTCAGGCCGACAGCACCGACCCGCTGCCGCTGCTGAATCTCCCCGCCCTGCGCATGCGGCCCTTCCTGGGGGCCGTCGCGCGGGCAGCGGAGGGGAAGGACATCCTGCTCGCGTCCGTGCGCTACCGCTATCGCGGCTGGAACGGCGAGGCTGCCGATGCCGCCCGTGACGCTGGTCAGGCACTCGACGATCTGGTGGCACGCTGCCCCGGCGTGCCGATCGTCCTCGTCGGCCATTCCATGGGCGGGCGGGCAGCGCTGCACGCCGGTGGTCATCCGGCGGTCCGCGGCGTCGTCGCGCTGGCGCCCTGGTGCCCACCCGGAGAGCCGGTGGCCCATCTGCGGGGGAAGCTTCTCGCGCTGCTCCACGATGCCCGCGACCGGATCACCGACTACCAGGGCTCCCGCGACTTCAGCGAACGTGCGCGCCAGGCAGGCGCGGAGGCTCAATTCCTCACCATGGCCCGGGGCCGGCACACCATGCTGCGGGATGCCGGGCGGTGGCACCGGACCACCGCCCGTCTCACCCATGCCATGCTCGCCGCCCACCGGCCATGACCCCGTGGGCGGGCTGTTGCGGTCGGCCTGCTGCTGCGGTCAGCGCAGGCGCAGTGCCTCGCGGATTGTCGTGAACAGGTCGGTCTGGTTGGTGACGCCGAGGACGCGGTAGGCCTGCGGGCCCTGGGCGGCGATACGGACCTCGGTGCCGGTGTGTTCCTGGGACCGGCCCGGGGTGTTGGTCGAGTAGTTGACCTTCAGCTGCTGGCCCTCGTCGGTGACGAGCGTGGCCGACATACCGGGCGGAGTGGCCTCCAGCGGCACGATCTGGCTGGTGTGGCCGTGGTCGGCGGTGGTCACCACGAGGGTGTCGGGGTGTGCGGCCGCGTAGGCGCGGGCCACCTTGACGGCACGGTCGAACGCGGCGGTCTCGCCGATCTGACCGCACGGGTCGGCCGCGTGGTCCTGCTTGTCGATCGAAGCGCCCTCGATCTGCAGGAAGAAGCCCTGCCGGGAGTGGCGCTGCTTCTGCTTGGTCTCCAGCAGCTGAATGGCCTTGGCCGCGGAGTCGGCGAGACTCGGGGTGGCTGCCGGGCGGTTGGGGTTGGACGTCACGCACCGCTGCGGGTCCGTACCGCCGACCGCCGCGGGCTTGCCGGTCCACTCGGTGGGAACGTTGCCGGAGGCGAACAGGCCCAGCACCGGCTTGCCTGCCTTGACGTTCTTCAGACCGGCGTTGTCGGTGACGACCTGGTAGCCGAGCTTCTGGGCCTGCTCGGTGACGGTGAGGCCCTTGTAGGCGCCGTCGGTGACCTTCTGGTCGAAGCGCTGCTTGCCGCCGCCGAGGAGCACATCGGCCCTGTGGTTGACCGACTGCTCCGCGATGGACCCCGGACCGCCCCGGGCGATCGTGTCGGACGGGCACTTGGCCATGTCGGCGGGGCCCTGGCAGGAGCGGTCGGTGGCGTGCGAGGCGAGCACGGCCGGGGTGGCGTCGGTGAGTTCGGCGGTGGTGACGCTGCCGGTGGCGTAGCCGTTCTTCTGCGCCAGCTCCAGCAGGGTCGGGACGGCCTTGTCGGTGCCGGGGGTCTTGGAGATGCGGCCGTTGACCGTCTTCACGCCGGTCGCCCAGCCGCTGCCGCTGGCGGCGGAGTCGGTGACGTAGTCCGGGGTGCCGTCCGCGTGCACGGCGTACGTGGTGTACGCGCCGGTCAGCGGGAACTTGTCCATGTTCAGGCGGCCGTTCGCGCCGACCGTGTAGTCGCGGGCGAGGGTGATCTCGGAGTCGCCCATGCCGTCACCGATCAGCAGGATGACGTTCTTGGCCTTCCCGCTCTTGATGGCGTTCCGGGCCGGCTCCTCGGGGCCGGACGCGCCGGCCGTGGTGGTGACGACCACGGCGGCAGCGGTGGCGGCGGCAAGGGCGGTGGCGATGGTGACCTGACGGCGACCGGGTCTGTGCATGGAAGCAGCAACTCCTTGAGGCGTCCGACGAGCGGATGCGGTGTCAACGGGCGGAGTCAGATCACCAGTTCAGGGTGAATCGAGTGTGACGTTCCGGAGCTGCCGTGGTTGCCAGGTCATGACGTGAGCCGGATGCCCGGGCCTGCTCGCAGGGCAGCGTGCCGAACGGTCCTGGCCCGACGGGACGGGGAGCAGCATCGTGTCCTCGTGTCCTCTGCGGGGCGTCGGGCTGTCCCGGGAGGCCAAGCGGGGTGCCTGCCGCCCGGGGAGCGCGACATCCCGCTGACCGGGAAAGGTGCGCCGGGACCCGTACGCCTCGCCCGCCTGGCGGCGACAGGTCCAGCGGGTGCTACTGCGCTCCGTACACCGGCTGCGGGGGCTCTGCATCGGCGAGGAGCTTGCGGACGGTGTCGCCCGCCTCGGCCGGGGTCCGGCGGGCGCCCCGGTCGGCGGTGGGGCCGGGCCGCCAGCCCTCCATGACGGTGATCCGCCCGCCTTCCGCCTCGAAGACCCGCCCGGTCACCCCGGCACTGGCGCCGGAGCCCAGCCAGACCACGAGCGGGGAGACGTTCTCGGGGGCCATCGCGTCGAAGCCGTCGCCCTCGGGAGCGGCCATGGTGTCGGCGAAGGCCTGCTCGGTCATCCGGGTGCGGGCGGCCGGGGCGATGGCGTTGACCTGGATGCCGTAGCGGCCCATCTCGGCGGCCGCGACGAGGGTCAGGCCGACGATCCCGGCCTTGGCGGCGGAGTAGTTGCCCTGGCCGACGCTGCCCAGCAGACCGGCCCCGGAGCTGGTGTTGACCACCCGGGCCTCGGGCGTGCGGCCGGCCTTCGCCTCGGCCCGCCAGTGCGCGGCGGCGTGTTGGAGGGGCAGGAAGTGGCCCTTGAGGTGGACCCGCATGACGGCGTCCCAGTCGTCCTCGTCGAGGTTGACCAGCATGCGGTCGCGCAGGAACCCGGCGTTGTTCACGAGGGTGTCCAGGCGGCCGAAGGCCTCCAGGGCGGTGGCGACGAGGGAGGCGGCGCCGTCGGCGGTGGCGATGTCACCGCCGTGGGCGACGGCCTCGCCGCCCCGCGCGCGGATCTCGTCGACGACCTGCTGGGCGGGGTCGGCGGCGCCTCCGGTGCCGTCGAGGCCGACGCCGAGGTCGTTGACGACGACCTTCGCCCCTTCGGCGGCGAAGGCGAGGGCGTGCGCGCGGCCCAGTCCGCGGCCCGCTCCGGTGACGGCGGCGACGCGTCCGGTGCAGATTCCGGTCATGGTGCATCCTCTCGGTGGAGATCAGTGGTTGACCGTCGCGGCGTCGAGGAACGCCGGCCGCTCCCCGCCCCCGTGGACGTGCAGGCTCGCGCCGCTGATGTACGCGGCCCGGTCCGAGGCGAGGAAGACGCAGGCGTCGCCGATCTCGGTGGGCTCGGCGAGCCGGCCGAGCGGGACGGTGCGGCCGACGGAGGCGATGCCGTCCTCGTCGCCGTAGTGCCGATGCGACAGTTCGGTGCGGACCATGCCGAGGACGAGGGTGTTGACGCGCACCCGGGGCGCCCATTCCACGGCCATGGAGCGGGCCAGGTTGTCCAGGCCCGCCTTGGCGGCGCCGTAGACGGCGGTGCCCGGTGAGGGCCGGGTCCCGCTGACGCTGCCGATCATGAGGATCGACCCGCCGCGCTCCTGACCGCGCATCAGCTCGTACGCGGCGAGCGAGGCGGTCAGCGGGGCGACGAGGTTGAGTGCGACGAGCCGGGCGGCGTGCTGCGGGTCGCTGTCGGCGAGCAGCCGGAAGGGGGTGCCGCCGGCGTTGTTGACCAGGGTGTCCAGCCGGCCGTGGTCGTCGCGGACCCGGTCGAAGAACGCGCCGACCGCGTCCGGTTCGCGCAGGTCGAGCGGGAGGAAACGGGCGGTGCGCCCGGCCGCTTCGACGGGACGGTCCGGGGGGCGGCGTGCGCAGGTCACCACCTCGGCGCCGGCGGCGAGCAGGGCGCGGGTGATTCCCGCGCCGACGCCCCGGGTTCCCCCGGTGACGACGGCGACATGTCCGGACAGATCGATGATCACTGCCAATGCACACCTCCCGCAGCGAGCGGACCGCTGCTACCTTGCGCCTAACAAATGTTTGGTGGAAAGGTAGCTGATCTGCTCATGGGTGTCTCCACCTCCGCCCCGGAAGAGGGCGTCGCCGTCGTCACCGTGGACTTCCCCCCGGTCAACGCCCTTCCCGTGCAGGGCTGGTACGACCTCGCCGCCGCCGTACGCGCCGCCGGGACCGACCCGAAGGTGCGCTGCGTGGTGCTCACCGCCGCCGGCCGCGGCTTCAACGCCGGGGTCGACATCAAGGAAATGCAGCGCACGGACGGCCACCAGGCGCTGATCGGCGCCAACCGCGGCTGTTACGACGCGTTCGCCGCCGTCTACGACTGCGAGGTGCCGGTGGTCGCCGCCGTGCACGGCTTCTGCCTGGGTGGCGGGATCGGGCTGGTCGGCAACGCGGACGCGATCGTGGCCAGCGAGGACGCCACCTTCGGCCTGCCCGAGCTGGACCGGGGCGCGCTCGGCGCGGCCACCCACCTGGCCCGGTTGGTCCCCCAGCACCTGATGCGGGCGCTGTATTACACCTCCCGCACCGCCACCGCGCAGGAGCTCCACCGGCACGGCTCGGTATGGCGGGTGGTGCCCCGCGACCAGCTCCAGGACACGGCAATGGAGTTGGCCCGCGAGATCGCCACCAAGGACGGCTTTCTGATCCGCCTCGCCAAGGCCGCGATCAACGGGATCGACCCGGTGGACGTCCGCCGCAGCTACCGCTTCGAGCAGGGCTTCACCTTCGAGGCCAACCTCAGCGGCGTCGCCGACCGGATCCGCGGCACCTTCGGCACCGACGCCGGCACCAACACCGGCACCCCCACCGGAAAGGAGCGGCAGCCATGAGCAGGGACAAGACGATGACCGCCGAGGAGGTGGTCGGCCGGCTGGCGAGCGGCATGACCCTCGGCATCGGCGGCTGGGGCTCGCGCCGCAAGCCGATGGCCCTGGTCCGCGCGCTGCTGCGGTCCGACCTCACCGATCTGACCGTGGTGAGTTACGGCGGACCCGACGTCGGACTGCTCGCCGCCGCCGGCAAGATCCGCAAACTGGTCGCCGCCTTCGCCACCTTGGACTCGATCCCTCTGGAGCCCCACTTCGGGGCGGCCCGGCAGCGCGCCGCGTTCGAGATGGTGGAGCTGGACGAGGCCATGTTCATGTGGGGCCTGACCGCAGCCGCGCACCGGCTGCCGTTCATGCCGGTCCGCGCCGGTATCGCCTCGGACGTGCTGACCGTCAACCCGCAGCTGCGGACGGTCCGGTCCCCCTACGAGGACGGCGAGGAGCTCGTCGCCGTACCGGCCCTGCGACTGGACGCCGCGCTGGTGCACCTCAACCGGGCGGACGTGCACGGCAACGGCCAGTACCTGGGCCCGGACCCGTACTTCGACGATCTCTTCTGCCAGGCCGCCGACCAGGCGTACCTCTCCTGCGAGCAGATCGTGGCGACCGCGGATCTGCTCAAGGCACAGGGCCCGCAATCACTGCTGGTCAAGCGGGCGTTCGTGAACGGCGTGGTGGAGACCCCGAACGGCGCGCACTTCACCTCCTGCGCACCCGACCACGACCGCGACGAGACGTTCCAGCGCGCCTACGCCCAGGCCGCCCGCGACCCCGAGGCCTGGCGGGCCTTCACCGAGCGGTTCCTGTCGGGCGACGAGGCCGCGTACCAGGCCGCCGTCGCGGCGTTCCACGAGGAGGAAGCATGAGCGGCGGCACGACGACGGCGACCCGGGCCGAGTACTGCGTGGTGGCCTGCGCCGAGGCCTGGCGGGACGCGGGCGAGGTGCTGGCCAGTCCCATGGGCACGATCCCGATGATCGGTGCCCGGCTGGCGAAGCTCACCTTCTCCCCCGACCTGCTGCTGACGGACGGCGAAGCCTTGCTCATCGCCGATGTGCCGGCGGTCGGCGCCGGGGCCGAGGTGGTCGAGGGCTGGCTGCCGTACCGCCAGCACCTGGCACTGGTGGCCACCGGACGGCGTCATGTGATGATGGGCGCGAGCCAACTGGACCGGCACGGCAACCAGAACATCAGCTGCATCGGGGACTGGGCCAGGCCCGAGCGCCAACTGCTGGGGGTCCGCGGGGCGCCGGTCAACACGCTCAACAATCCGACCAGTTACTGGGTGCCGCGGCACTCCCCACGGGTCTTCGTCGAGCGGGTCGACATGGTGTCGGGCGTCGGCTACGACCGCGCCGCCGCGGCCGGCCCGTCCGCGAGCCGCTACCACCGCATCCCCGAGGTCATCAGCGACCTCGGCGTGTTCGACTTCGAGACCCCGGACCGCACGATGCGGCTGCGCTCGCTGCACCCGGGGGTCACGGTCGAGCAGGTCGGCGCGGCCACCGGTTTCGCGCTCACCGTCCCGGACGAGGTGCCGTACACCCGCGAGCCGACGGATGAGGAACTGCGGCTGATCCGCAGGGCGATCGACCCGAAGGGACTGCGCGAGCGCGAGGTGCCTTCCCCATGACGGACATCAGGATCGAGACGCCGCTGACCAAGCTCGTCGGGGTGCGGCACCCGATCGTGCAGACCGGCATGGGGTGGGTGGCCGGCCCCCGGCTCGTCTCGGCCACCGCCGACGCGGGCGCGCTGGGCATCCTCGCCTCCGCCACCATGACCACCGACCGGCTGCGTTCGGCCGTGCGCGAGGTCGCGTCCCGCACGGACGCGCCGTTCGGGGTCAATCTGCGCGCGGACGCGGGCGACGCCGCCGAACGCGTCCGCATCATCATCGACGAGGGCGTGCGGGTCGCCTCGTTCGCCCTGGCCCCCTCCCGGGAACTGATCGCCCGGCTCAAGGACGCCGGGGTGGTCGTCATCCCGTCGATCGGCGCCCGGCGGCACGCGGAGAAGGTCGCCGCGTGGGGCGCCGACGCGGTGGTGGTGCAGGGCGGCGAGGGCGGCGGCCACACCGGGAACGTGGCCACCACGGTCCTCCTCCCCCAGGTCGTCGATGCCGTGGACATCCCGGTGATCGCGGCCGGCGGCTTCCACGACGGCCGGGGCTTGGTGGCCGCGCTGGCCTACGGCGCCGCCGGGATCGCCATGGGCACCCGCTTCCTGCTCACCTCCGACAGCACCGTCCCGGACGCGGTCAAGGCCAGATACCTGGCCGCGACGGTCCAGGACATCACCGTCACCACCAAGGTCGACGGCCTGCCGCACCGGATGCTGCGCAGCGAGCTGGTCGACGCGCTGGAGCGCTCGGGGCGGGGGGCGGCGCTGCTGCGGGCGGTGCGGCACGCCGCCGCGTTCCGACGCGACTCCGGCATGAGCTGGGCACGGATGGTGCGTGACGGCCTGGCCATGAAGCACGGCAAGGACCTGACGTGGAGTCAGATGCTGCTGGCGGCCAACACCCCGATGCTGCTCAAGGCCTCGATGGTCGAAGGCCGCACCGATCTCGGCGTGATGGCCGCGGGCCAGGTAGCGGGGCTGATCGACGACCTGCCGACCTGCGCCGAGCTCATCCTCCGCGTCATGTCCGAGGCGCAGCACACCCTGCAAAACCTTCCCCTCACAAGCTGAATTCCCCCTCCACCACAGGGAGTTGATGTGATGCGCACTACCCCTGTACGGCTGGCCCCTCCGGTGGCGATCGCCGCCGTGGTCACCCTCGGCATCCTTCCGCCCTGCGCCGTCGCCGACACCCCGGCGCAGATTGCCGTCGTCGCCGCCCCGCAGCACGAGCAGGGCGCCGCCGCCGTCCACCGCATCGTGCTGCAGGGCGCGGTGAACGTCCGCGATCTCGGCGGCTACCGCACCGGCCTTGGGCGATACGTCCGCTACGGGCAGGTGTTCCGGGCCGACGGGCTCGGCAAGCTGACCGACGCCGACGTGGCGAAGCTGTCCGCGCTCCATCTGCGGACCGTGGTGGACTTCCGCGTTCCGCTGGAGGTCCGGCAGGACGGCGCGGACCGCCTGCCCGCCGGGTTGTCGGCCACCGCACGGCCCGCGGACGACCTCGGCCTGTACGAGAAGACGATGGCGGCCATCGCCACCAAGGACCCGGCCAAGCAGCAGGAGCTGCTCGGCGACGGCAAGGCGGCGGAGCTGATGCGGTCGATCTACCGCAACTTCGTCACCAACGAGAAGAACCGCGAGAGCTTCGCGCAGACCCTCCGCGACATCGCGGACCACGGGCGGTCCCCGCTCCTGTACCACTGCACCTCGGGCAAGGACCGCACCGGCTGGGTGAGTTATCTGCTGCTGCGCGCCATCGGTGTTCCGGACCGCACCGCGACCGGCGACTACCTGCTCTCCAACGAGCTGCGCGCCGAGGCGGACCGCGCGACCCGGGAGGCGCTGAAGAAGGCCGGCCTGATGGAGAACCCCGACCTTCTCATCCCGCTCCAGGTGGTCCGCGAGGACTACCTACGGGCGGCGCTCGACCAGGCCGAGAAGGACTACGGGGGCCTCGACGGCTATCTGCGCCAGGGCCTCGGCCTGGACACCGCGACCCTGGTCAGGCTCCACGTCCAGCTGGTGAGGTGAGGAATCCGACGGGGGTCAGAGCCGCTCGATGATCGTGACGTTGGCCTGGCCGCCGCCCTCGCACATCGTCTGCAGACCGAATCGGCCGCCCGTGCGCTCCAGTTCGTGCAGCAGGGTCGTCATCAGCTTGGTGCCGGTGGCGCCCAGCGGGTGGCCGAGGGCGATGGCACCGCCGTTGACGTTGACCTTCTCCGGGTCGGCGCCGGTCTCCTTCAGCCAGGCGAGGACGACCGGGGCGAAGGCCTCGTTGATCTCGACGAGGTCGATGTCGTCGAGGGTCATCCCGGCCTTCTTCAGCGCGTACGCGGTGGCGGGCAGGGGTGCGGACAGCATCCGGATCGGGTCCTCGCCGCGGACGGAGAGGTGGTGGATGCGGGCGCGCGGCGCCAGCCCGTGTTCCCGTACGGCGCGCTCGCTCGCGAGGAGCAGGGCGGAGGCGCCGTCGGAGACCTGGGAGGAGACGGCGGCGGTGAGCCGGCCGCCCTCGATCAGCGGCTGGAGGCCGGCCATCTTCTCCAGCGTGGTGTCGCGGCGCGGGCCCTCGTCGGTGGTCACCACGCCGTACGGGACGGTCTCGCGGTCGAAGCGGCCCTCATCGATGGCACGGACGGCCCGCTGGTGCGAGCGCAGGGCGAACTCCTCCATGGCCCGGCGGGAGATGTCCCATTTCTGCGCGATCAGCTCGGCGCCGTGGAACTGGTTGACGGGCTGGTCGCCGTACCGGGCCCGCCATCCCTCGGAGCCGGCGTACGGGCCCTGGGTGAGGCCCAGCGGCTCGGCGGCCTGGCGGCTGGCGAAGGCGATCGGCACCTGGGACATGTTCTGCACGCCGCCCGCGACGACCAGGTCCTGGGTGCCGGAGAGGACGCCCTGGGCGGCGAAGTGCAGGGCCTGCTGGGAGGAGCCGCACTGCCGGTCCACGGTCACGCCGGGGACCTCCTCCGGCAGCCCGGCGGCCAGCCAGCAGGTGCGGGCGATGTCGCCCGCCTGCGGGCCGACCGTGTCGAGGCAGCCGAAGACGACGTCCTCGACGGCCGCCGGGTCGGCTCCGGCCCGCTCCATCAGCGCCTTCAGGACGTGCGCGCCGAGGTCGGCCGGGTGCACGGCGGCCAGCCCGCCGTTCCGCTTGCCGACCGGGGTGCGGACCGCTTCGACGATGTATGCCTCGGCCATGGCCACTCCTCTTTCTTGTCTACGTTCTCGGGTCGTCCGTCATTCCCGGCCGGCGATGCCCTCCAGCACCGTGGACAGGTACTGGCGGGCGATCTCCTCCGGGCTGTGCTGTCCACCCGGCCGGTACCACGAGGCGGCGACCCAGACGGTGTCGCGCACGAAGCGGTAGGTGAGCCGGATGTCGAGGTCGGCGCGGAAGTCCTTGGCGGCCACTCCGCGCTCCAGCGTGCCCAGCCACGCCCTTTCGAACTTCTGCTGTGCGTCGGCGAGGTAGCCGAAGCGGGGGTGGGTGCGCAGGTGCTGGGACTCCTGCTGGTAGATGGCGACCGCGGCGCGGTGCCGGGCGATCTCCCGGAACGATGCGGTGACCAGGGCCTCGATGGTCTCCCTGGGGCCGAGTCCGGCGGCCAGTACGGCGTCGTAGCGGGCCCGGAGCTCGTCCAGGAAGGTGGCGAGGATCTCGTCGAGCATCGACTCCTTGGAGTCGAAGTGGTAGTAGAGGCTGCCCGCGAGCATGCCCGCCGCGTCCGCGATCTCGCGGACGGTGGTGGCGCGGTAGCCCTGCGCGGCGAACACCTCGGCGGCAGTGGCCAGGAGTTCCCCGCGCCGCTCGGGCGCCGGGCTCATCGCGGTCTTCCTCCTGCTCCTGCCTGCTCGCAGGGCCTGTCCACGGTCGCCTCACGGATGCTGGCTGCTGACCGACAGGACCTCCCCGGTGAGGTACGAGGAGTAGCCGCTGGCGAGGAAGACGATGACGTTGGCCACCTCCCAGGGCTCGGCGTAGCGGCCGAACGCCTCGCGGGCGGTGAGCTCCTCCAGCAGCTCGGGCGTGGTGACCTTCACCAGGTGGGGGTGCATGGCGAGGCTCGGCGAGACGGCGTTGACGCGCACTCCGTAGTCGGCGGCCTCCAGCGCGGCGCAGCGGGTGAGGGCCATGACGCCGGCCTTGGCGGCGGCGTAGTGCGACTGGCCCTGCTGGGCCCGCCAGCCGACGACGGAGGCGTTGTTGACGATGACCCCGCCGCTGCCCGCGGCCTTCATCCGGCGCAGCGCGGCGCGGGTGCAGCGGAAGGTGCCGTTCAGGGTGACGCCGAGGACCTTGTCCCACTGCGCGTCGGTCATGTCGACGAGGTCGGCGGTGCCGCCGAGCCCGGCGTTGTTGACGACGATGTCGAGCCGGCCGTGGCGCTCCTCGGCCAGCTCGAAGAGGGCCACGACCTGGGACTCCTCGGTGACGTCGCAGGGCAGGGCGGCGACGCGGTCGGCGCCGAATCCGGCGGCCAGCTCCGCCTCGGACTCCTTGAGGCGGCGGGCATGGGCGTCGGAGAGGACGACGCTCGCGCCCTCTTCGAGGAGACGCCGGGCGGTGGCGCCACCGATTCCGGCACCCGCGGCGGCGGTGACGACGGCCGTCCGGCCCGCGAGCAACTGGTGGCCGGGCACATACGGGGGCGGGGCACTCATGGGCGAACCTCCTTCGGCAGGCCGAGCACGCGCTCGGCGATGATGTTGCGCTGGATCTCGTTCGAGCCGGCGTAGATCGTGTCGGCGCGGGAGAAGAGGAACAGCCGCTGCCAGTCGTCGAGGTCGTACGGCGCTCCGGCGGCCGTCAGGCCGTCGGCGCCGCACACGTCCATGGCGAGTTCGCCCAGGTCGCGGTGCCAGGTGGCCCAGAAGATCTTGCCGATGGACGCCTCGGGGCCGGGGGCGCCGGCCGCGACGCCGTCGAGCATGCGCAGCGCGTTGCAGCGGATGATCTCCAGGCCGGTCCAGGCCCGGGCGATGCGGTCGCGGATCAGCGGGTCCCGGGCGGCGCCGTTGCGCTTCGCCAGCTCGATGAGGGATTCGAGTTCGCGGCGGAAGCCGACCTGCTGGCCGAGGGTGGAGACACCGCGTTCGAAGCCGAGGGTGGCCATGGCGACCTGCCAGCCCTCGCCCGGCGCTCCGACGATGTTCCCGGCGGCGGTGCGGGCGCCGTCGAAGAACACCTCGTTGAACTCGGAGGTGCCGGTGAGCTGGGTGACCGGCCGTATTTCCACGCCCGGCCGGTCGAGCGGGACCAGCAGGTAGGACAGGCCGTGGTGGCGGGTGGAGCCGGGTTCGGTGCGGGCGACGACGAAGCACCAGTCGGATTCATGGGCGAGTGAGGTCCAGACCTTCTGGCCGGTGACCACCCACTCGTCCGCTTCGTCGTCGAGCTCGGCCCGGGTGCGTACGTTCGCCAGGTCCGATCCGGCGTCCGGCTCGCTGTAGCCCTGGCACCACAGTTCGTCGACGGCGACGATCCGGGGGAGGAAACGCTCCCGCTGCTCGGGGGTGCCGAAGGCCATCAGGGTGGGGCCGAGGAGTTGTTCGCCGAGGTGGCCCACCCGGGCGGGGGCGTCGGCGAGGGCGTACTCCTCGTGGCAGGCCACCTGCTGTTCGAGGGTGGCGCCGCGGCCGCCGTACTCCTCCGGCCAGCCGACGCAGGTCCAGCCCGCGGCGGCCATGTGCCGTTCCCAGGCGAGGCGTTCGGCGAACGCCTCGTGTTCCCGGCCGGGGCCGCCGCGACCGCGCAGACCCGCGAATTCCCCGGTGAGATTGGCCCGCAACCAGGCACGGAAGCCGGTGCGGAACTCCTCGACGCTGCTGCTCATGGGCGGCTCCGGACGGCTCTCGTGGGCGGGCGTTCCGGCGGATCGACTTCTCGACGGCCGAGGGCCCGTACGTTAACCTACCAAACAATTGTTAGGGAAGGAGGGGCGGATGTCCGCTGCCCGCAACGCGCCCTCAGGGCCCGTCCGCTACGAACGCCAGGGGCCCGTCGCGCTGGTCACGATGGACCGGCCCGACTACCGCAACGCCCAGAACTCCGCGCTGACCTACGCCCTGGACCGGGCCTTCTACCGCGCGGCCGACGACGACGAGGTGAAGGTCGTGGTGCTCGCCGGGGCGGGCAAGCACTTCTCGGCCGGCCATGACATCGGCACCCCGGAGCGGGACGCCCATCTGCCGTTCGACCGCAAGGCCGGCCTCTGGTGGGACCACTCGGACAAGGAGGGCGCCGAGAGCCGCTACGCCCGCGAGTCCGAGGTCTATCTCGGCATGTGCCGCCGCTGGCGCGAACTGCCCAAACCGGTCATCGCCGCCGTCCAAGGGGCCTGTGTGGCGGGCGGGTTGATGCTCGCCTGGGTCTGCGACCTGATCGTCGCCACCGAGGACGCCTTCTTCGCGGACCCGGTGGTGCGGATGGGCATTCCGGGTGTGGAGTACTTCGCCCACCCGTGGGTGATGCCACCGCGGATCGCCAAGGAGTTCCTCTTCACCGGCGACCGGATGAGCGCCCGCCGGGCGTACGAGGTGGGCATGGTCAACCGGGTCGTCCCGCGTGAGCAACTCGATGCCACCGTAAGGGAGTTGGCGCTGCGCATCGCGGAGATGCCGCGACTGGGACTGGCACTGACCAAACGCGCGGTCAACCAGGCCGAGGATCTGCAGGGTCTGCACACCGGGCTGGACTCCGTCTTCGGACTGCACCACGTGGCGCACGCGCACAACGCCGAGGTCGCACGGGACTCGCTGGGCGGCATGGACATCCGCGCCATGCGGCAACATGCCGAGGGGCGCCCCTCCTCCCCCGGAAAGGCGTCCGGCTGATGGACCTGGACTTCACGGCGGCCGAGGACGCGTTCCGCGCCGAGGCCCGCGCCTGGCTCGCCGCCCACGTGCCGCCGGTGCCCCTGCCCTCCCTGGAGACCGCCGAGGGTTTCGCCGCACACCGGGAGTGGGAGCACACACTGTTCGCGGACCGCTGGTCGGTGGTCTCCTGGCCCGCGGAGTACGGCGGCCGGGGCGCCTCGATCCTGCAGTGGCTGGTCTTCGAGGAGGAGTACTACGCGGCCGGCGCGCCCGGCCGGGTCAGCCAGAACGGCATCAACCTCCTCGCCCCCACCCTCTTCGAGCACGGCACCCAGGAGCAGCGGGCCCGGATCCTGCCGCCCATGGCGAGCGGCGAGGTGATCTGGGCCCAGGCCTGGTCCGAGCCGGAGTCCGGCTCCGACCTCGCCTCGCTGCGTTCGACGGCCGTGCGGACCGACGGCGGCTGGCTGTTGAACGGCCAGAAGACCTGGTCCTCCCGGGCCGCCTTCGCCGACCGGGCCTTCGGTCTCTTCCGCAGCGACCAGGACGGCCTGGCGACGGGCAAGCCGCACCGGGGGCTGACGTATCTGATGTTCCCGCTGGACGCGGACGGCGTGACCGTACGCCCCATCGGCCGCCTCGACGGCAAGCCCGCCTTCGCCGAACTGTTCCTCTCGGATGTCTACGTGCCGGACGAGGACGTGATCGGCGAGCCGGGCCAGGGCTGGCGGGTCGCGATGAGCACGGCGGGCAGCGAGCGCGGGCTGACGCTGCGCAGCCCGGGCCGGTTCACGGCCGCCGCCGGGCGACTGACCGCGCTGTGGCGCGACCACGCCGACCCGGCGGACACCGCGATACGCGACCGGGTCGCCGACGCGGTGATCCGCGCCCGCGCGTACCAGCTCTTCGCCTACGCCAACGCATCAAAGATCGCGGCGGGAAGTGCCATCGGCGCCGAGTCGAGCCTCAACAAGGTCTTCTGGTCGGAGCTGGACATCGCCCTCCACGAGACCGCACTCGACCTGCTCGGCCCCTACGGCGAGCTGTCGGACGACGCCGAGGAGGCGCCCGCGCACGGCAGCTGGTCCGAGGGCTACACGTTCTCCCTCGCCGGGCCGATCTACGCCGGCACCAACGAGATCCAGCGCGACATCATCGCCGAGCGGCTGCTCGGTCTTCCGAAGGGACGCCGGTGATGCGGTTCCTCCTCGACGACGAGCAGCGCGACTTCGCCCGCTCGCTCGACGCCATGCTCACGGCCGCGGACACCCCGGCAGTCGTACGGGCCTGGGCCGCCGGGGACCCCGCGCCCGGCCGCGCCGTCTGGGCCCGGCTGGCCGAGGCCGGAGTGTTCGCCCTGGCCGTACCGGAACGGCACGACGGACTCGGCCCGCTGCCGACCGAACTCGCCGTGGCCTTCATGGAGTTGGGCCGCCATGCGGTGCCGGGTCCCGTGGTGGAGACGGTCGCCGCGGCGGCCCTGCTGGACCGGCTCGGCACACTCGGCGACGAGGCGACGGCCGCCACCTGGCTGCCGGGCATCGCCTCCGGCAAGACCACCGCCTCGCTGTGCCTGATCTCCGGGCCCGGCTCCGGACCTGGCCCTGGGTCCTCCTCCGGATCCGGATCCGGCGAGAGCCCGTACGCCCTGGACGCCGACTCCGCCGACACGGTCTTCGTCGTCGACGGCGACACCGTCCGCCTGACCGAGGCAGCCGGGCCGGTGCAGCCGTCCGCCGACCCCGCGCGCCGGCTGTCCCGGCCGCGCGGCGGCACCATACTGGCGCGCGGTCCACAGGTGTCCGCCGCGGCCGCGCACGCCGCGGAGGTCGCGACCCTCGCGACGGCGGCGCAGGCCCTCGGGCTGGGCCGCGCTCTGCTGGCCCGGACGGTGGCCTACGCCCGGCAGCGCACCCAGTTCGGAGTCCCGATCGGTTCGTTCCAGGCCGTGAAGCACCGTCTGGCCGACGCGCTGATCGCCCTGGAGTTCGCCGAGCCACTGGTGCACGCCGCGGCCCTGGCGCTGGCCGCGCACGCGGATTCGTCGGGCGGCGAGATCGCGGCCGCCAAGGTGTCCGCCTGCGAGGCCGCCTGTTCCGCCGCCCGCACCGCCCTCCATCTGCACGGCGCCCTCGGCTACACCGAGGAACTGGACCTCTCCCTCTGGATCCGCAAGGCCCGGGCACTGCGTGGCGCCTGGGGAACCCCGGCCGCCTGCCGCGCCCGCGTCCTCGCGCCCTGATTCCCTTTCTTCCCCTTCTTCCCCTGATCAAAGGCGCACCGGGTGACCGGGGCGGCGCGCCGAGCGGAAAGGAGCAGACGAATGAGGCTGACGGAGGAACAGGAAGAACTGCGGTCCGCCGTGCGTTCGCTGCTCACACGTCACGAGGGTCCGGCGGCCTGGCGGCCCCTGACCGAGCAGATCGGCGTCGCGGGACTCGCCGTCCCCGAGGAGTACGGTGGCGCGGGCTGCGGAGCCCGGGAGGTGCACGCCGTACTGGCGGAGTTGGGGCGAGCGCTGAGTCCCGTCCCCTACCTCGGCTCCGCGGTGCTCACGGTGCAGGCGCTGCTCGCCTCCGGTGACAAGGCGGCCTGCGCGCGGCTGCTACCGCGTCTCGCCGAGGGCCGCACGGTGGGGAGCCTGGCGTGGGCCGAGCAGGGTTCCTGGGACCCGGCCTCGATCCGCGCCGAGGCCGCCCCCGGGCCCGACGGGACCTGGCGGATCACCGGGGCCAAGGAGCACGTGCTGGACGGGGCCGAGGCCGATGTGCTGCTCGTGGCGGCCCGTACGGCCGCCGGGGTCTCGCTCTTCGAAGTAGCCGTGGACAGCACCGGACTCCGCCGCGACGCCGTGGTCACCATGGACCAAACCCGGGCCCAGGCATGCGTGCTGCTCGACGGGGCCGAGGGCCGGCTCATCGGCACGGACGGCGACGGCGACCGCATCCTGGCGCACGTCCTGAACCTGGCCTGCACGGCGCTCGCCGCCGAGCAGGTCGGCGCGGCCGAGCGAGCCCTGGAGCGCACGGTCGCCTACGCCAAGGAGCGCATCCAGTTCGGCCGGCCCATCGGCTCCTTCCAGGCGGTCAAGCACCGGCTGGCGGATGCGTACGTGCTCGTGGAGTCGGCGCGCTCGGCCGCCCTCGGTGCCGCCTTCGCGGCCGCCGAGGACGCACCGGAGCTGACCCGCTACGCGGCCGTCGCCAAAGCCGCCTGCTCCGAGGCCTTTTCGGCGGTGGCGGGCGAGATGGTCCAACTGCACGGCGGCATCGGCATCACCTGGGAGCACGACGCGCACCGCTTCCTCAAGCGCGCACACGGCGCGGCCCAGCTCTTCGGCCCTCCGGCCTGGCACCGCCACCGGCTGTCCGCCGACCTGGGGTTGACCGTGGCCTGACCCGAAACATCTCCTCCACCGCACGTGGGTGGTCGGCCCTACAGCTGGGCCCGCGGGGACGGCTGGGTCGACTCGGTCGGCTCGGTCGGCTCGGTCGGCTGACCGCCGCGGCGGGCTTCGTCCTGGACCAGGAGCGAGAGGAGGGAGGCGACGGTGAGGCCGGCTTCCGCCGGATGCCGCAGCACCTTCCCTGCCTCGATCCGGTAGGTGTTCGTACGTCCCTCGCGCTTGTGGGACAAGTAACCGTTTTGCTCAAGGTCAGCAATGATCCGTTGGACGGCGCGCTCGGTCAGCCGACAGTGCGCGGCGATGTCGCGGATGCGGGCGTTCGGGTCATCCGCGATGGCCGCCAGCACGCGCGCGTGGTTGGTGATGAACGTCCATCCGTTGTGAGGGTCAGGCACTCCCATGAGCCAATCTTAAGGCGCCCTTGGCCGACGCTGAATACATGACATATATTTCGTGTACCGCGTTGCGTGTGTTGATGTTCCGGCGCCGGCAGGTCTCCGAAGGAGGGCTACAAGGTGGATGCTCGGGAAGAGGCGGTTGCGACAGGTCGCGCCTGGAGGACGCAGCCATTCACGCAACCCCAGAAGTCAGTCGGCGAACCGGCGAGTTCGCCGTGTCTCGTGAGAATCTACAGCGATCCCCACACCGATGAGACCGTGGTGGCACTGCGCGGCGAGATCGACTACGGCTGCGAGGAGACCCTCAAAACCTCCCTCACCGGCGCATTGAGCTGCTCCGACCGCGGAATCACGATCGACCTCAGCAAGGTCTCCTTCTGGGCCTGCTCCAGCGTGAAGGTCCTCCTCGCCGTCCGTGAGCTGGCGCTGCAGCAGGGCAAGACCGTCTCCCTCCTGGCAACCAGCCCCATTGCGCACCGCGTCCTCGAACTGACCGACACCCTGCAGCTCTTCACCACCAGCACGGGTGCTGTCTCCCGCCTCCCACACCCGTCGGTGTAACCCATTGGCTCCCACGCTCTGACAGGGCGATCTGCTCCCGTCAGCCCCTCCCCCACTCGGATCGGAGCTGCCCACCGACGTCGTCCGCCTGGCGAAGGCCCGCCTGGTAAGCCGGTCCCCAGGCAGCCCGGTCATTCAGGTCCGGGCCGAAAGCACGCACGGAGGCCGGATCGGGTCCGATGGTCAGCACGCTTTCTGCCCCCACGAGCGCCAACTCCTGGTCGAGCGATGCGCGGGGATACAGGTGCGCCATCGGCTCCATCACGACCAGCGTGCGGGCTCCGACCGCGAGATCGGCGTTGGTGCCCGACCGCAGCGCACCGTCCATGTACCGCCGGCCGTTGATGGCAACCGGCGGCGCCGCACCGGGGAAAGCACTGCTCGCCGCCACGGCGTGCACCAATGGCACACCGCTGTCGCGGTCCCACACCACGGGCTCACCGGTGGTGGTGTCCACCGCGGTGATCAGCAGCCGACGGTCCGGCCACACCTGCGCACCGATCAGGGCACCCCGCCCCGCGATCAGCGCTTCCTCGGCCTCCTCGTCGGCGCTGTCGAGCGCGAGCCGGCCAACTCGGCGCCTGGCCTCGCCGGGCTCCAGGCCACGGTCACCGAGCACCGCGAACACCGCGCCCATCCGCTCAGGATCGACCTCGGGCCGACGACCGGCTGGACGAGCCGGAACGGTCGCGACCCGCCCGAGGTCCTGCCCCGTGGCGAGCAGCGCAGCGACGATCGCGCCGGCCGATGTGCCGACGAACAGGTCGGCCTGCCCCAGATCCACGCCATCGCGGTGCAACCCGCAGGCCAGCCCTGCCATCCAGGCCGTGCCCACGGGACCTCCGCTGCCCAGGACCAGTCCCCGGTCGAATGAGTGCATCGCCCTCTCCCCCTTGATAAAAATTCGTATCTGACCACGAAGTGTCGCAACTCCATGATCCCTGGGATGGATTGGGGGGGGCGAACACGCGTAAGGCGGCCGCCGGCTACTGCTCCGGGGGCGGGTCGAACTCGACCGTGAGGTGGGGTGCCAACGCGCGGAGGAAGTCAGCGGCGTCGAAGATCTCACCGGGTGCTGCGGCCCCGGTCGTTCTGACACGTCCGTCGAGGATACGGCGGACCGCTTCGACCACCAGGGGTGCGCTGACGGCGTAGATGTCCTGGCCGCGGGCGGTGGCGCGCCGTTCGGTAGCGCCGGCCCGGACGACCACCTCGACCAGGAAGGTCTGCTGGGAGCGCCCCCTGGCGTCGACGGGGGCGGGAGGTTCGGCATCCGGGGCCAAGACATCCGTGACCGCAGCGGCCGTCATGTATGTGTGGAGGTGCCGGACGGGGAGGTGGCGGGAGATGGTGATGCTGTCGGCCGTGGTGAACTCGGCGACCACGGTCTGCTTGCCCAGCGGAGGGGGAAAGACCCATTGGGTGGTCGGCGCCCGGTCGGTCCGCAATGCGAGGCGGCCGTCGGTGTGGACGAGGCGGCGGCCGTTGCGGCGCTGCCGGGAGACCTGGCTGGAGGCGCGGGTCCCGGCCGTGGGGTGCCAACTGCTCAGTGCGTAGGCCAGGGACACCTCGTCGGCCGAGGGCCGACCGCCCAGTGCGGCGGTGGTCAGCAGATCGCCGAGGGCACCGAAGAATGCCATCGCGGGGATGACGGGGAGGCCGGCGGCGCGCGCCGGCTCCGTGTAGTGCGCGAAGGTGTCGGCGACGGCCTCCACTTCGCCTGCGACGTCCGCGTACGGGATCCGGGCGGCCAGTGCCGCTTCGATGACGGGGGCGGCCGTGGTGGCGAAGGGGCCGGCGCAGTTGATCACGGCCGCCGTGCCGGCCAGCGCGCGGTCGAGGGAGCCGGGGTCTTCGACGGACGCCGGCCGCACGTCGAGGCCGGGGTGAGCCCGGGCGAGTGCGTGCAGTCGTTCGGCGTCGCGTCCGGTCAGGACGGGGCGCAAGCCGCGTTCGAAGAGCTCCGCCACCACGAAGCGTCCGGTGTGGCCATAGGCGCCGAAGACCGCCACCTGGGGATGGGATCGCATCTGTCCTCCTGCCGTCATCGAGTGATCTCTCGCGGACAGCGTGCCTGCGGCGGAGCGGGACGACGAGCGGCAGGAATGCCATGCCTCGTACAGTTCCGGACATGACTACCGTCGCCCCGGCCACCCACACGGTCGCACTCGCCGTCACGGAAGGGGTGCGCCACTTCGAACTCGCCGCGCCCTGCGAGGTGTTCGGCATCGACTGGTCCGAACTCGCCGACTCCTGGTACGAGTTGACGGTCTGCGGGCCGCCCGGCGCCCGGGTCGGTGGACACTTCCGGCTCGAACCCGACCAAGGACTGGACCGGCTGCCGGACGCCCGGACCGTGATCGTCCCCGCCTACGCGCACATCGACGAGGAACCGCCCGGCGAACTGCTCGACGCGGTCCGCGCGGCGCACCAGGCCGGTGCCCGGGTGGTCTCGCTGTGCACCGGGGCGTTCGTCCTGGCCGCCGCTGGCCTGCTGGACGGGCGGCGCGCCACCACACACTGGGCCCATGCCAAGGCCCTGGCCACCCGCTATCCCGCCGTGCACGTCGATCCGGACGTGCTCTACGTCGACGACGGCAATGTGCTCACCTCCGCGGGCAAGGCCGCCGCCATGGATCTGTGCCTGCATCTGGTCCGCCTCGACCACGGCTCCGCGATCGCCAACGCAGTGGCCCGCAACCTGGTCGTGCCACCCCACCGCCCCGGAGGCCAGGCACAGTTCGTCACCACACCCCTCCCCGACCCCCGCCCCCACCCGCTCGCCGCCCTGTTCCCCTGGGTCCTGGCCCGCCTCGACCAGCCGCTGACGGTCCAGGACCTTGCCCGTCAGGCGAACATGAGCCCACGCAACCTGGCCCGGCACTTCCACGCCGTCACCGGCACCACGCCACTACGGTGGTTGCACACCCAACGGATCCACCGCGCCCAAGAACTCCTGGAAAACTCCGACGACAGCATCGACGCCATCGCCACAGTCACCGGCATGGGCACCGCCACCTCGCTGCGCCGGCACTTCAACCGCACCCTCGGCGTACCTCCGGACACCTACCGACGCACCTTCCGCCAGCGCCATGACACGACACGACAGGCGGCGTCGCCCCGGCGGCTCCCGTGACGCCGGCGCTTCCACCGAGGCGCTGCCACCGAGCGCGGACCCGCCCGGCGGTCAGAGGCTGGCGAGCAGGTCGTCGAGTGGGGCGGGTACGCGGTCGGGGTCGAGGGCCTCGACGAGGACGCGGCCGTAGTGGATCTTGCGGCCCTTCTTCGTGCCGAGGAAGCGCCGCAACTGCTGCTGTGAGGTGCGGCCCTGCTGGGCGGGCTGACGCAGGAAGGTCTGCAGGGCACGCAGGTCGCCCTCCGCCCGGACGAGCTCCGCCACCCGGGTCACGCCCAGCGCGCGGATGAGCTCGTCCTCCAGGTCCGCCGCACAGACGAAGAACCCTTGCCGGGCTGCACCCGCCTGTCCCAAGGCGCGGTCGTAATAACGGCGTTCCGCCTCGTCGCACAGTCCCGTCAGGCGGAGGTCCAGGCCGGCGGGCCCGAGGAGGCGGGCGAAACGGCCGACGCTCATCGCACCGCCCATCGGCAGGACGCAGATTCCTTCGGCCGCCAGGTCCCGGCCGCGGCGCGCGGCCAGCGCGCTGACCGCTGCGGCGTCGCTCAGCCCTTCGAGCAGGACCACTGCCCGTACGGGCAGCCGCGCGGCCACCTCGCGCGCGGGGTCGCCGGGGCCACCGGCCGCCCACGCGGTGACCGCCTCCTGAAACGACCCCATATCAGCCATGGGACGAGTCTCCGTCCTTCCCGGCCGCCGCGGTAGGGAATTTCCGAGCCCGAAAGGGACCCGAAAGGGAGTTGCCGTCGACCGCATCCGGGCGGCAGTCTCCCTGCATGATCGAGTTGCAGGTGCTGACGGCGGACGACTGGACCGTGTGGCGGGAGTTGCGGATCGCCGCGCTCACGGACGCGCCTGATGCGTTCGGGTCCCGGCTCGCGGACTGGCAGGGCGAGGGTGACCGCGAGGAGCGGTGGCGTGGTCGCCTGAGCATCCCCGGTTCACGCCATTTCGCCGCGGTACTCGGGGGCAAACCGGCCGGGATGATCAGTGGTGTCCCGGGCCCGGACCGTGGTGTCGTCGAGCTGATCTCGATGTGGGTCAGCAAGGACGCGCGGGGGCAGGGCGTGGGAGACCATCTGCTCCGGGCGGTGGAACAGTGGGCCCAGCAGACGCGAGCCGAAGCCTTGCAGCTCGCGGTCAGGCCCGGCAACGAGAACGCCCTCGCGCTCTACCGGCGCAACGGATTTCACGACACCGGGCCGGTGGGTAAGGCGCTGCCGGACGGACGCAGGGAGCATGTCATGGTCAAAAGGCTCAGCCCACGGTGACGCGTCTCCCGGCAGCGGCTCGGGATCTGGCTCCGGTCGGGCACGAGCCACCGGACCATCGCCGTCAGACGACTTCGAGGTTCGCCATCATTCCCATGTCTTCGTGTTCGGCGTTGTGGCAGTGGAAGAGATAGCGGCCGCGGTAACCGTCGAAACGGGTGATGATCTCCGCCGATTCACCCGGCCGCAGGGAGATGGTGTCCTTCAGGCCCGCATCGTGGGGCAGCGGTCGTCGACCGCTTCGTGAGAGCACCCGGAAGCCGACCAGATGCAGATGGACGGGGTGGTGGACATCGGCGACCAGTCGCCACACCTCGACATCGCCGAAGCGGACGGTGACATCGGAGCGGGCGGGGTCGAACGGCAGCCCGCCGATCAGCCAGCCGTGATCGCCGTGCATGCGCCCGGCGCGGAAGGAGAACTCGCGCACCCTGGCGGCGTCCGAGCGGCGCCAGCTCGGCAGATCGTTGGAGAGGGTGCGGGGGACGCGGCTGTCGTCGGTGGCTTTGCGTGCGATGCGGAAGGCCAGCACGTCGCGGGTACGCCCGGAGCCCAGCCGGTTGACGATCCGGACGCGGCTGCCGACCGGGACACCGGAGAAGTCGATGATGACGTCGTAGCGTTCGGCCGGCGCGATCGGCAGGAGTCGGTGGGTGACCGGCGCGGCGAGGAGCCCTTGGTCGGCGCCTATCTGGACGAGATCGAGCCGGCGTCCGTCGTCGCCGACCGCTTCGAGTTCGTAGTGCCGGGCGTTGGAGGCATTCAGGATGCGCAGCCGGTATCGGGCCGCGTCGACCTCGTGCACGGGCCACGGAGCACCATTGACCAGGATCACGTCACCGAGGACGCCGGCGAGATAGGGCTCGCGCACTCCCGGTTGTTCCCGCAGGGTCGGGTCGAGGGCGGGATAGGCGAGGCTGCCGTCGGCGGCGAACGCGCGGTCCGCGATCATCAGCGGCAGTTCGCGCCGGCCCGCAGGCAGCCCGAGTGAGTCCTCGGCCTCGTCGCGCACGACCTGCAGCCCGGCCAGCCCCCGCCAGATCGCGGGCGCGGTGAAGTCCATGCGGTGGTCGTGGTACCAGAGCAGTGCCGGCCGCTGGTCGAGCGGGAACGTGTAGTCGCGGGTCAGTCGGGTCAGCACCGCCCGCGGATCGTGCATGCCGTGCCCCGCGACGTTTCCCATGCCGTGGCCCATGTTGCGCCCCATGCCATGGCTCATGTCGCGTTCCATGCCGTGGTCAGTGTGTGGGGCATCGGCGGTGTGTGTGCCGTGGGCAGGGTGCATGCCGTGGGTGTGGTCCGGCCAACCCGCAGGCAGTACGAGGTCGGTCGGGTACCCGTCCGAAGCGGCCGGGGTCCTTCCGCCGTGCAGGTGCACGACGGTCGGCACGGGCAGGTCGTTGCGGTGCGTCACGGTGATCGGCCGACCGCGGCGCGACTCGATCGTCGGCCCGGGGAAGGTCCCGCCGTACGTCCACAGCGGCGTCCTGAGGCCGGGCAGGATCTCCAGGGTCGCTTCGCGCTGGGTGATGTCGTACCGGTCGACCCCGCCCGAGGTGCTGACCGGCGCCAGCACGGAGGGAATCGGCAACGGCACCCGGAACGCGGGCGGCAGCGGTACGGCGCTGCGCAGTTCGGCACCGGTGACCGACGGGCGGCGGGACAGCGCGGCCGACGCCGACAGCCCGGTGGCCGCCATCAGCCCCAAGGCCCCACCGATTCCCAGCACTTGGCGCCGTGCCAGGCCGTGGGCCGGCCCGGAGCGGTCCGCATCGTGCTCACTCATTGCCGGCCTCCTGCTTCTTCTGCCCCTGCACGGTCTGCCGTTCGCCAGGGGGTTGCGATCGCCGGCTCATGGGCCGACGCCAGACATCGATGAACTGCACGACGAGCGCGACGATGGTCATCACCCCCAGCGGCAGGTGCAGCCACAGCGCGCCGGCCATCCCGGCGAAGTACTGCACCGTCTCGGCCGCCACCACGGCCGACGTGGCCAGAAACGGCCGGCTGTGGCGCAGCCGCACCCAGACCATGAGCGCCACGATCACCTGCAGGTATCCGAGCGAGGTGACGGTGTTGGCGCCGGCCGCATGCCAGCGCAAGGCGTCGTAGTCGCCGCTCAGATAGACCCCGGCGAACACCGGTTGACCGACGATCGCCGCCACGTGCGCGCTGACGACGGCCCGCAGGGCCCACCCGCTGGGTGTCGTCCGCCGCGTGGTGTCCGACCGGGCCGGCACGGCCGGGCGGAACCTGTCGGTTGCGGTGGCCATGAGGCGTCTCCTCCCTCGCTTCCCATTCCCCATCGCCCACGACGTTATGATCAACGAGTAATGACGTCCAAGACCAATATCGCTATGGCGTTATGACCCTGACGGTATGGCGCCGTGGCAAGCGCGGGCAGGGACGCAAAGGAAGGAGCAAAGGGCGTGGATCTCAACTCGCTCAGGCAGTTCGTGGTGGTGGCACGACGGGAACACCTCAGCCGCGCAGCCGACGAACTCCACGTCGCCCAGCCGTCACTCAGCCGCACCATCGCCCGGTTGGAGAGCGAACTGGGCACCCCCCTGTTCGACCGGGCCGGCCGGCTCCGGCTCAACGACGCCGGGAAGCTCTTCCGCGCCCACGTCGAACGCGCCCTCGGTGAGCTCGACGCGGGACGACGGGCCGTCGCCGAGGCCACCGGCGACGGCTTCGGCACCGTGCGGCTGGCGTCGGAAACCTTGCTCACCCTCACCGGGCCGCTCGCCGCGTACAAACGAGCCCATCCCTCCGTCGAGGTCGAGCTTCACCAGCTGCCCGCCGAGGACATGGCCCGCCGCCTGCGGGCCCAGGACATCGACCTCTGCGTCGCGTCCCAACCGATCGCGGTCGACGGCCTGGAAACGGTGCAACTGCACACCGAGGCGGTGTGGGTGGCCACGCCACTCGACCACCCGCTTGCGGGCCGCCCCTCCGTCACCGTCGACGAACTCGCCGGCCAGCCCTTCGTCGCCACCCGCAAAGGACACTGGCAGCGCCGCCTGCTCGACCGCCTCTTCGCCGGCCGGGGGCTCACGCCGAAAATCGTCTGCGAAGGCGATGAGGCCGGCGCGCTGGCAGACCTGATCAGCGCAGGACTCGGGATCGGCCTCGTCCCCGCCCTCGCCCAGCACACCGCCACGAGTGCCCCCGTCGCCTGGATCGCCGTCGACAGCCCCGACTGCCGTCGCACGCTCACCCTTCTCCGGTGCACCGACAGCCATCTCTCCAGAGCCGCTCGCCTGATGCGCGACACGATCACGAACTGGGACTGGACCAGCGGTCAAGCAAGGGGAAACCGATGACGGACCAAGTGCCTGGCCCTGATCGCCACGTGCACCATGGGTCCGGGCAGAGGATCAGCGGGGCGGCGTAACGAGCCCCAACTCGTAGGCGGTGATGACGAGTTGGACCCGGTCCCGGGCGTCCAGCTTGGTGAGCAGGCGTGACACATGGGACTTGGCGGTGGCCACCGTGATGAAGAGGTCCTCCGCGATCTCGGTGTTCGACCGGCCGCGTCCGACCAGGGTCAGCACTTCCCGCTCCCGCTCGGTGATGCCGTCGACCGGCCGTGGGGAGCGCTCCGGGGCGGCCCTTTCGGGGCCCTTGACGAAGTCCGCGATCAGACGGCGCGTCACCCCCGGCGCGATCAGTGCATCGCCCGCGGCGACCACGCGGATCGCCGCGAGGATGTCGTCCAGCGCCATGTCCTTGACCACGAAGCCGCTCGCGCCGGCGCGGAGGGCGTCGTAGACATGGTCGTCCTCGTCGAAGGTGGTCAGGATCAGCACGCGGGTCGTTGCCGGACCGGCGGTGATCAGGCGGGTGGCCTCGATCCCGTCCATGCCGGGCATCCGGATGTCCATCACCACGACGTCGGGGCGGAGGTCGCCGACGAGCCGGACCGCTTCGGAACCGGTGGCGGCCTCACCGACGACTTCCAGGTCGGGGTGGTCAGCCATGATCACGCGCAGACCGGACCGCACCAGCGGCTGGTCGTCGGCGAGCAGGACCCGGACAGTCATCGGGCCTCCACCGGAACAGCGACGGGTGCGGGCAGCGGCAGCCGGGCCGCTACCCGGTAGCCCCCCTCGGGGCGCGGGCCGGTGCTGAGCCGGCCGCCCAGCAGGGCGACCCGCTCGCGCATGCCGATGAGGCCGAAGCCGTGGGCCGAGCCGTTGCCCGTGACACCACGCCCCTCGTCGACGACCTCCACGAACAGCTCCTCGTCCCCGTGGTCGATCGCCACCCGGCAACGCCCGGTGCCGGCGTGGCGGACCACGTTGGTCAGCGCCTCCTGCACGATGCGGTAGGCGGACAGGTCGATGTCGGCGGGCAGCGGGCGGTCATCGCCGGTTCGGCGCACGTCGACGCGTACCCCCGCGTCCGCGGTCGCCGCCGCCAGCCGTTCGATGTCCGCCAGCCCCGGCGCGGGTGCGAGCGGGGACTGCTTCGGGGCGGTCACGTCCCGTTCGGCCTGACGGAGCGAGACCAGTGTGCGCCGGAGCCCGGACAGCGTCTCCCTGCTGGTGGCCTCGATGGCGCGCAGGGCCTCGCGGGCCTCCGCCGGCTGGGTCTGGATGACCCGGCTCCCCACACCGGCCTGGATGGCGATGATGCCGATGCTGTGCGCGACCATGTCGTGCAACTCCCGTGCGATCCGCAGCCGTTCGGCGGTCACCGCCTCGGCCACCTCCTGCGAACGCAGCGCCACCGCGTGCTCGCGGCGCTCGCGACGGAGCAGGCCGGCGATGCAGGAGGCGACCATCGCCAGCAGAGCGATCAGCCCATTGACGCTCAGGCCGTCCCCATGTGCGAAGAGGCCGATCACCAGGAACTGCACGACGAAGGACACCGAAACGGCGACGGTCGAGACCCGCCGTGCGCAGTGGGCGACGAGGAAGCCCAGGACGAGGTCCGCCGCCAGAAACGACAGGAACTGGCCCTGGTACGACACCGCCAGGCTCCTGTGGAGGGAGCTCGGAGTGCCCGTCACCACGGCGGTGGATCCGAAGAGTGCCAGGGCCAGAGCCAGTAGCGGCATGCGTCGCACCACGCCGACCAGCAAGCTCACGGCCAGCAGTGCCCCGACACCCAGGACCGTCCCCGACACCCGCGGCGCGACCCCCACCAGCAGACCGACCATGAGGAGGTAGCAGGCACCCCCCGCCCAGGCCACGGCCTTCGTTCTCGTCATGGGCGGCAGGTCCTTTTGCGGACCGGGCCGCGGTGCGCCATGCGCGCGGGCAGCACAGTGATCGTTATGCGGTTCACGCCGCGAGACTAACCGGTCACCACCCGCGCGGCATCAACCCGTGGACGTACGCCCACGGGCCGATCCGGCCGCACGATTGCCACCCACGGCCCCATGCCCATAGCGGGTCCGCTCGGCAGTGTGGGTGCCGTGATCGAAGTCAGCGAACTCACCAAGCACTACGGCCACAAGACGGCCGTCGACCACCTGTCCTTCACCGTACGCCCCGGCCAGGTCACCGGATTCCTCGGCCCCAACGGAGCCGGCAAGACCACCACCCTGCGGATGATCCTCGGCCTGGACACACCCACCACCGGCACCGCCACCGTCAGCGGCGTCCCCTTCCGCCAGCACCCGCGCGGACTGCGGCACGTCGGCGCCCTCCTGGACGCCGGCCAGGTCCACGGCGGACGCAGCGCCGCGGCCCACCTGGCCGCCCTGGCCCGCAGCAACGGCATCCCGCGGCGCCGGGTGGACGAGGTGCTTCAGGAGGTGGGGCTGGCCGAGGCGGCGCACCGCCGCATCGGCGGATTCTCCCTCGGCATGAAGCAGCGGCTGGGCATCGCCACCGCCCTGCTCGGCGACCCGCCGGTGCTCATGTTCGACGAGCCGATCAACGGTATGGACCCGGAGGGCGTGCGGTGGGTACGCCTGCTCTTCCGGCGGCTGGCCGCCGAGGGGCGCACGGTCTTCCTCTCCAGCCACCTGATGTCGGAGATGGAGAACACCGCCGACCAGCTGGTCGTCATCGGCCGGGGTTCCCTCATCGCGGCCGAGTCGGTACGGGACTTCGCGGCCCGCGGCACCCGTCGCTGCGTCGTGGTCACGACACCGCGGGCCGCCGAACTGGCAGCCGTGCTGACCGCGGCGGGCGCCTCGGTCGAGCCGGAGGGCTCGGCCGGCGCCGAGAGGCTCGCCGTGACCGGACTCCCGGCGGACCGCATCGGAGCACTCGCCTTCGAAAACCGCATCCAGCTGAACGAACTCACCACCCGCACCGCCTCACTGGAGGCGGCCTTCATGGAACTCACCGCCGACAGCACCGAATACCTGGCAGGACAGCCCCGATGACCACACTCACCTCCGTCCACCGGCCCACCCCCGTCGCCGCACCGCCCGTCCGCTTCCGCGATCTGCTCGCCTCCGAGTGTCTCAAGATGCGGTCCCTGCGCTCCACTCCGTGGACGATCGCCCTCACCGTCCTCTTCGTCCTCGGGGCGACCGCCGTGGCCACGCTGGCGGACCGGGCCGCGGGCTCCGGCCCCGCTGATTTCCGGCCCTTCGACGCCTATCCGCCGGCCGGCTACTGGACGTTGATGCTCGTGGCCAGCAGCATGGGCGCCCTCACGGTCGTGAGCGAGTACAGCAGCGGGCTGATCCGCACCACCACCGTGGCCGTTCCCGCCCGCGGCTCGGTCGTCCTGGCCAAGGCGGCCGTCACCGCCGCACTGTGGACCGCGATCGGCACGGCCGTCTCCACCGGTTGCTTCCTGGTCTCCCAGGCCATTTTGAACGGGCGGCACGCCGGGGTCCCGATCACCCACCCAGGGGTGTTCCGGCCGCTGGTGGCCACCGCGTTGCTGGCCCCGGTCTGTGCACTCGTGGGCCTGGGCCTCGGCGTGCTGCTCCGGCACGCCGCCGCGACCATGGTCACCAGCGTCTTTGCCCTGCTGATGCTGCCCACCATGTTCTCGGACAGCAATCGTTGGTCGGCGGACATCAAGCACGCGATGGTGTCGGCCGCCTGGAACCGCCTGATCGAGACCTGGGAGCCCGACCCCCACTCCCTGGGCTACTCCGCCACAGTCCCCGGCTCCTGGCTCGTGTACGCGCTCTGGCCGCTGATCACGATCGCATTCGCCGTGTTCGTCGTGCGGCGCCGCGACGTGTGAACGTCCCTCCAGCGCGAGCACCTCGCGCCCTGGAACTACGCTCCGGGAGCGCCCCGTTCGGCCACGAACTCAGGGCGCGGCGGAACCCGGTCCGCGCCCGGTGGATACGGAGGGTGCGGTGACGTGGGCAGAGGCACCGCCGGGCCGTGAGGTGTCAGTGCCCCCGGCGCCGGTGGTGGTCCTCGTGGTGGTCCTGGTGGTCCGGGTGGTCCTGGTGGTGATCGCTCGCGGCCGCCGGGCCGTCCGTTGCGGCGTGGTGAGCACGGCGAGGCAGCCGACGACCGCGGCGATGCCGAACCATCCCAGCAGGGGCAGACGTTCACCGACGATCAGCACGGCCAGGACGGCCGCGACGGCGGGTTCCAGCAGGGAGAGCGTGGTCGCGGTGCTCGCGGGGACGTGCGCCAGGCCCCAGCCGAACAGCACGTAGCCGATGAGCATGGGGACCAGGGCCATGTAGGCGCCGACGGCCGCGTTCGACCACGAGCTGAGGAGCGGGGCGCCGGTGGCCAGCAGTACGGGCAGGAGCAGCACCCCACCGATTCCGAAGACGGTGCCCATGGCCGCGCCGGAGGAGACGCCGCGGCCGATCAGCCGGTGTGCCGCCCAGGAATACAGCGCGTAGGTGAGCCCGGCCACCAATCCCAACCCCACACCGAGCACGGTCATCCGCACGGACCCGGCCCCCGACACGGAGTGCGGCCTGGCCGCTTCGGCCACACACAACAGCACCGTCCCCGACATCCCCAGGGCGGCGCCGAGCATCCAGCGGCGCGTCAGCCGGCGCCCGTCCACGACACGCTCGATCAGGGCCGAAGCCAGCGGGGCCGAGCCGATCGACACGACCGTCCCGGTAGCGACCCCGGCCAGGTGCATGGAGCTGTAGAACGCCAGGGGGTAGAGCGCCACGGCCATCGCCCCGAGCAGCACCACCCCGCGCTGCGCACGCAGGCGGGGCACTTCCCGGGCGATACGAGGGGCGGCTATCAGTGCCTGCAGCAGTCCGCCCAGGCCCATGGCGACGGCCCCGATCGCGAGGGGGCCGACGGTGGGGGCGAAGGTCGCCGCGGTGCCCGTGGTGCCCCACAGTGCCGACGCGACGAGCACGCACAGCGATCCCACGGCCACCGAGCCGGCCGGGTGTCCGGTGCCCCGCTTCACAGCCGGTCCAGCAGGTCCGCCGCCATCGTCCGCGCATGCTCCAGACGCGTGCCCCCGCCCTCCAGCCCGGCGCGCGCCATCGCGCCTTCCAGCAGGAACGCCAGATGCTCGGCCACCGCACGGGCCTCCTCCGGCCGCCCGGGCAGCAATTCCTCCAGATGCCCGGCGAGCAGGGACTCGACCTGCTCCTTGTGCCGGCGCACCACGGCCCGCCCCTCGTCCCCGACGGGCAGTTCGGCGGCGGCATTGAGCAGACCGCACCCCCGAAAGCCGTGCTCATAGGCGAAGGCCGCGTGATCGGCGTACGCGTCGAAGACGGCGAGCACGCCGCCGCGCGCGTCCGGGGCCTCGTCCAGCCGCCGCCGGTACAGGCCCATCCACTCCTCGTGCCGGGCATCGAGGTAGGCCCTCACCAGGTCGGCCTTGGAGGAGAAGTTGTTGTAGAGGCTCATCTTCGCCACGCCTGCCTCGGCGGTGATCGTGTCGATCCCCGTCGCTGAGACGCCGTCCGCGTAGAAGCGGCGCGATGCGGCGCTGAGCAGGCGCTCGCGCGCGGCTCCTCGCCGCCTCCTGGGCCGGGCAGCCTCGGTGCCGGATGCACTCATCGCATTCCCTCTCAGTTACTAGGTAGGTCAGTCTACCTAGTAACTGACAAGAGGCGCCACGCGGCGGACCACGGCAGTCATGCGCATGCTCGGGGCGGGCCCGTCCCTGACCTGGGCAATTGCCGAGGAGGTGGCCGGGCGCCGCCGCCTCACGACGGCGCCCGACGTGACGATGCGCCGCCTCAAGACAGCATGTTGATCTTGTACTGCATGAACCGGTAGTTCCAGGGGTCGTACCACTGGCTGACGACGATGTGGAAGTCGCCGAAGGTCGAGCCGGGAATCACAAATCCGCCGTACGGGCTGGCGACGAAGTTGGCCGTCTCCTGCCCCGGGTTGCCGGGCAGGATCATCGTCTGCTCCAGCGTCCTGGTGAGGTCCGACGTCGGGAGCGCGAAGACCATCGCCCGGATCGACAACGGGCTCATGTTCAGCCACGTCAGGACGTACTTGCCGTCCATGGCCCGGAAGCAGATCTCGCCCCATTTGCGGGTGCCGAAGACGGTCGTCGGCGGCGCGCCCCACCGCCAGTCGCCGTCCGCGTAGCCCCACGGCTCGTAAGCGTCCGGATTGCCGAGGCTGTCCTTCCGCACCCGGTGCAGCAGCATCCCGGAGGCGACTTCGCGGTTGAAGACCGTGGACAGCACGTAGCAGTAGTCGCCCTCGGCCACGGCGTAGGTCTTCTGCTGGAACTGGCCGCCGTGCAGGTCACCCGGCCACTGACACAGGTACTCCCAGGTCTCGCCGTTGTCGGTGGAGCGCCAGAAGTCCGTGTGGTGGGTGTCGTAGATGACGCCCCGCATGAGATGCATGTACATGACGCCGTCGACGACGAACACATCGGACGGGATCGCCGTCGTGGCCTTGTCGCCGACCGGGTTGTGCGGCTCGTCGACCAGGCTGATCGCATGATCCCCGCCGACACTGCCGTCGATCCGCAGGTTGTTCAGGTCCGCGCTGCTGGAGCGCAGGCCGACCGGGGCGCGCCAGTCGTCGGCGCCCTCGCCCGGCTGCGGTACGTGGTCGCCGTTGAAGGTGTCACCGCCGACGAACAGCATGGTGCCGTTCGGACACCGCACGGGGATGCCGAGGTCGGTCCACGGCGAGGCGAACGGGCCGGTCTCGGCCGGGCCGCTCAGGTTCTTCACCTTGGTCGCCAAGGTCGGGCTGGACGGATCGTCCGGCCCGCCGGCCACCGCCACCCCGGTGCCCGAACCGATGGCCCCTGCCCCCACGGCGACACCGATCCCGATCTTGAGGAGCTTACGGCGGGAGTACCCACCGCTCGTCGCGTCCTGCTCGTCCTTCGCGTCCTTCTCGCCCGATAAACGCGTCATTCTGCCAATGCCCTTTCAGAGTTGACACTTGCGCCAGTTTTTTTCCTCGGTAGTGCTGCCCTTGGCGCGGGTCATGGAACACATGGAATATATGGAACGCACGAACGTATGGAACGCCTGGAACAGGATGCTGTCCATCGCGAGTGGGGGTGGCCCCATCCGGCCTCAGAGGTCGGTGCGAGGCGGCCGTTCGGGTCGGGGCGAGGCGGTCCGCCACCTACGACTTCAGGAACGTCAGCACCGCCAGGATCCGCCGGCTGTAACCGGTGGTCTGCGGCAGTTCCAGCTTGCCGAAGATGGTGTTGAGGTTCTTCTCCACCGCACTCAACGAGAGGTGAAGTTTCTGGGCGATGGCCGCATTGGTGTGCCCTTGCGCCAAGGCCTCCAGGACACTGCGTTCACGCGGGGTGAGACGCGCCAGTGGGTCGGCGTGCGTGGTGCGGACGACCAGGTGCCGCACCACCTCGGGGTCGATGGCGGCGCCGCGCGCATGGACGCGCTCCAACGCCTCCAGGAACTCCTCGACCTGCGCCACGCGGTCCTTGAGGAGGTACCCCACCCCTTCCGCGCTGGTGGCCAGAAGTTGGGCCGCGTAGTTGCGCTCGATGTGCTGGGACAACACCAGCACACCGACCTCCGGCCACCGCTCGCGGATCTCCAGCGCCGCACGTAGCCCCTCGTCGGTGTGCGTCGGCGGCATCCGGATGTCCAGCACGACGACGTGGGGTCGCCGCGACTCCATCTCCTTCAGCAGGGACACCGCCTCACCGAAGGCAGCCGGAACCTCGTGCCCCTCTTCGACGAGCAGTCGGACCATTCCTTCCCGGAGCAGGGTCGAGTCCTCGGCGATCATCACGCGCATGGAAGCTCCGCGGAAATGGTGGTCGGCCCCCCGGGCGGGCTGTCGATGTGCAGAGCGCCGTCGAGCGCGGCCACCCGGCTGCGCAGTCCGCTCAGGCCGCTGCCCATCGGATCCGCGCCGCCCCTGCCGTCGTCCTGGATTCGCACCGTCAACCACCGCCCATGACCCATGACTTGGATCGTTACGGACGTGGCACCGGCGTGCTTGGCCGCGTTGGTCACCGACTCCGACACCACGAAGTACGCGGCGGCCTCCACCGGCTGCGGCAGCGGACCGGCGACGTCGAACCGCGTACGGACGGGGAGGCTGCTTCGTTCGGCCACCCCACCCAGCGCCTCCTCGAGTCCCAGACTGTCCAGCGCCGACGGGTAGACGCGCCAGGCCACCTCGCGCAGTTCCGCGAGGACCTCCTGGGACTCCTGGTGTGCCTGGTGCAGCAGGGCGTCCACCTGCCCGGGATCGCGCCGCCTGCGCGCCCGCCCGAGCAGCATGGCGAGCGCCACCAGCCGCTGCTGCACCCCGTCGTGGAGATCCCGCTCGATACGCCGGCGTTCCGCGTCCACCGCCTGCACCACCGCGGCCCGGCTGGTGGCCAGTTCGTCGATGCGCCGCTTCAGCAACTCCCGCTCGGAGGGACCGAAACACTCGTGGGCACTCCGCGCATCCAGGGCAGCGAGCGAAAGCAGCCCCTGGACATCGAGGAAGAGCAGCACACCGCCGAGGACCACCTGCATCAGCAACTCGTCCCACCGGAGCCGGCCGTGAACGGTCCCCCACATCAGCAGTCCTGCCAGGACGACACCAAAGCCCAGCAGTCCGATCACCACGGCGCACAGCAATCCCGAACAACTGCGGACCACCAGATAACGCAGGGTCTTCCGGTCGGACGCACGGTAGTGCTCGGGAAAGCGGTCGCCGAAGAACCGGGACCGACGGGCCCGCTCCAGGCCTGCCAGCCGACGGGCTCCCGCGGTGAGGATGTCGAGAGCGGCATTCCGGGTGGGCGGCCATACCAGGAACGGGCCGAGGGCGGCGCCGACGAGGAGCAGGTGCAGGAAGCCGAGCAGGGCGGTGACACAACCGAGGAGCGCGCCGAGGCTCCTGCGCGGCCACGGAAGCTTCCGGACCGCCGCGGAATCGTCCCGTCCGAAGCCGTCCTTGCCGTCACGGCCCGACGGGACCGACGGGTCTGACGGGTCTGACGGGTCCGCCGCGTAGGAACGGTCCGCACGGTCCGCACGGTCCGCAAGAGGGTGGCTGGTGGTGGTGATGATGATGTCCGCGGAGTCCCCCTGCACGGAGCCGGAGCCTAATGCGGCCGCACACCCGGAGCAAGATCGACCAGGCGGTGCGAGGAGCGGGCCCGTGGTGTGGGAGTGCGGGTGAGGGATCACGAAGTGCGCCGGTGCTGGGCCCGGTTGCGGCCCCGGAGCCGAACGACCAGGTACCCGACAAAGGCGCCGACGACCAGAACCACGACCACCTTGGACAGGATCCCGACATAGGCCTCCACCACCGCCCACTGGTCACCCAGCCAGTAACCGGCCAGCACCAGCACGGAGTTCCACATCAGGCTGCCGAGCGTGGTCAGCATGACGAAGACCGGCAGCGGCATGCGCTCCACCCCCGCAGGTACGGAAATGAGGCTCCGGAAGATCGGCACCATGCGGCCGAGGAACACCGCCTTGGTGCCGTGCTTGGCGAACCATTCCTCCGTCCGTACCAGATCCGATGCCTTGACCAGCGGCAGCTTCGCCCAGATCGCATGCATGCGTTCGCGGCCGAAGAGCATGCCGATCCAGTAAAGGAGCACTGCTCCCACGACGGAGCCGAGCGTGGTCCAGAACAGCGCCGAGACCAGAGTGAGTACTCCCTGCCCGGCAGCGAACCCGGTCAGCGGCAGGATCACCTCACTGGGGAGCGGCGGGAAGAGGTTCTCCAGCGCGATGGCCAGGCCGGCTCCCGGCCCGCCCAAGATATCGACGAGATGGGCGGCCCAGCCCGCGATCCCGTTCGCGGGCTCCTGCGGCAGGGCCAAGAACATGGTGTGCAGCACGTGCGTCTCCAAGCTGGTGGTCAGTCACCCGAGGCAGGCACCTCGATGCCCTCCAAGCTAGAAACCGCAGCTCAGCGGCGGTATGCGGGTTTCCGTCCGGCCCAGTGAGGTTTTCCGTAGCGCTCAACCTGCGGGAACCCGCACGGCGGGAATCAACCGGGCTCAGTCTGACGGCACGTTCTACCCGGTGGACGAGGATGAGACCGGCTCCCCCACGCGGGGGAAAGGCTCGGTGCCTCGGTCACCGCGGAGGATGAGTGATCTTCAGTCCTGGGCTCGACGCCCTCGAAGGCAGACCCGTGGAAACGTGACTAGTGATCAGAAGTCTTCCCCCCCACTCACGCCTTCCCACTCAAGTATTCCCACTCGTCAGGAGATCGGGCCATGTCCGAAAGCGCCGTCCGCCGTCCAAGAATCGAAATCGGTGAAGTTCCGCCGCCGCCCCGGTGGGCCGTCCGAGCCGCCTATGCCTCGGCGCTCTCGGCGACCGTCGGGTTCATCCCGCTGCACGCGGTCTGGGCGCTGGGAATTCCCTTGTGGGCGGACGAGAACAAGTTCCGGGAGTGGTACGCGGGCGGTGGCGGTCCGTACCTCTTCGTACTCAGCGGTCTGGCCCTGCTCGCGGGCATCCTGGCGTGGAGCCTGGTCCGGCCGTGGGGTGTGGTGTTCCCGAGCTGGACTCCATTCCTTGCCGGGCGCCGAGTTCCGCGCCGGACGCTGGCCGGCACGGCCTTCACCGTCTCGGCTTTCCTCCTCCTTTACACCGCCTGGGCCGCCGCACAGACGATCAAAGACTTCAACGCCGAGGGCATCTTCAGCCCCTGGATCGTCGTCTACGGCATCCCCCAATTCCTGGTGTGGGGCATCGGCCTGTTCCTCGCCGCCGGCTCCTATCGCCGCCGCACATGCGCCGCTCGCGCCAAACGGGACACGGGGCGGGATTAGTTACTGCCTCACTGCGTCACAGAGCCGGATCCGTCGAACTCCTCGCGGTTACGGACGATTTCGGTCTGGTGCTCCTGCACCCAGCGCACCACATGCGTGACGGTGTCGCTGAGCGATTGCCCGAGCGGGGTGAGCGCGTATTCGACGCGCGGCGGCACTTCGGCGTAGGCAGTCCGCGTGATCAGTCCGTCGCGGGTCAGCGAGCGGAGCGTCTGGCTCAGCATCCGCTGGGAGACCCCGGCGATCCGCTCGTGCAGGGTCGTGAAGCGCAGCGGTCCGTCGGCCAGCGTGGTGATGACCAGGACGGTCCACTTGTCTCCGACGCGGGCGAGCACGTCGCGTACGAGCTCGATGGTCGCCGCGCATTCCGGCGTGACCCCGGCCGTCGCCAGCCGGGCACGCAGTGCGGAATCCATATGTCTCTTCCCTTCCTCCGAGTGCATAGCTGACATGAAGGTGCGTAGCTGACATGGAAGTGCGTTAGAGCGAGGCCTTGAACGCAGCGGCCACACCCCGTTACATACGGTTAGTAACTAATGGGCGCTCGCCCGATTCGTCACGATGCCAGGTGAGAAAACGCAATGCCAGGTGAGGAAAAGATGGCCACCAACGCCGCCGGAACCGGTGCCTCAGACGCAGCCGACACAGCCGCTGGCGGGCAGGTCGGCAACGCGGTCCCAGGGGTGCGGCACGACACTTTCACAGTCGGATCCCATCTGGCCGCGCCTCCGAGCGCGGTGTTCGAGGCCTTCGCCGACACTCCGGTCCGGCGCCGGTGGTTCAAGCTGCCCGGCCGCCAGCTGTCGTACCGTCACGACTTCACCGTGAACGGCGGCGAGTCGGCGACCAGTGTCTTCTCCACGGTTCCAGACGCACCGCCGGAACGGCTCGCTTTCCAGTCCCGTTACCTCGACATCGCATCGGGGTCGAGGATCGTCTACGCGTACACGTCCTGCGTGGACGAGGTGCCACGCTGGACCTCGCTGGTGACCGTCGAACTGCACCCGGAGGCCGACGGCACCCACCTGCAGTGGACCGAACAAGCAGCCTTCCTCACCCCTTCCGCGGAGCCCGACCACGACTTCCCCCACCTGCGCGGCGCCACCCGCCTGCGGTTGAACGGGCTCGCGGTGGCTTTGACGGCCGCACGGCAAGTTTTCCCGTAGGACGTCAGGAGGTCCCCTCGCCCCTGGTCGAGGCGCGCCTGCGAGCCCGGTAGGCGGCGGCCTTGACGCGGTTGCCGCACTCGTCCATCCCGCACCAGGTGCGCCGGGCGCCGCGCGAGCGGTCGAGGTAGATGCGAGTGCAGCCAGTACGGCCGCACTCCTTGAGGCAGGCATGGGGATCGGCGAGCACCGCGATACCGCTTCTGGCCAGGTGAGAAAGCACCGCGACGAGGTCTCCCGACACCTGCAGCCCGGCGTCACTGAGCTTGATCGTGGGCACGGGCCCGGCGGCCGCGGCGTTGACGATGTCGAGGCTCCCGGGATCGAAGGGCCGATCGAGCACGCGATCCAGCGCGAGTTGGTAGATCGCCTCTCGCAGTGACAGTGCGGACTCGAAGGTGGTCGCGTCGGCGCTGACGCGGTCGGGGAGCTCGTCGCATGCGGCCACCCACCGCGCGAGGTCTGCGGGCGCGGCCAGGAGGTCGGTGGGCTCGTCTCGACGGGACCTCACGGTGCCGGCCAGGTCGAGGGCCGGGTTGCCGCTCACGAATGCGAAATCCACGTCACCATCTTGACCGGTGACGGGGCCCTTCGGCAAGATCCGTCACCTACTGAAATGGTGACGCGCAAGGCGAAGAGGAGAACGCATGGCCGAGCTCTGCGACATCAACGCCGTGGTCTTCGATGTCCTGGGAACCCTGGTCGACGAACCCCGCGGCCTGCGAACCGCAATCCGCGAGGCGGTGCCCGCGTCCGACGACGCGGCCATCGACGAGCTGCTCACCGTGTGGCAGAGGCATGTGGAGCGCGAGCAGCAACGCATCGGGCAAGGGCAACGCGCGTACGCCAACAGCGAGATCATCGACGGCGAGGCCGCGCAACGGGTGGCCGACCATGTCGGGCTCACCGATCCGGCGGCCATCGCCCGCCTGGCCACCGCAGGTCAGCGCCTGCCCCCGTGGGGTGACTCGGTCGCCGGTCTCGAACGGCTCGCCCAGCGGTTCCCCGTACTGGGTCTCTCCAACGCCAGCCGCACCGCCCTCCTGCGACTCAACGCACACGCCGGGCTGCGCTGGCACCAAGCCCTGTCCGCCGAAACCGTCCTGGCCTACAAGCCGGCGCCGGAGATCTACCAACTCGCCATCGACACCGCCGGATGCCCACCACACCGCGTACTCATGGTGGCCGCCCATGCCTGGGACCTCCGCGGAGCCCAGGCAAGGGGCATGCGGACCGCTTACGTCCACCGACCGGTCGGGGACCCGCCGACGAGCTCCGACGCCTTCGACCGGCGCTTCAACGGACTGGACGAACTGGTCACCGCACTGACGGAAGAAGGGTAGCCAGACCCCACCAGCACTCCGCCCCCATCATCCGCCCTCCCCTGCCGTCGCGCTCCCCCGCCTTCGCGCTCCCCCGCATCCGCATCACCTGGATCCGTACGCCCCTGCCTTCACGCTCCGCCGCACCGCCTCCCCCCGGATCCGCACTCCACCGCATCCACACACCCCGCATCCACTGCGCCGGCGTGACGTAAAGGTCGCGTCGTTCGCGCACTAAGAACGGAGGTCTTTGCGGAACACCGTGGAGCTGTGCCGGACCGTCATGCCCACGCGTAGATACAGGTCGAGCGCGCCGGTGTCCGAGTGCGTCCACAGCGTGCAGGTACGGCGGCCCGCCCGGTGAAACGCGCGGAACGTGTCGCGCAGCAGCAGCCGGGCGATCCCCCGCCCTCGATGGTCACGGCGTACGGCGACCTGCTCCAAGTAGCCCTCGTCCGTGCTCGGCACGTCCAACGCCAAGGCCGCACCGACCAGTTGATCGCCGACGAAGGCGAGGGCCGACAGCCTCGGGGCGAAGGCAGACCGCTCAACGGTATGCGCGGCCCATTCCTCGTACGCCTGCCGTCGCTCCTGCCACTCGTCGAACGCATCCTGAACGAGCACATGCGCGGCGGGCCCGTCAGCGGCACGGAAGGGCCGCACCGTGACACCCGTCGGCGGCTCGGGCACGGCAGGTTCGTCCGGCATGGCGAACTCCAACAGCCATGACGTCACCAGCGGCTCGTATCCGCGCGAGCGCAACAGCGCGACCGCACCCGAGTCCGCGTCCGGCACCGTCTGCACGATGCCGTCGCTGCCGGCCTGCCGCGCCCGCGCCTGCACCCAATCGAGCAACGCGACTCCCAGACCCTGCCCTCTGTGCTGCGGATGCACATCGATCTCGGAGCGCCGGTCCACCCAGGCCCGGGCCGCCAGGCACCCGGCCCGGTCATGCACGAGCACGGTGTCCAACTCCGGCACCAATCCAGGCCGCGCGAGATCGGCTGCGATGCCCCCGGCATCGGTCCGCACCCGCCCGTACACCTCTTCCTCGCAGGCCATGACCAAGGTGTGGATCGCCGGGACGTCGTGGACGCTTGCGGACCGCGAACGGTAGCCGGGCGGCAGTGAAGGAACAATCAAGGACATCAACGGACCTTAGCCGCACGGCAATTTGGCGGTCCAGACCTCATGCCGATGCAGGCATCATCCACCTCGCCCAGGCCCGGCCCCTTCCAGGCCCGTCCCTTCCAAGCCCGTCCCTTCTAGACCCCGTCCCGTTCAGACCCCGTCCAGCCCCGTCCAGCCTCACCCAGGCATCATCCGGTCAGCGCCAAGGACGCTGGAACGCGATACCGAGGCGTTGGCGAAGCCCCTCACGCTGTTCGGCGGTGGCCAGGACCATGATGTCGTCGGAGAGTTGCCTCCCTTCCTGCACGACACAGCGAAATTCCCGAGGGTCACCATCGGGACTGAGCGCTTCAATCGCTGCCTGTGCTGCCCCCATATCGAGGTAATCGTTCGACTCCTGCTCGATGGAGAAGGAGAGAGGCTTACCGTTGCATTCGAAGTGCATGGTGCCCAGGCCGCATTCTTCGTCGTCCGGATCGTCCTTCTCGAAGCGGTAGTTCGCGATAGTGACCTGGCCGCCGGTGAGGGCCGCAGCCTCGTTCAAGAGCCATTCATAGTGCGCATCGGCGAAATCGACGTCTTCGGAGTGGATGGACACAGCCACGCCGAAGGATTCGAGGGCGCTTGCGACTTCATAGCGGTGCCTGATCGGCTCGGTGGCGTACCCCACGGCATCGGCCAGAACGCTCTGGCTCGTCTCGCTGGTAATCATCCCAAGGTCGATGAGGGCTTCGGCTATCCGCACGTAAGTAATCGGTGCAATGTTCGTGGCCGCGCCCTTGTCGGCGCTTGGGTTCGCGTTCGCGTTCATGTTCATGTTCGTTTTCGCGTTCGTTTTCGTGCTCGTGCCGTGCTCGTCCTCGTGTTCAACGTGCAGGCATCCTGTCAGCAGCCGGGCGCAGCGGCGCGCTGGGTTTGTGGTTCCCGTCCGTAGTCCGGGGACCGTCGGTGCCGCGTTGACGCGGCGACACAGACAGCTGCCGAGAATGTGAATCAGAGGCCGCCGATAGCGCTAAATCAGCTGTCAGTGACCCCACCCTCCCCCAACACCCACGCGACAATGTCGGCCTTCAAGACCACAGCCAGGTCTTGAAGGCCGACATCAGCCAGGGCCCCGAGTTACTTCACAACGCCCCGGGGTAGTTCCGGCATCCGGTGGGTCAGCACCGTGCCGAAGGTGTGGCTCAGCTGCTGATCGGACCCAGCGGGATGTCCGAAACAGTGAGGCTGAGGGACTTCACGGAGCCACCGGTCAGAATCGGCACGCCATTGGGGCCCGGGGCGAACGTGGCAGTCAGGCCTTCCACGGAGCCACTGACGGAGAGGCCACCCGCGACGCCGTCGAGCTCGTCGTCGGCCATCTCACGGGTCTCAATGCCGGAGGTGTTGCTCATGATGATGAGCGTCCTTCTCTAATGGTAGGTCGCAATGCATGGCGCACTGCAGCGGGAACTCTTGAATGACCCCCGCACGTGCCAGACTGCACGCTTCGGTCGAGCCTGGTGGATCAAACGCCTCACCCTTCACTCGCTGTACACACCAGCTCTCGAAGCGGAAGGACAACGTCAGGCACAACGTCAGGCAGAACGTCAGACAGGACCCCGCACGAACCAGCCAACGACACAGCGGCGCCCGCGCCGACCGTCGAGAAGAACCGCTGCCGGCCGGACCTCCAGCCACTCCGTCGTCGAGGTCGTCACCGACGACATGCCGTTCCTTGTCGACTCGGTCACGCGGTCACTCGGTCACTCGGTCACTCGGTCACCAATGAGTTCCCTGGCCAGTGGCACGGCAACTACGTTGCCATCGAGGGCGGCATGACGGTTGGTCGTCCCGTGCGGACCGGCGCCACGGCCGTTCATCGTCCTCGTCGACGAGTCTTTGTGCACCGCTGTGGGGTCTTCATCATCGGGTCACTGACGCCCCTGTTCACCATCGTGCACGTCTGCGTGGGCGTGACGACCGGCACAGGCTTTGCGTGGGTGCGCAGGTCGGCGACGGGTTGGGAGGAGGGGCAAGGCACTTCGTCAGTACCACTCTTCACGGAGCACACACGACCAACAGGGCACCGGGAAAGCGCCGCCCAACTAGCCTCCGCTCAGAAGGTGTTCCTCTTATCGCTCGCTACCATCGTGACAACGCAAGAGAGAGCCCAACCTCGACCGGATTCCTAGGCCCGGGCGTCGAGGGGGCTCTCTCAGCGATGCACCACGCAGCTCAGGACCGCGAAGACCCGATTCTCTGGAGGCACACCTATGGAAAACGACGGTACCACCGAACCGGTGGGCCGCCCCGACGAGGCTGGGGCCCCCGACCAGCGTTCCCAGCGCGAACACTCCGACCAGCGCACACGCCCCCTGTGGCAGGAGCCGCTGCGGGGCGCCCTGTACGCCATCGGCGGCAGCGCCATCACTCTGCTCACCGCCTGGTTCCAGCACTGGATGTGGTGACTGTGCTGCACGCCCGCGGCAACTCCGGCGCGGGCGTGCCGACCCAGTCCGAGCTCACAACCTAACGGCGTGATACAGGGGTAGCCGTCCTCAGCGAGCCTCCGCTTCGGCTGCCTCGGGAGACGCGAGCGCGGCCTGCATCGCCACCCCGTCCACGTAGGAGTGCTTCTCCTTCACCGCGCCGTTCTCCACCACAACGAAGTCCATCAAGTCGACATCAATCGCAGCACCGGACACCGACGTCCCGGTCAACTTCCACTGGACGACCCAGAAATCCTCACCGGTGCGGAGCGAGACGAACTTGAAGGCCAAGTCCGGAACGAGAGCGAACATCCCGGCCGCCGCCTCGCGAATGGCCTCCCGTCCACGCACAGGAGCCTGACCCGAGTGCAGATGGAACACCGAGTCGACCGTGTGGAGTTCAGCAATCCGATCTGGGTCGCGGGCCTCCCAGCAGGCGTGGTATCGCTCGAACACCTCACGAGTGGCAGCGGTCATGGACGGGCTCCATTCCGGGGAGAGGCAGGCAACAAGCACACCGCATGCAATTTCCCGAGCCACCGTACGTCAAGGTCGTCCAACGCGCGCTCCACGAGGCTGATGTCACCGCGTTGGCCCCCAGACGCGGAAGTTGCATCGGAGAGATGCCGTGCCGCCAGCCGCACCTACGACCACCCGCTCACCGTACGCACCTGTCGCGCTCGGTCCGCTCTTCACCCCACAACGCCTTCGCGGACGCCGCGGCCGGCTCAGTGCCTAATCGAGCGCGGCGCCAAAGCCGTTGACCAGAGCATTGAGGGCGAAGTCGAACCGTTCGGCGTCGTCTGTTCCGGCGCCGCTGCGGGCAGCCTCGGTGAGTAGCGGGTAACGGGCCGCGTCCAGCTCGGCCAGCCAGGCAGGGGAACCGGGCGCGTCGGCCTGGGTGGGCTGGGCGGCCTCGGCCGCGGTGTGGCCGACGACGAAGAGCGAGAGGGTATTGAGGGCGTGCACTGCTGCGCCCAGCGGAAATCCCGACGCCGTCAGGGCTGCCAAACCGCGTTCCACCGCATCAAGCGTTGCCGGGGTCACCGCTGGGCGGCTCGCTGCAAAGGAGAGCACACCTGGGTGGCGCAGCAGCGCTTGGCGCAGCGAGACCGCGTACGTCCGCAGCAGCGCGCGCCAGTCGGCGCTCTCCGCGCCTGGGTCAGCCTCCGCGTTCTCATCGGCGAAGGGCAGCGCCTGGGCGAACAGCCGCTCCACCAGGCCGTCCAGCAGGGCGTCCTTGTTGGGGACGTAGTGATAGAGCGTCATCGCCTCGACGTCCAGCTCGACCCCCAGGCGACGCATCGTCAACGCACCGGCGCCCTCCCGGTCCACCAGAGCCAGCGCAGCGTCCAGTACCTGCGTCCGCGAGAGACCCGCCCGCTCGCCGCGAGTTCGCTTTCCCACCGTGACTCCTCCGACCGCTCTTGTTTTTCTTACGTCGTAAGTCTACCGTGGTGCACGTAGGCTTTCTTACGTCGTAAGTTTTGGGGGGATTTCCTATGCTGTCGCCGATGGCGAACAAACAGGTCGTCGCGGACTTCTTCCGGGCGATCAACGAGCGGCGACTCGACGATCTGCCGCACTACATGGCGCTCGACGTGATCGACCACAACAAGATCATCTTTGGCGAGGCGGACGAGCCCGGCGCAGCCTTCGACGGCTTCCGCCAGCAGCTCGACGCATTCGGCGAAGGCGTGATGCAGCCCGACGCCCTGGTCGCCGAGGACGACACCGTAGTCGCCCGGTTGACCGTCACCGGTACGCATACCGGCTACCACCCGCGCATGCCCGAGCCCACCAACCGCTCCTTCGAGGTCGAGCAGATCTGGTGGTTCACCGTCACCAACGGCAAGATCTCGGAGATACGCGCCGTCAGCGACCGCCTCGGCATGTTTCTCCAGCTCGGCTGGCCTTGGCCGACCGCCGGCTGAGCACGGTGCCACGCTGAGCCTGGAATTGATGCCGCATTGGTTCTGCAACGGCTGTCGGGTCAGGCCGGGTCGGCCGGGTCAGGCCTGGAATGGACCTCGATGACGATGTCCGGCAAACACCAGAGCTAGCCCCAACTGCGGACCGCCGGGAGCAGATACGCCGTGCGCTCAGGAACGCGCACCACAAAACACACCACTCGACCGGGAGGCCGAATCGATCGAGTCAACTGCTCACTGAGTATGGGGCACCGGTGACCGGTCACTGCTCACTGGTTACCAATCACTTGTCACCGTATTCACTGGTCGCTGTGGGCCCATCTACGGGCGACCGTTACACAACCGTGGGATTGCCGTCATGCAGGTCAGCAAACATCATTGTCCCCATACGCTGCCGTCCCGTGCTCTCTGGAAGTCCTGTGCCCCTCCGTCGTTCCCTGCCGCTCCCCCGCCGGGCACGGAGCGTTGCCTTCGCCCTTGCGACGGTGGGCGCGATGACCACGATGACACTGGTGGCGGCGGGGTGTACAGGGGCGACCGGGGAGCCTCGCAGCGCCGGAGCCGCCCCCGTGGCGTCGGCGCCGGCCCGCCTCTGGCCCGACCGGGCGCCTGCCCCGCAGCCGCCCCCGGACAAGACCGGCCAGGACGGACCCTCACCCCTCCCCGGGCTGCCCCGGGTGCCGTCCGGCAATATCCGCAGGCTGGACCCGCTGGACGTGGTCAGAGCGCAGATCGCCGACGACGCACGGCACGACGCGCCGGCCTTCGACAAGGCCACCGAGCGGAGGATTCAGCAGTGCGGCGACAAGCCGCAGCACTGTCCCGTGCGGGCCCCCGAGTACCAGGACCTGACGCACGACGGGAAGGACGAGCTGATCGTCGGTATCGAGGGGGCCGAGCACACCCTGGCCGTCTGGGCCTACATGCTCAGGGGCGGGGTGGTGAACCGCATCCTGGACACCGCCGGCACCCCGCTGTCCGTGGAAGTCTCCGACGGCGATGTGATCATGCGGGAGCCCACCGGTTCACCGGGCTACGAGATGCGCACCGTGCACGCCTGGGACGAGCGACGGCAGACCATGGAGATCCGGACGATGGAGTTCGACCAGAAGGTCTCCTCCCTCGCACCGGAACGCGCACCCGCACCAGAGCGTACGCCCGTACCGGAACGTATCCCCTCACCGCGGCTCACTCCCTCCCCGCCACCCACCCCCTCACCGCCGCGCACCCTCGCACCGCCACGCACCCCCTCACCGGGCCACACGCCATGAGCGGCGCACGGCAGCGGGCTGCGCTGCGGCTGCCTTCCTGGACGGCGTCCCTCTACTGGAAGTTCGCCGTCTTCATCACCGTCATGTGCTGCACCCTTGCCGCGCTGCTCGGCATCCTGGTGCACACCCTGGTCGGCAGGCAGACCGAGGACCAGGCGCGCGGCGCCGCCCTGGACGCACTCGACGACGCGGTGGCCACCTACGTCGCCGGCGAACCACTCGGCCACAACGCCTCGGTGGATCCGCCTGACCTCCCCTACAACCTCCGCGACTTGGCCGTCCACCACAAGGAACACGGCACCCAGCTCGCGGACCACCAGGGCCGGCCGACGATGTGGGCCGTTGCCCCCGCCGACGGCGGCCGGGTCCTGGCCGTACGCGTGGACTACACCGACCGGGCCGCCTCCCTCCAGGGGCTGGACCGGGCCATCATCGGCTCCTCCGCCGCAGCGATCGGCGTCACCCTGCTCGTCGGCCTCTTCGCGGTCTCCCGCATCACCCGTCGGCTGCACCGCACCGCCCGCGTCGCCCGTCGGATCAGTACCGGCGACCTCGACGCCCGGGTGCGCGACCCCCGTGCCCTGCGCCCCGACCTGGCGCAGGACGAGGCGGCAGCGGTGGCTGCCGCGCTCGACACCATGGCAGCCACCCTGCAGACCAAGCTGCACAGCGAACAGCGCTTCACCGCGGACGTCTCCCACGAGCTGCGCACCCCGCTCACCGGGCTGCACGCGGCGGCCGAACTGCTGCCGCCCGGCCGTCCGACGGAGATGGTCCAGGAACGCATCCAGACCATGCGCCGGCTGACCGAGGACCTGCTGGAGATCTCCCGGCTGGACGCCCGGGTCGAGCAGGCGGACCTCGCCATCCACCAACTGGGGCCGCTGGCCGAGCGCGCAGTGCAGGCCACCGGCCTGGCAGCCGATGTCGACGTCGTACAGGACGCCCGGGTGGAGACCGACCGGCGCCGACTCGAACGCGTTCTGGGCAACCTGATCACCAATGCCCACAAGCACGGCCGGGCGCCGGTGGTGCTGACCGTCGACGGCCCGGTCGTCACCGTGCGGGACCACGGCGACGGCTACCCGGACGACCTCCTCGATCACGGCCCCCAACGGTTCAAGACCCGCTCGGGGAGCGGCCGGAAGAGCGGCCACGGCCTGGGCCTGACCATCGCCACCGGCCAGACCCGGGTCCTCGGTGCCACCCTGCACTTCACCAACGCCCCCGACGGCGGCGCGCTCGCCACCCTCCGCCTGCTGGACGGCCAGCAGCGACCGCAGGACTGAAACTGGTCCGGCGGACACGGGTGCGTGCGCAGCCGGGACTGCCCCGGGGGAGGCCACCGCCCAGCGTCAGTCAACCGGTGGCGCCGCGGACGCGGACCAGCGACCGGTTGCTGAGCCGATGGAGGTCCGCCGGGAGACCATGACCGTCCACGGGCGCCGGCAGCCAGGACGCTCCACGCGGCACAAGTGAAGTCCTGAGGTTCCCGGTTGCCCCACCGACCGACGACCCAATCCGACCGGCAGTTACGCCTCGATGCCCACCCACTGCGTGTCAGCCAACAGCCCACCCAGAGTCCACGGCACGCCCCGGGAGGCAACAGCACACCCAGAATCCACGGCACGCCCTCGGAAGCCAACGGCACGCCCAGAGCCCACAGCACCCCGGAGGCGACGGCACACCCACAGCAACCCCGGAGCCAACAGCCCCCCGGCCCGACAGCGCATCCGCACCATTGGCCCACTGACGTAAACGGAACCGTCTAGCCCTTGTGCCGGTAGACGATCAGGTACGGCACGTTGCCCTCCGCGTGGCTGAAGATGCCGACCCCCGCGAAGTCGGCGATCGGGACCGAGGAGTTGTCGGGGAGCGCCTTCGGGGCGCCCGTGGCCAGGGAGAGCTGGACGGGGGCCTTGGTGCCGGTCAGGCTGCCCTTGGTGAGTGAGGTTCCGTAGGCGATGCCGTCGTCGGTGACGGCGTCGAAGGTAAGAGGCTTGCGGCTGTCGCTCTCCTCGAAGCAGTAGCCCTTCTTCGACTCCAGGTCGAAGGCAAGGTGTTCCGAAACGAGGTAACGGCCCTTCGGGGAGAGGGCGGAGTCAGGGTCACTGGCCGGCCCGATGAACGGCTTGGCGCACATCACCGACGCCCGGACCTGACCGGTCTTGCTGTCGAGGACGGCCCACACGTTGTGGTCGCCACCGTTCTTCTGCCCCCAGCGGGCGATGAGGTTCCCGCCGGTGCCCGGCCACACAGCACCCGTGGCGGGGTCGGCCTGTGCCGGGGCGATCCGGCTGCTGTCCCAGGAGCCGGGGACACCGAAGGAGCCTGCGCCCTCGTTGGACACCACCGGGTCGTGCTGTGTGAGGGCGACGATCTCGTTGCCGTAGGAACACGACGAGCAGTGGTCGGGCGCCTTGACCGAACCGGTGTCGTAGGTGGTGATTTTGCCCGTGGTCACGTCGAGGGCGCCGATGTGCTTGTCCGTCTCGGGTATCAGCAGGCGCTCCCCTCCGTCGGTGATCCGGCCGTTGCCGTAGTCGCTGGCCGGGACCTCGATGTGGCGGGCGGGGGCGACCGCGCCGCCCGAGCCGTCCACGGAATAGACGTCCACGGCATAGACCAGCTTTGCCTTGGCGACCGCGTCCCCGCCCTTCTCCCCGCGAGACCACGTGACCAGGTATTCCTTGCCCCCGACGGTGGACACGAATATCCCCGGTGCCTCGCCCTCGGCCAGGTCCTTGAAGGTTTTGCCGGTCCAGCGGACCTCACCCGTCACCGCGTCACGAACGGTCACCCGGTAGCCGGACTTCGTACCGGTCATCACGGCCACCGCGCCCGCCTTCGGCAGCAGAGCGTACGTTCCGACCTGACGTCCGGAGAGCTGCCAGCCGTGTGAAGTGTCGTACGTGGCAGGGACCTTGAGCCTGAGCGACGGCGCCGGCGCCGACTCCGAGGCGTGCGCGGACGGCTTCTTACCGCCGCCGGAGGCTTCCGGCGCGCCTTTCGACCCTCCACCTCCGCACGCTGCGAGCGATCCGGTGGCGATGACGGCGACGGCCACCTTTGCCAGCCTCTGCCTCATGCGCTGTCCCCTCCCGATGCTGGAGGACAGCCCGCACGTCGAACCGCCTCCCCCGATGGCGTGATCTTGGCCGTAAGGCTACCCGGTGAGCGCGGAAGGCCGCCCGGTAGACCGCGGCTGAAACCGTGGCAGCCGGGGCGACTGCCACGCACTCGGGGCAGCGACCGCCGGCGAACGACACGCTGTAGTGACCGGCCGCGCCCAGGCGGCCGCACTCCGAGTGAGCACTGCGGGAACGGCGAAAATCGGCCCCTGTGTCGATGTGTCGATACCTTGCCGCTCTGCTGTTCCGCCGCTCCGCCCGCTCCGCCGCCCGAAAACTGGCGGACGCTGCTGCGTCCGACCTAGGGCCTGTCCAGCGGACCTCCGGATCTTCACGGGCTGGCACGGCTGCGCTCGGCACGGCTGCATTGTCGAGTTTCCAGGCTGCGCCCATGGCTGACCGAGGGCCCCGCTCCCAGAGCCGAGTCACACCGTGTTGGGCGCAAACGGTCACGCGAACGACGGCCACCGGTTGGCGGCCCATTCCCGCCAGTCCGCCCAGCCGGGGGGCGGGTCCCGGCGGCCCTGCGCCCTCCGTGCACTCGTGGGGATCGGCGTCGAGGTACGGACATTCACGGGTGCGGTCGAAGCCACGTGCGTGCATCCCGCCATCGCCGCCCTATGCGGACGGTCGGCGAGCCAGAATCTGCCCCTGCTCGGATGCGTCGGCCCTCATGACGACACCGTCTTCAACCGGTCGCAGCTCAAAGTTCTTGTCCCGGAACTCCGGTCTTGGCGGACGGACCAACTGCCGAGGCAGCGTACGAAATCCTGGCCCTGCCTGCCCAAGTCGAGCGTAGGGCTCACCGGTACCTCGTCTTCAACGGCGACTGCCCCTGTCACTTCACCACAGGCCCTGGTGGCCTACTGGCCGCGTTGGGGGGCGAGCGCACCGGGCAATGTCGATCACGGGCCGGCCACCCGTGTGCGGCTACCGGATCCCATCGCCGTGCGCCGCCCGGTGTGACACGCGATCCGGCCCGGCCATTACGATCCGGGCCGGGCAACCCAGCCTGAGCGAGAAGCGAGGAGGACAGGTGCCCCAGGAGCCGATGACCGCAGTGCTCGGCCGCGCCGCCGCCGTGGGGCCGTTCTTCTCCGTACGGACCAGCGCCGGAGCACCACGCGATCAGGGCTTTCTTCCCCTTGCGGAGCTGTACGGAGAGGGCGTCTCACCGGCACTGCGCAATCGCCTGGAGACGGTGGCCACGCGGCTCGGCACAGCAGAGGCACGGGTCGCCGCGTCCCTCGTCCATCAGGGACTCGCCGGGCGCCTGTGGTCGATCGCTCTCGGACCGGCGGTGCTGGCCGGACGCGTCCCCGACCTCGGCGGCGACGCCCTGTGGTGGCATCCGGACCGGAGCGCACCCGACGACCTCTGGCTGCCCTTCCCCAGTCCTTCTCTGTCCCCCTGCCCCCGGCCTTCCCTTGCTCCCTGCCCCCGTCCTTCCCTCTCCCCCTCCCGCTCTCCCCTGCCGTTGCCTGCCGTAGAAGACCTCGCAAGCCGGCTACGGGCAGCGGTCCTGCGCGATCATTTGGTGCCGCTGCACCACGCCATCAGCGCCACGACCACGATCTCCCCCAAGGTGCTGTGGGGCAACGCCGCCTCGGCGCTGGTCGGCACCCTCCGTGTGCTGCACGGCTGGTGCCGCAGCACGGGGCACGGGGAAGCCGCAGAACGAGCCGTGGCACTGACCGCCTCCCTCCTCAACACCACGCCACTACGCGACTGCGGAACCCTGGATCCCACCGTGCCGGCGTTCTCACGACGCAGCTGCTGCCTGTATTACCGTGTGCCGGGCGGTGGGCTGTGCGGAGACTGCGTGCTGAGCGGGACGTGACGAGGTGGACCGGACGATAGGGCCTCCCGTCAGCCCAACTCTCCTATCAGTGCCGGGACATCGGCGAATCCGGCGTCGGCCGGCTGTCCGCAGACCTTGCCTGCCGTTTCGCCAGCGAAGCTGAACACCCCGGCCAGTTCCGGGCCGCGCCGACCCTGGACGACCAGTGGGCTGCCGCTGTCCCCGAAGCACATGGTCGTCCGCCCACCGGGCACATCACGGGCGCAGAAGACCGATGCCTCGTCCACGACAGCCGGTGTCTGGGCGGCGCATTGCGCATGGGTGCGGACGGTGAGGTCACCGCGCCGCAGGACATCACCGCGGATTTCCTGGCCCGGCCGGGAAGGATCCGGTGCCGCCGTGGTGCCGTGACTGAAGATCGAGACGTGGGTACCGGGGCGCGGCCGATGCGGGGCGATCCGGAGCGGCGTGACACCGCGTACCGGGGCGCTGAGACGGATCTCCGCCAGGTCGGATGCCGCCGACGACAGAGCGGGGTTACGGGGATCGGCGGGTGAGGGCAGCAGCTCGTACCGCGGATGCAGGGTGACCGCGCGGATGTCCCGCACCGTGCCGGGGTCGCGTGACAGAACCGATGAGCCGATGTGCACCTCCGCCCGCCGGAAGTCCTGGCCGTCGAGGCAGTGGGCGGCGGTGAGCACCCGGTCCGGGGCGATGAGTGCCCCGCCGCACGAGGCGCGGTTCAGCAACGGGGCGTCGCCCTTCACCGCGAGCGTCGCCAGCCAGGGTGCCGCCCCGCGCTGCGGCAGCTGTGTGCCACCCGACATGGCCTGTGCCGCACCGGCCGTGCTCATGACCGCGGCCATCCCGACCATCACCACCGCACCGAAGACCGCCCCGGTATGCGTTCGCCGGCGACGCCTCATCCTTAACCGTCGGGTCACCGCCCCCACCGCGTCCACCTCGCCCCTTTCGTTCATCACGCCCACCGCACCCGCGAGTTCGCTGTTCATCTCGACCTGTGCCTCTCGCATACCGAAATGGATCTTTGCTCAACGACCGAACGTAGCGACGAGGCTTGGCGAGATCGTCAGACCACGGTCGCGTCGACCGTCGTCCTGCAGGCTGATCGAACCCTGACGTCTCTCAGGGATGGCCGAGCCGGGTGAAGACCAACACGGGCAGGTGGCAGGCGGGGATCTCGCTCCCCGCATGCGCTCGCCTCCAGTCGGCGAACGCTCAACCACCCAAATAATGCCTTTCTTTAGCATCCGCTTCCCGTGCTAGAAACGAGTGCACTCGTTCGACGGGTGGCGGGGTGCAGTGCAGCATCACAGCAGGGGGGAATTCCACGTTGGGTAGCTCAGCACGGGATACAGGCAACCACCGTCGCCGCTTTCATGGTGATCGATATGGCCAACCCTCCACGGGAAGGCGAGTGGCCAACCTCAAGCACCAAGGAATGCACCCGGAATTCAACGCCGTTCGCCTCGGCTCGATGAGCAGATCGAATGCGGTGGCAGCAGGTTTCGGCGAGTACCGATAGGTACCGACGGGCATACGGCCACTTCTGGTACGAGGATGGCGACACCTTCCCAACCTTCCCCGGTGAGCACAACGGTATCCGTCACCAGTTCCCCTGCACTGCCGCGATTTCGGCCTGTCGAGGACGCACAACTGCTGATGACAACCTCTGCACAACTCTGCGCAAGTCTCGGCAACTCTGGAAAGGAAACTCAGTGAAATCCAGTCGCATTTTCACGTCGGGAGCCGCTGTTCTGGCTTCCGCCGCTGTCCTCCTTACCCTGGGGCAGTCCTCCGCGACGGCAGCCGGCGTCAAGGCGGCGGGCGCGCCCGTCCCGTGGAAGGCCACGTACGGCACGGCCACGGCATCCGGCACCAGGTCGGTGCAGCCCAAGGACGGTTCCGTGTTCTCCAAGCTCGTCATCAAGGGTGACTTCAAGAACACCGGTAACGACTGCTACTCGGTGTGGACCCAGTGGACCTATGACCTGGTTCCCCGGCCGCCTGTCAAGCAGGCGACCCTGTGCGGTAAGGGCACCAAGTCCGTGGACTTGAGCCTGGCCAGCTACACCTTCACCACCACTGGCTCGGTCTTCATATGCCGCGGTGACAAGGACACCAAGGACTGTGGCGAGCAGGAATCCCTGACCAGCTGGCCCGTCAACCACGTCAGCTGACCGGGCCAGCCCCACCCCCGCGATCGCGCCAGCCTCAGCGTGTTGGATTGTTGGGGTTTCTTTGGATTCTTTGGATTCTTTGGGTCCTCCGGATTTTTTGGGTTCTTTGAGTCCTCTGAATTCTTTGGGGTGTTCGGGTGCTTTCGGTTTCTCATCCAGCCCAAGGTCTGGCCCTCGTGGACGACCGCCGGTACGGCAGGCTCGCCGGCCGTACCGGCATCGGCCGGTCAAGTCTTCGGGGACAGTCGCAACCCCGTGACCAAGTCCGGGCGGATTCGCAGCGCGTAAGACATCCGGTGGTCGGCCCACGGGTGCAGCAACGCCTGGTAGTGCGCAAGGTCGTCGGGATCGGTCACAAGGTGGCAGTAGCCGGTCACCACCACGCTCCAGCCGCAGTGCGTGGCCGGGTCGATGGCGTCGGCCTCGTAGGCGACGACCACCCCCTCGTCCTCCGCATGCTCGGTCAGGCTGGTCAGCGCCGCGCCTTCGTGGGTGCGGATGATCACCTCGCCGTGATGGAGGAGGTGGTTGACGGGGCGGATGGCCGGCAATGCGTCCTGGGTGAAGACGATCCGGCCCAGCGACACGCTGCCCAACAGGCGGAGGGCCTCGGCGCGGTCCAGTTCCGTGCTGCAGCGGGACGCCTCGCGATCGGCCCAGGCCAGCAGCGCGGAGCCGGTGACAGCTCCCGCGGAGCCGGTGACAGCTCCCGCGGAGTCGGTGACAGCTCCCGCGGGGTCGGTGACAGTCCCCGCGGAGGCGACAGCTGGCCCGGAGTCAGGGTCGGTGACGGTCCCGGCGGTGTGCCGGGCCGGGATGTTGTTCACGGCGTGCTCACTCTCCTATTGACGCTGCTGATGCAGGGGGCTGCCGGCCAGTAGAAGGCTCCCGGTAGTCGCCCGCCAGGGGCCGTTCGGCCCGTCTCGGGAGTGCGCGACTCTCCGCGCCCAGTTGGCATCACCCCGGTTGGCACCGCTCCAGTTGGCATCACTCCGATTGGCGTCGCCCCGGCGCTCCAGTCACCGTTCCGTCTGCCGCTCCAGTACCGGTCCCTCTGGGGCTCCGCTCGCCGCCCGTCTGCCGCTCCGCTCACTGCCCCTCGGCAGCTGCCGGGTACGCCGCGCAGCGGCCGGTCGGCGGGGCCAACGGGTCCGGCACCGGGTCGTGGCGAATGTGGTCGGCCGGCATACCGGCCGCGGTCAGCCGCGCGACCGTGGCGCCGACCATGGCCGGCGGACCGCTGACGAAGGCGAGGTGAGGCGACCACTGCCCGTCCCGCGCCAACGCCTCGGCCAGCGGGCCGTACCCGGCCGATGGGTCGGCGCTTCCCAGGACGGCGTCCTCGTGCGGGGTCGGGCCGTACCCGGCCAGCGAGCCTTCGCTGCCCGGCATGACGGCGTCCTCGTCCAGCACCCGCACCACCCGCAGCCGGTCGTACCGAGCAGCCCATCGGTTCAGTTCCGCGGCGTCATAGAGCTCGCCTCGACTACGCGCGCCCACGAAGAGGTGGACCCGGCCGGCCGGGCGCGGCGGAAGACCGTCGGCTCCGCGGCGACGGCCCGCCCACTCCTCCAGCAGCGCCTTGATCGGTGCCCAGCCGGTGCCCCCCGCCACCATCAGCAGATCGCGGGATCGGTCCTCGTCCTGGAGCGTCATGGTGCCGTGCGCGCGGCCCAGGCGCAGGGTGTCGCCGACCCGGGTGCCGTCGACCAGCGCCTCACTGACCCCGCCGGGGCCGGTCCGCCGGACGTGGAAGACCACCTCGCCGTCGAGCCCCGGCGCCGACGCGAAGGAATAGTGTCGCCACGCCTGCGGCCTCAGCGGGGACTCGACCGCCGCGAACTGGCCGGCCCGGTACGGGTACGGCTCATGCAGTCGGACCCGCAATACCGCGAGGTCCGGGCGGCGCCGCTCGTGGGCGATCACCGTGCCCTGCCAGGACGGGGGTTCGGCGAGTGCGGCGTCGGCGCCCTCGACCATCGACGCCACGGCGAACCGCACCATCCGCACCCACGCCTCCTCCACCGCCTCGACCCAGCGGGGCCCGGCGGTGCGCCGGAGCGCCACACACAGCGCGGTCTCGAACGCCTCGTAGTGCGCCGGACGCACCCCGAGCTTGCGGTGGTCATGGCCGAGCTGCCGGAAGTAGGCGGCCACCTCGCCGGGGCGGTGCAGATTCTCGATCAAGTACCAGAAGGCGCGGGCCAGATGCGCACGCTGGAAGTCCATGGACGCCGGGAACAGCGACCGCAAGTAAGGCCAGCGGGCGAACATTTCGTCGTAGAGGCGGGCGATCAGGTCGCCGAAGGGTGTGAGCAGATCCAGGTACTGGGTGATCAGCCGCTGGTCCGCGGCACCGTCGTAGGAGGCGGGCGTTAAGTCCTGCGCGGGCGACCGGCCCTGACCGAGGATGCGCCGCCGCAGCCGCATGGCGTCGTGCCGGGCGAGCAGGGCGTGGTAATCGCCGCCGACGGTACCCACGGCACCTAGGGCTGACCGTCCGGACGGGGCGGACGGGACGGACCGGACAGACTGGGCGGACGGGACGGACAGGGCGGACTGGGCGGGCTGGGCGGGCTGAGAGAGACGGGCGGACGGAGCGGGGCGCGTGGGCTGGTAGGACTGCGGCATGGGACCGACCTCCTGAACGGGGGCGTCAGTATCGCAACGCGGTGCTGTGCCCGAAGGGCCCCGCTCCCCAGGGCCGTTCGGCCCTTGCGCCGGTCGCCGGGTCCGACGAACCTCGTGGTCGGGACCCTCGTGCCCCGCCGATCCGCGAGAACCACAGAGCGAGAGCGCATGAACCAGCAGCCCCTTCACCCTGCTCCCACCACGCCTGCCCACACGGTCCCTGTCACCGCCACCCCTGTCGCCGCCACGCCCGCCCACGCCACCCCCGCCCCTGTGACCGCCACGCCCGTCAGCGCCGCGGACGCGCCGCTGCGCGTCTTCATCCTCGACGACCACGAGGTCGTCCGTCGCGGTGTGCGGGACCTGCTGGAGGCGGAGGAGGACATCGTGGTCGTCGGGGAGGCGGGGGACGCCCGGCAGACCCTCGCCCGGGTGCCGGCGGTCCGGCCGCAGGTGGCCGTCCTCGACGTCCGGCTGGGCGGCACCGACGGGCCCGGCAGTGACCACGAAGGGATCGAAGTCTGCCGGGAGTTACGGGCCCGCGTCCCGGATCTTGCCTGCCTGATGCTGACGTCCTTCGACGACGACGAGGCACTGTTCGACGCCATCATGGCCGGGGCGGCCGGCTATGTGCTCAAGCAGATCGACGGCCCTGCGCTGGTGCACGCGGTCCGTACGGTCGCTGCGGGGCAGTCGATGCTGGATCCGCGTACCGCGAAGCGAGTGATGGAGCGACTACGCGCCCCGGGCCGGAGCCGGTCGGCCGGCGCGGAGGCGGGGACGGGGACGGGGACGGGGACGGGGACGGAGGCGGGGTCGGAGTCGTCCAACCTCGACCGGCTCTCGCCGCGCGAACGGGAGGTGCTGGACCTGATCGGCCTCGGGCTGACGAACCGCCAGATCGCCGACCGGCTGTTCCTTTCGGAGAAGACGGTCAAGAACCGGGTGTCCGCGATCCTCTCCAAGCTGGGGGTGGGCCGCCGGGTCCAGGCGGCGATGGTCGTCGAACGGCTGAGGGCACCGCGACCGTAACTGCGGCACCGGACGACAGAAATGGGGCTCTTAGGCGGTCCGGCAACGAAGCCAGATCGTCTCGATTCGGGCCGACAGCGGGAACGGATCGGCTCAGTCGGGCAACGGTACCCGCCAGACGATACGGGTGCCGCCGCTCTCCGGCCGTTCGACGGTCAGGCGGCCGCCGTGCATCTCGGCTCGGGACCGCATGTTGGCCAGCCCTCCGGTGTGCGGTGCGTCGCCGACCCCCACCCCGTCATCCGTCACCGCCAGCGTCACCGTGCCCGCCGTCACCGACAACAGCACATCCAGGTGACGGGCCTCGGCGTGCCGGGCGGCATTGCTCAGGGCCTCGGCGGCCACTGCCACGAGGTGGCCGGTCAGGTCATCGGGGACCGCTGCGTCCACCGGGCCGTCGATCCGCAGCGCCGGGGTGAAGCCGAGGGGGCCGGCCGCCCGCTGCACGGTCTCGGTCAGATCGCGGCGCAGACCACGGCCGTCCTTGCCCTCCCCGGTGGTACGCAGTCCGAAGATGGTGGACCGGATGATTTTGATGGTGGTGTCCAGGTCGTTGACCGCGCGGCCGACCCGCTCGGCGGCCTCCGGGCGGTCGATCAGCCGGGTCGCGCTCTGCAGCGTGATGCCGGTGGCGAACAGCCGCTGAATGGCGAGGTCGTGCAGATCTCGGGCGATCCGGTCACGGTCGTGGAGGACCGTCAGTTCTTCCGACTCGGCCCGCCGGCGGGCGAGTTCCAGAGCGATCACGGCCTGGTCGGCAAAGCCCGATATCAGGGTGACCTCGGCCTCGTCGAAGGCGGGCCGCCCGGCCAGGCGGCTCAGCCGGAGTGCACCACGGCCGGTGTCCACCTGGAGCGGGACGGCGACCGTCGGCCCGTCCACCTGTACGGGCTCCCCGCCCAGGGCGACGCCGTTCGGCTCCTCGCCCTTGGACACCGCCTCACCTCTGGATGTCTCCTCGCTCTCGGGAGCCTCCCCAGCCACGGGCGTTTCCTCCCCCACGGACGGCTTCACCGCCCCGTTCCCGGCAGCGTCCCGGCCGAGCGGATACGCCCGGGGGTCGGCCCGCAGGTCGGCGCTGACCACCGGCCGGCCGCTGCGGACGGCCGCCCCAGGCAGCGAACCGTCAACCGGCACGGGCAACCCAAGGATCCGGCTCACGCCCATTCCACACGCCACCGCCACCGTCAGCTGGTCCACGGACGAGGACGAGAGCGGGGACGAAGACGAGGACGAGAGCGGGGACGAAGACGAGGACGAGGGCAAGGGCGGGAACGGCTCCGAGGGCGAAGGAGCGGACGGGAGCGGGGACGAGGGCAAGGGGGAGGGCGGGGATACCGGCAGCAGGACCGCCGCACTGTCCGCCCCGGCGACCTCCTGCGCGCGCTCCGCGATCAGTCGCAGCACCTCGTCGGCGTCGGTGCCGGACAGCAGACTGCGGGTGATCTCGCCCAGCGCCTCCAGCCACCGTTCGCGGCGGCGGCTCTCGTGGTACATGCGGGCGTTGTCGATCGCCACTCCCGCCGCGGTGGACAGCGTGGTCAATACGGCTTCGTCATCCGCGTCGAACGACCCGCCGCCCCGCTTCTCGGTGAGGTAGAGATTGCCGAACACCTCGTCGCGGACCCGGACCGGCACCCCGAGGAAGGTCCGCATCGGCGGATGGTTGGCCGGAAACCCATAGCTGTGCGGATGCCTGGTGAGGTCGGTGAGCCGCAGCGGCGACGGGTTGCGGATCAGCTCACCGAGGATGCCGCGGCCGCACGGCGTCCGGCCGATCAGCCCGATGAGCTCGTCGGACATCCCGACGGGCAGGAACTGTGCCAGCTGACCGTCCCCGACCACGCCGAGCGCCCCGTATTCCGCGTCGGTGAGGGTGACCGCCGCCTCCACGATGCCCCTGAGCACCTGCGGGAGTTCGAGCCCCCGCCCCAGGCTCATCACTGCGTCGAGCAGGCTGTGCATCCGGTCCGGCTCGTGGAGCCAGGGCCCGTGCGGACTGCTCGCGACGGGTGCGTACTCCTGCGATTCCGACATGACCGTGCTGCTCCAAAGATCCCGTACGTCTGCGCGGCAGCGTACGTGATCAGCACGGCAGCACCGGCGGGCACCGTCGCCGACCGGCCATCCCAAGGGGCTCGCACCGGGGTGCCGTAAGGGGGACTGCAACGGGGTCGCCATGGGCCCCGAAATGGGGGCCGCAATGGGGGCCGCAATGGGGGCCGCAATGGGGGCCGCAATGGGGGCCGAACGCCCCGCCGCCGAGGGCCGGTTGCGGGGCGCAGGCGGGCCGTTCGGCCCTGGAGGCCACAGGGGTCCCCGACTGAAGATGTATGTGCCGGGAAGGGCCGGTCTCCCCCGTGTCCATGGCCCTTCCCGGCACCGACCGTTCGTGGCCCTAGGCGAAGTCGACAGCAGCCAGCACAGGACCGGCAAACGCCAGCGCGTACTGCAGCCACACGGCTCCTCGTCGCGCCGCGTAGCTCATCCCATCGCTGGGCAGCGCAAGCGCCAACAACCCCACGACGGCGGACAGGCCCATCGCCCCCTGGGCGAGACCCACCAGGGGCCCGCTTGCCCCGTCGCCGCTGTAGGCCTGATTCATCACGATGATGAAGAACGCCCCGTAGGCAACGACGAGCAGCAGAAGGCCGAGGGCGGCGAACACGCGCACTGCCGATGTGGACGGTGCGAACGGGTCAGTCGCCGCCACGGGGGTGTCCGTGATATGGGGATCGGGTCCGGTCATGTCCGCCATCCTGGCTCGCCTGCGCCACCCGGACACCGTGGTTCCTACTCAAGTCGAAGAGCGCACGTACTCAATGCTTCCGGGAAGAGGCACGAGAAGAGGCATAGGAGGAGGCATAGGAGGAGGGCAGTTCGCCACCCCGTGTGTGTGGGGGCGGCGAACTGCCCGTTCAGGCTTTCACCCAGCCGGTGACGCGTTCGTCACCAGGCGTTGCAGGGCTGCGGGTACTGGGGCAGGCAGATCGGGGCGTCGTCGTTCGCCCAGTGGATGTACCCCGTGGTGCCCTTCTTCAGCTTGCCGACCTTCTTGAACAGCTGAATCTTGTCCCAGTGGGTCGCCTGGTCGTGCCGGAGGATCTTGACCTCGAGGTTGGCGGGCAGGGTGCCCTTGACCGGGGCCGTGCTGCTCGGCCGCGTGAACAGCCGGTACTTGTAGGCGGTGTTGGCTTGGCGGCCGTCCCACCAGTTCGCATGGGCGACGGAGGCGACCGACTTGGTTGCCGTCGGTGCCGACGAGGTGTGCGTGCCGCCGGCGTGTGCCGTGCCGGCCAGCGCACCCAGTCCCATCTGACGGGCGCATGCTGGCCACCGCCCACGCGGACCACACGGTAAGGCTGTGGAACGTGCGAACGGGCCGCCAGGTGGCGGCATTGGCCAGTCACACGGCGCGCATCGCCGCGCTGGCCGTCACCGGCAACGGCGTGGGCGACAACGGCGATGTGGAGCTGTGGGACGTGGCGTCCCAACGCCTCACCGGCACCCTGCCCACCGGCACCCAAGGCGTCCTCACCGCCGCCTTCTCCCCCGACGGCACCCACCTCCTCACGGCGGGCATCGACCATGTCGTGCGCCTGTGGGACGTGGCCTCCCGCCGCCCCTTCGCCACCTTGACGGGCCACTCCGACGCTGTCCTCGCAGCCGCTTTCAGCCCCGACGGACACGCCCTCGCCACCGCCGGCCTCGACAGGACCGTACGCCTGTGGGACATGACCACCCACCGGACAACGGCCGTCCTCACCGGGCATGCCGGCACCGTGACCAAGGTGGATTTCAGCCCCGCCGGCCGCACCCTCGCCACCGCAAGCGACGACGGATCCGTACGGCTGTGGGACACCGACACGGACGCCACCGCCGCCCACCTGTGCGCACTGAGCCGGCGCAACCACTGGACACAACTGATCCGCAATCTGCCCCCGGACGCATACCCGGATCCGGCCACCTGCTGACCTGACCTGCCTCCCTGACCTGCCCTGACCGTGAGGGCAGTGGCTGGCCGACTGGACTGCTGGGAGGTGTGCCATGGTGCTCGGCATGAAGTCTGAGTCGAGCGGTCCGGCACGTCATATCGATACGGGACGGTGGCTGGCGCAGTTCGCCGGCCGGATTCTGGTGGTGTGTCCGCGGTGCGGAGGCCGCGCAATCGCCGTACTCAGGCCGGACCTTGAGGCACCTCGGTACTTCACTGAGCTGATGTTCATGCCGCGCCGTCTCGTGTGCGCGGCATGCGGGGCCACCGGTGAATGGGAGGCCGAGGTGCAGGGCGCCGCGCTCGTAGGGGCGGCGCTCGGGGGCACCGAGGATCCGTTCTTCCGGCAGCCGCTGTGGCTGCAGACCCGTTGTGTCGGGCACATCCTGTGGGCGTACAACGAGGAGCACATCGAGGAGCTGGCCGCCTACGTCGGCGCCGTGCTGCGCCAACACACCGCTTCGCCGACGATGGCGATGTTCCCCCGGCTCCCCGTGTGGCTGAAGCAGGCCGACAACCGTCCCGAAGTCCTGGCCGGATTGGGAAAGTTGCGCGCTCTTGCCGCACGCTCGGCGCCGGATGAGCGCTCCGACGCCGCGCATCGCAGAGACGACCGGCCACGTTCGGGCGGGAGCAGCTTCTACCGGGGCGGCCCCTATCAGTGAGGGTGCTTCCTGCCCGGGACAGCGGTCCCTAACGGTGATGGCGGTCCCTGCTGCTGATGGCGGCCCACGCTGGTGATGGCGGTCCCCGCTGGTGATGGCGAACGGTAACGGCCGGCCGGGCGCGCCGGCCGGGGACGAGCTCCGGCCGGCGCGTCGAGCACTACGACCCCGTGTCAGTTCAGGTGCCGTGCGAAGAACCGCAGCGAGCCGTCGACTTCGAACGACGGCACCTCGCCGTGCTTGCCGGGGTTCGCGTGCAGCGTCTTCTCGGCCGAGGCCAAGGCGTCGAACAACGCCAGGCTCTGGTCCCGCGGCACCATCTGGTCGTCCCACTGGACCAGGAACTGCACCGGCACGGTGATCCGCGCGGCGTCCTCGGCCAGTCCGTGCACGCCGAGCAGGCCCAGCACCGCGGCACGTATCCGCGGCTCCGCGGCGATGAGCGGGATGCCCAGTCCGCAGCCCATCGACATGCCGCAGTAGCCCACCGGGCCGTCGCCGACCTGGTCGAGACGCTGGACCGCAGTCAGGACCGCCTGCCAGTCCGCGACGGCCTGACCGGCCAGATAGTTGTGCATGCCGGCGACCAGCGTGCCCGGATCCTCACCGGCGGCCATTCCGGCCCGCATCTCGGCCGCGATCCGGCCGAACTCCTCGTCCTTGGGCCGGTCGCCGTGGTGGGGCGCGTCGATCGCGACGACCGCGAAACCCGCGGCGGCGTAGTGGCGGGCCCGAGTCACGGTGCCAGGGGCGGTCTTGTGCTGCCTGCCGCCGTGACCCAGCAGGATCAGGGGGCGGGGACGAGTACCGCGGGCGGCTTCCGGCGTCCACAGCACGCCGGGGATCTCGTCGAGGGTGAAGAACTGTTCGGTGACGCCGTCCGACGACGTCTGGGAGGTGAAGCGCATCAGCGTTTCAGGCCTTTCGGGATGCCTGGTGCGGGCGCTCCCTAGGCCATGCGAAGGAGGGAGTCCCGACGCGTCACAGTGTTGATCGGACTCACCTCCTCGAATGTGCAGTGGTGCACGGCGACGCCGAAGATATCACAATGATCATCACGCGCCCTGCGGCGGCGCCGGGCCTGGTCGCGCGCCCCGGCACTGTCAGTGCCCGGCCTTATGGTCCACCACATGAAGCCTCATCACATTCCGAAGCTGCCCCGCACGGATGCCGCTCCCGTTCTCCGGACCGACTTCACCGACCCCGCCGGCTGGGATCGGCTGTTGCAGGCCCTGGAGACGCCGGTCACGCACGAGGAAGGCTCGGAGGACCTCTGCGCCTACGACCGTGCCGTCTCGTACGTCACTCCGGTCGACAGGGAGAAGTACCGGGGCCTGCTTGCTGACATGGTGCTCGCTGCGGCTCCCTACAGCGGCCACGACCTGCCTTACGACCACCTCTATCTGGCCGACGCCGAAACCTTCGCCTCGGACGACCTTCCGTTGCTCGGCATCGACATCCACCTGGACGACGAGGGCGACGAGCCTTGGCCGCGTGAAGAGCCGTTCCGGATACCGGCCCTCCAGGTGACCGGTGTCGAGATCAACGACAGCATCGCCAACCTGTTCTTCCGCGAGTTCCACGACACCGACTGGTCGGGCTTCGAGGTGTACGTGGCGGAGCCGGGGACGGCTGTGTATGAGGAGTTCCGTCGCATGGACATGGACCAGGCCGAGGAGGAGGACGAGGCCGAGGAGGGGGCCGCCGGGTGATGGGGTGGTGGGGGTGAGGGGCGTGATGGGGGTGAGCGCGGGTCACTCGCCAGCGGCGGTGGTCAGCTTCCGGAGGCTCATCGGCTCGGCGAGGATGAGGTCCAGCACTTGCTTCACGTGGTGGAAGTGCGGGGTGGCGAAGTGTTCGGCGAGGGCCTGGGGCCCGTCCATTCCTCGACGATCACCATGCGTGCGGGCTGGTTGAGGTCGGTGTAGGGCCGGTAGGCCAGGCAGCCGGGTTCCTCCAAGGAGGGTTCGATCATTGCTTCCAAGGCGGTGCGCAGTCGGTCCTCCTGGCCGGGTTCGGCCAGGCACTCGGCGACGACGATGAGGGACATGGTGGGTTGTCTCCTTGCGTGCGGTGGACGGTTACGGTCGGGCGGGGCCGGTTCCCGCACCGGAGCGGGTGATCGCGTCGGTGATCTCGTCGAGGTCGGCCCGGGACAGACGCACGGCGCCTGCCCCGACCCAGCCGTCGACCTGGCCGGGCTTGCGGGCACCGACAATGGCGCCGGTGATACGGGGCCAGGCCAGGACCCAGGCGATGGCCACCTCGGCGACCGTGGCGCCGTGCCGCTCGGCGACGGGACGGAGGGCGTCGGCCAGACGGAGGTTGGCTGCCAGCCCGGTGGTGAAGTCGTGGTGGGCGGAGCGCCAGTCGTCGGCAGCCAGGTTCGCGGCACGCTCGGCGGAAAAAGCGCCGGTGGGCAGCCCGGACTGGAGCGGGGAGTAGACGATCACGCCGGTGTCGTGGGCGCGGGCCCAGGCAATCTCGGGTGCGGCCGAGCGGTTGATGGCCGAGAACGGCGGTTGGATGACGTCGACGTGGGCGATCTGTTCGGCTGCCTGAAGCTGCTCGGGCGAGTGGTTGGACAGTCCGATCGCGCGGACCTTGCCCTCGGCCTTCAGATCGGCCATGACCTGCCAGTACTCCCCACCTCTACCGGCTGGCCCGCCCCTGGTCCGCACCGGACCGTACGGAAGCGGCCGTCCAGCCCCAGCAGGTCCGGCCCGGGCTGCGCCGGTTGCTGGATTCGGCAGGCGACGTGCCGGCCCACATCGTCGGCCGGAACACCGAGGTCCTGGCCTGGAACCGCCTTGCCGCAGCGCTGATCACCGATTTCGGGGCCCTGCCACCGCGGCAGCAGAACCTGGCCCGCCTGGTGTTCCTGGACGAGGGGATGCGCAGCCTGTACGCCGACTGGCGCGGCAAGGCCAGCCATGTGGCCGCCTACCTCAGGCTCGATGCCGGACGCCATCCCGATGACCCGCGCACGGTGGGCCTGCTGGACGAACTCTCCGCCGCCAGCGCCGAGTTCCGGGAAGCGTGGGCGGAGCACCAGCTCAAGGACAAGACCCACGGGCGGTACACCTACCTTCACCCCGTGGTCGGCAAGCTGGACCTCGGCTTCGAGACCCTGCGCCTGACCGGTGATCCGGACCAGGCCCTGATCGCCCACACGGTCGAGGAGGGCTCCCCCTCGCAGACCGCCCTCCACCTGCTGTCGACGTGGGCTCAGGAAAGTGCACCGGTGCGCTGAACCGCGAGCGGGAAGCGCCGGATTGCTGAGGCACCCCGGCCGATGAGGGTCATTGGCGGCTGACCGTGCGGGTCACGCCTGCGACGATCGTCGTCGCCAGGATCCATCCGGTGATGATCAGGGCGTACGACAGCCACTGGTGCCAGCCGGCAGGGGCGAACGCCGACTCCTGGCCGAAGTTGATGATCGGCAGGAGCAGGTCGAGGGTGTAGAAGACGGGGTTGAAGTCGGGGGCCTCGTCCACCTTGACGGGGCGTGGATGGTCCAGGCCGTACGCGATCGATCCGATGGCCATGAGGGACAGCAGCCAGACCGCCGCGCGCAACGGGCGGAAGCCGTAGCCGACGGTGGCGTCCTGGACGTATCCCCACAGCCGTCCGTACCAGATGAGCGTGGTGCGTCGGCGGCGCTGCTTGGCGAATTGGACGAGCCGGGCCGCGTCATCGTCACCGACGTGGCGGTAGGCGGCCATCAACTGTTCGTAGCCGTGCGGGTCGTACGGCTCACCGTCCCGTTCCAGCATCGGAAGTCGGCGTTCGGCGGGCTCGTGCGGGGCGAGGACGGTGTACCTGAGATTGCTGAGAAACACCTGGTCCGGCAGCATCTCCGGTTCCAGCGTCAGGATCTCTATCTGAGAACGCCGTAGGTTCAGGGCGCCCTCGATGCGGTCGCCCCTGCGCAGCCAGAGTTCACCGATGACGCAACTGCTCGCCCGCAGTGCCGTGTCACCGGGATGCGACAGGTGGGCGTGGAGCAGGTCGAGACGGCCCGAGATGCGGGAGCCGCGGAGCTCGACCCGGCCCTGCGCGCGTAGACACCGCGCCCGTACATGGCCTGCCACGTTGAGGTTCTGCGCGTCCAGCGCGGTGCCGTCGGGGGTGGTGAACTCGGCGTCCTGCAGGTTGATCCGCCCGGCGACGGCGGCGCCGGTGAGCCGCACCTGTCCGTGCGCGCGCATCTCCGGCGCCCACAAGTCGTCCCCGATCGTGGCCTGGTTGAGCTGCAGGACAGGTTCGGCGTCGTCCGGCGCGGTGAATTCCGCCCGCTCCATGAACAGCGCCCCGGTGATCTGCACCCCACCGAGCCGCACCGGCCCCCGCATACGGCAGCCCGTCATCCGCAGGACGCCCTCGACCCGCAAGGCCGCCGAGGTCAGGCCCGGCAGCACGGACCTGCTCAGATTGAGCTGCCGCAGCTGGGCTCCGTACAGGTCGGGAACGCCGTCGAAGTGGCAGTGGCTCAGCCGGACGGCGGCGTCGATCGTGGCGTACTTCAGGTCCAGTATGCCGGTGATCCGCGCCCCCTTGATCTTGAGCGCGGGTATCTCCCCGTCCTCCCGCGGAGCCTTGAGCAGCAGCGCCCGCAGCACGCTGGCCCGTACGGTCCGCTCGGCGCCCCAGGTGTCGCCGAGGGCCGGATCCTCGTTCTCGTCGGCACGGAAGTCGACGGACTCGCCGCGCGGAAAGGCCCGCCAGATACGTTCCTCGGGCGGCGTCAGATCGTTGGTCTGGCTCACGCCGGGACTCTGACGTGCGGTGTTCGGGCTGTCAACTGCCCTACGGGGGCCGGTATCGGCGCCCGGCCGCCGGGCCGGACGCCGATACCGCTCACCTCAGGCCGCCGAAGTCACCGCTCGGCCGAGGTGCCGGGCGAAGAACCGGACCGCGCTGTCGGCCTCGAACCTGGGCAGTTCCTTGTGCTTGCCCGGGTTGACGTGCAGCGTCTTCTCCGTCGAGGCGAAGGCGTCGAACAGTGCCAGACCTGACGCGCGCGGGATGTGCTCGTCGTCCCACTGCATGGCGAACTCGATCGGGACGGTGATCTGCTTCGCCGTCCCGGCCAGGGCATCGGGCCAGTGGAGGCCGAAGACCGCGGCGGTGATCCTGGGATCGGCCGCCACGAACGGCACCCCTATCGCGGTGCCCATGTTGAGACCGAAATAACCGACCGGTCCTTCGGCCCCGATTTCCGGAAGGTCCTGGAGGGCGTCCAGGGTCGCCTGCCACTCGGGCACGGCACGCTCCGCCAGGTGGGCGTTGTAGCGGATGACAATGGGGCCTTCCGGCTCGCCCGCCGCCCGCGTCGCCAGCATCGCGGCGATCTCTTGCTCGTCGTGCGCGGTGCGCGGCCGGTCGCCGTGACCGGGCGCGTCGATGCAGGCGACGTGGAAGCCGCAGCGGGTCACGAGGAGGTGTGCGCGACCCGTCATCGCCGGCCATTTCTTGTGCGTGCCGCCGCCGTGGCCCAGCAGTACCAGGGGCGCGCGCTCGGCGCCGGATGCGGGCGACCAGAGCACGCCGGGGATCTCGCCGATGGTGAAGTCGCGTTCGACGACGCCGTTCGACGTCTTTTCTACGGTGAACTGTAGTGAATTCATGAGGTGTTGCCTTTCGGGAGTGCCTTGTTGTGGGGGCACTCCCGGCGACACCTACGTCAATCGCCCGACCGTGACGGAGAGGGGGAGCACCCACGTCGATACAGCGTTCATGGGTCTCACCTCCTCGGGCGGTGTCACGGTCTGCCGCACGCTACCCACCGAACTCGCGCCGCCCAACCCGTTTTCCGAGCGGGCCGCTGCGAGGCGGCGCGCGTCAGGCCGTGTGCCAGGGGACGAATGCGTTGTTCAGGCCTGCGAGGGCGGTGCGCAGTTCCGGGTGGTGGCGCAGCAGGACGGTGACCATGGAGTTGTCGTCGATCCAGGCCATACCTGCCTTGGAGTACACCTCGGGGGTGTAGTACTCGGTGAAGAAGCGGTCGCTGTTCAGCCGGCGGGAGGCCATCAGGATGAAGATGCGGAATGCCGTGTCGCTGAAGGCGAATCCCTTGGGGAGCTTCTCCGCATACATGCCGACCGTCAGGTCGACCTTTTCGATGTCGTCCCCGTAGACCTGCTTGATCTCCCTTGCCCACTCCGGGTTGTCCGTCAGCTCCTCGAAGCTTTCCGCGGGCTTCAACCGCAGCAGCCGGCGGAATTCGTTGTAGCGGGGGACGCCCAGTTCCCGGCTGCGCAGGATGTCGGTGGCGGCCAGGTCCTGCAGATGCCCGTCGGGACGCTCGTATTCCTGCAGGAACTTCGGGAAGTTGTGCAGGGTCACCAGACCGGGGTGGAGCGTTCCGAAGCTGTAGAGGAGATCGGCCATGGGCACGGTTTCGAGGACCTTCAGCGCCTCCGGGCCGGCGATCTCCCGGAAGGTCCGCTCGCCCAGGGTGGCGTCGTCCGTGGCGGAGCGCAGGTGCCAGTCGTCCCGGACCAGGGGGTGCATCCGGTAGACGGCCACGAACTCCTCGGTGAGCGCGTACGGGACGCCGAAGTGGTCGGTGCGGCCGCCGGGGATGCCGCTGATGACCTCGCTGTCGCTGATCCGGCCGAAGAGGTCGTGAACGCGCTCGTCGGCGAGGCCCCACCAGTTCGCCCGCAGCGCCTTGACGGTGGTGGGGTGGCTGATCACGGCAGGCGTCCACTCCACGGTGTGGATCTTGGCGAGCAGCGCGGCGTTGACGAGCCGCGCACGCTGGAACAGCTCCTCATCCCCCCACGACGGATAGGTGGCGTGCAGATGGTCGCAGATCGCGTTGTGCTCGTGGGCGAAGAGGTTCTGCATCATGGCGAGGCCCAGCCAGAAGCCCGGAACGAGCGACGGGTCGGTGGCCGGGTCCAGGGACGAGGGGGACTTCCCGTTGTTCCAGAGGTGCAGCTTGCCCAACTCGCCGGTGCGCAGCCGGTGTTGTTCGTCCGGGCTGGAGCCGTAGATCTGCGATGCGTCCCACCAGTGGGAGGAGACGTTGACGCGGGTGTCGGGTGTCCCGGCGGGGGCGTGGGGGTCGCGGGTCGGGTCGTCCGGTGTCCGCATGATCCGCATCGGGCGCTCCGGCCAGGGGTCGTCGTCCACGAGCGGAACTTCCCAGGGGCGTTCCGTCGGGCTCGTACCGTGGCTGAACCAGTCGCGGATCATGAACTGGAGCCAAGCGGTGACCAGGGAGTTGACCGAGTCGGCGGGGGTCATTTCGTGGCGGGTGAGGAGTGCCAGGCTGACCTCTCGCGGGTTCGGCCGGGAGAGGACGGACTCGGCCGTGGCCGGCGCGATGCGGTCCAGCGGGATGTTGCGGCCGAAGCGGCTGCCGGCCATGCCCATGCGCGGCTCGCCGAGGTCGTTGTGGCTGCCGTCGGCGGTTCGGTTGACCCGGTGGCTCGGTGACGGTGGTGCGGGGTCGGGGCGCTGGACGGACGGCAGTGCGGTGGTGTCGTGCAGGTTCTTCTGGCGGAGCTTGACGCGCAGCCCGAAAAGGGTCAACAGGCCCGGGAGGACGGGCAGTTTGTCCCAGCCGATGCGTCGGTCGACGGCGGTGGAGATGCCGGTGACGACCCGCCACGGGAGGGAGGTTCGGTATCCGGCGGACGGTCGCCGGGAGGTGGTGCGTCGTTGCATACCCATCGCAGTGCTCCTTGCTCGGTACTGGTCAGGAGGCCTGCCCCTTGGTCACTTCCGCTCGCTCTTCCCGGCGCACCCGCCGGTGGCGGCCAGGACCGTGTTGGTGGCCGAGATGAGCGTGGTCAGGACGGCGGTGCGCGCAGGCACCTGGCCGCGGATGCCGAGCATCGCGGCGGTCAGCGTGTCGCTGCCGTGGATGAGGACCCCCTCGCGCAGGTCCTCGCGCAGCCGGTCGCCGTCGTGGGTCAGCAGAGCGAGCCCGAGCAGGACCGTGCGGATCCCGAAGAGCCGGAAGGCGTAGACGGCCGCGGGGCTGGGCTCGTGGTCCGGGTCGAGGCGCAGGATGAGCACGGACGGCGTGAGCAGGCCGGTGATTCCGTTGAAGAGCCGGATCCCGGCCAGTGCATAGACCGAGGCCGGGCGGTGGGCCGGTCGCTTTGCCAGGGTGCATCTCTTGGCCATGGGGATCTCCCTGCGGGACGCCGTGGCTTGGGGGACGCCGTGGCTTCGGCGACTGCCGGGCACGAGAGCCGGCAGCGGAGCCGCACTCAGCATCCGGACCTACACCTCGATGCGACAGTGATCTGCACATCGATGTGCCGTTGGTGCCAGCGTATGGGGGCGGTCATATGCGCGCACCTCGGAGGCCGGGCACCCCCAAGGCCAGGCACGCCCAAGGCGGGCAAGGAAGTTGATTACGGATTGAACGACATCAGGCTTCGCCGTCGTCCTCCGTGGACGGCGGCATGAGCGGAGCGGTGCTGGCCCGGGGAATGAGGTGGGTGGGCAGGACGATGTGGCGTTCCCGGTCGGCGTCGGGGGTCTCGATGAGCGAGCAGGCCAGCTCGCCGGCGGCGCGGCCGATGTCCGTGGGTGACTGGGCGATCGTGGTCAGCCCCACCCAGTGGGCGATGTCGTGGTCGTCGAAGCCGAGCACGGACAGCCGCTCGGGGACGTCGAAGCCGCTCGTGCGCAGGGTCGACAGGACGGCGACGGCGAGCTCGTCCTGCTCGACGAAGAGTGCGGTCGGCGGTTGCTGCAGGCTGAGCAGCCGGCCGACCGCCTCGACGACGGTGCGGTCCTGGCCCAGCACGGCGCCGACCACCAGCTCGTCGTCCGGCGGGATGCCCGCCTCGGTGAGTGCCTGCCGGTAGCCGGTCAGCCGTTCGTTGGAGCTGAAGGTGAAACCGCTGACGCCGATCGCCCGCAGGAAGCCGATCCGGCGGTGTCCGAGGTTGAGCAGGTGCCGGGTGCCGCCGAGCGCCCCGGCCACATCGTCGACGTACACGCTCGCCCGGCCCTCGGCGTGCTGGCTGACGTATATGACCGGCATCTGCAGGTCGTCCAGGCGGGCGCTCTCCTCCTCGGTGAGGTCGAAGGAGAACACCAGCAGTGCGTCGGCGTTCCGCCGCGCGGGCAGGCGCTCGAAGAAGTCGGCCCGGGCGGCCATGTCGGGCACGTAGTAGACCACCAGCTCCAGGCCCGCCGCGCGCAGCACCGGTCCGAGACCTTCGAGCGCCGAGCCGACGAACCAGGACTTGAGTATCGGCACGAGCACCGCCACCACGCCGGTCTTGCCGGTGACCAGGCTGGCCGCCTGCCGCGAGATGGCGAAGTTCAGCTCCCGGGCCGCGCGCTCGACCCGCTCGCGCACCTCGGCCGAGACCGAGGCGTGGCCGCGCAGGGTGCGCGAGACGGTGGAGGCGGAGACGCCGGCGCGCTCGGCGACGTCGGCCATCGTGGGGTGCCGTTGAGCTGGTGACATGCACGGAAGGTAGCACGGTGAGCACGAGTTCCCGGGCATTCATGACAGCGCTGTCACAAGCCCGGCAGGCGATCGATATCAGGTGGTTTTCCCTTATAGAAGCTGCACGGTACAGCCGGATGACCTGCGGATTACCAGGGCGTAACGCATTGACTTCCCCTGAGTGCCCTCTTAGCTTGAAAGCGCTGTCTCGGCGGTGTCACCGGTATCTGCCTGGAGCGATCCTCCACCCTCTTGACCTGCCAGCTCATCCACTTGATGACGGAGACAGCGCAATCAGTAACGCTCTGCACGCCCCTGTCCATGCCATCCGGCGGCCGCTGCCGGGAAGGGTTGAGCCTCCGCATGACCACAGTGAGTTTTGAAAAGGTCACCCGGTGCTATCCGGGTGCCGACCGGCCCGCGGTCGACGCACTCCATCTGGACATCGCCGACGGCGAGTTCCTGGTCCTGGTCGGCCCTTCCGGGTGCGGCAAGTCCACCAGCCTGCGGATGCTGGCCGGTCTCGAGGACGTGGACGACGGCGTGATCCGGATCGGTGACCGGGACGTGACCCACCTGCCGCCCAAGGACCGGGACATCGCCATGGTGTTCCAGAACTACGCGCTCTACCCGCACATGAGCGTCGCCGACAACATGGGCTTCGCCCTGAAGGTCGCCGGTACGCCGAAGGACGAGATCCGCCGCCGGGTGCAGGAAGCGGCCAGGATCCTGGACCTGGAGGCGTACCTGCACCGCAGGCCGAAGGCGCTCTCCGGCGGGCAGCGGCAGCGGGTCGCGATGGGCCGCGCCATCGTGCGGGAACCGCAGGTCTTCCTGATGGACGAGCCGCTGTCCAACCTGGACGCCAAACTGCGCACCCAGACCCGCACCCAGATCGCCGCGCTCCAGCGCCGGTTGGGCACCACCACCGTCTACGTCACGCACGACCAGATCGAGGCGATGACGATGGGCGACCGCGTCGCCGTGCTCAAGGACGGTGTGCTCCAGCAGTGCGCCGCCCCGCGCTTCCTCTACGACGAGCCGGCCAATGTGTTCGTGGCCTCGTTCATCGGGTCGCCGGCCATGAACCTCCAGGAGGCGCGGGTGGCCGACGACGGTGTCCAACTCGGCGGCGCCCGGGTGCCGTTGCCCCGCCGGGTGCTCACCGCGGTGGCGGCCGAGGGGGCCGACCGCGTCGTGGTCGGCTTCCGGCCCGAGGTGCTGGAGACCGTCGCGCCGGACGAGCCGGGCCTGGGCATGGCGGTGTCGATGGTGGAGGAGCTCGGCTCGGAGGCGTACGCCTACGGAACCCTCCAGGGTGACCACGACGGCGGCAGCGGCACCGGCAGTCTCGCCGCCGGACCCGGGGCCGGCGTCGTCGCCCGGGTCGACCCGCGGACCCCGCCCCGGAAGGGCGAACGGATCACCCTGCGGCTCCGGGCCGACGGTACGTACTTCTTCTCGGCCACGACCGGCGAGCGGCTTCCCAGCGAGTGACCGGCCACCGCTCCGGTTCGCACCCCCAGGAGAGACAGTGAAGAGCAGAACCACCAGAGCGCTGCAGGGCGCGGGCGCGGCCTTCGCAGGGCTCGCCGCCCTCGCCGCCTGCGGCACCAACGGATCCGCCACGGCCGGCGGCCGGCCCACCTTCGAGGGGCGCGGCCCCATCACCTACGTCGCCGGCAAGGACGCCTCCGGGTCCGTCCAGGCGGTGATCGACCGCTGGAACAAGCGGCACCCCAAGGAGAAGGTCACCTTCGTCCAGCTGCCCACGGACCCCGACGCGCAGCGCCAGCAGATGATCCAGAACGCCCAGACGAAGTCCGATGCCTATACGGTACTGGCGCTCGACGCCGTGTGGACCTCGGAGTTCGCCGCGCACCGCTGGGTCGACCGGCTGCCCGAAGAGCAGTTCCCGCTGCGGCAGATGCTCAAGCCGATCGTCGAGACCGGCAAGTACCGCGGCGGTCTGTACGCCCTGCCGTACAGTTCCGACGGCGGCATGCTCTACTACCGCACCGACCTGCTCAAGAAGGCCGGGATCGCCCGGCCGCCGGCCACCTGGGCACAGATGAAGGCGGACTGCGCCAAGGTGAAGCGACTGCCCGAGGCGCGGGGAATGTCCTGTTACGCCGGGCAGTTCCAGAAGTACGAGGGCCTGACGGTCAACTTCGCCGAGGCCGTGAACTCCGCCGGCGGTGTCGTCACCGACGCCAAGGGCAACCCGCACGTGGACACCCCGCAGGCGAAGCGGGGCCTGGACTTCCTGGTCGACTCCTTCAAGGACGGCACAATCCCGAAGGACGCCGTCACCTACCAGGAGGAGGACGGCCGCCGCGCCTTCCAGGCCGGGAAGCTGGTCTTCCTGCGCAACTGGCCCTACGCCTACCCCCTGATGGCCCAGAAGGACGGCTCCAGCAAGGTCGCCGACCACTTCCGGGCCGCACCGCTGCCCGGTCTGAACGGCCCCGGCGCCTCCAGCCTGGGCGGCCACAACCTGGCCCTGTCGGCCTCGGCGGAGAACAAGGCGACCGCGATCGACTTCATGAAGTTCTTCGCCGGCCAGGACGTCCAGCGGTTCACGCTGTCCCGCGCACCGGGCGCACCGACCTACGAGGCGCTGTACGAGGACCCGAAGCTGGTCAAGCAGTATCCGTACCTCCCCACCCTCAAGCAGTCGATCCTGCACGCCGTGCCGCGGCCCTGGGTCTTCCGGTACGGCGATGTCACGGCGGCGATCCAGCAGCAGGCGTACGCGGCCCTGACCGGCAGCACGAGCAGCCGGCAGGCCCTGAAGGACCTTCAGCAGACCCTTCGGCAGCAGGCTGCGGGAGAGTGAGGAGCACACCATGGTGACAACGCAGAACCCGGCCGCGCCACCCGCGCTGTCCCTACCGGCCAGGCGGCCGCAGCGCCGGGCCCGGGCCACCTCCGGTACCGGCCGGCTCGCCGCCCTGCTGGTCTCCCCCACCCTGCTGGTGCTGGCGGTCGTGGTCCTCTACCCGACGATCGTGGCGCTGAAGGACTCACTCTTCGGCACGCCCGGCCTCAACCCGAAGACCGGCTTCGTCAACGAGACCGATCCGTTCGTCGGGCTGGAGAACTACGGCGCGATCTTCGGCGCGGCCGGCGCACGATTCTGGAACGCCTTCTGGAACACCACGTTCCTGACCGGCACCACGGTCGCGCTGGAGACGGTCATCGGCATCGCGATGGCGCTGATCATGCACCGTGCGTTCCAGGGGCGGGCTCTGGTACGGGCCAGCATCCTGGTGCCGTGGGCCATCCCCACCGCGGTGAGCGGTCTGCTCTGGCGCTGGATCTTCAACAGCAACGGCGTGGCCAACGCCCTCACCGGGCAGCACATCCTGTGGACCACCGAGGGGTTCCACGCCAAGCTCGCGGTCATCATCGCGGATGTGTGGAAGACCGCACCGTTCATCGGCCTGCTCGTCCTGGCGGGGCTGCAGGTGATCGACAAGGAGGTCTACGAGGCCGCCAGGATCGACGGGGCGGGTGCACTGCGCCAGTTCTGGAACATCACCCTGCCGCTGGTGAAGCCCGCACTGCTGGTGGCCGTGCTGTTCCGTACCCTGGACGCGCTGCGGATGTTCGACCTGCCGTACATCCTCATCGGCGCGCAGAAGACCTCCGTGGAGACGCTGTCCATGCTCGCCCAGGACCAGGCGGCGAACGTGCGCTTCGGTCCCGCCGCGGCCTACGCGGTGATCCTCTTCGTCTATGTCTTCCTGATCGCGCTGGCCTTCGTCCGGCTGCTGGGCGCCGACGTCGTGGGCGATGACGGCCCGGCCCCGCTGCGCCGCCGGTGGCTCTCGCGCCGACGCACGGAGGTGGCGGCATGAACACCCTCTCCCCGAAACTGCGCAAGGGGCTGCTGTACGCGGGGGTCGCCGCGGTCGTCGCCTACTGCCTGGCACCGTTCTACTGGATGCTGGTCTCCAGCCTGCGGCGGACCGCCGACATCTTCTCCAACTCGCCCTTCCCGACCCGCCTTTCGTTCGAGAACTACCTCGCGGTCCTCGACCCGTCCGAGTCCTTCACCCGGGCGCTGCTCAACAGCGTCGTGGTGGCCGGCATCACCACCGCCGTGGCGCTGGTCCTGGCCACCTTCACCGCCTACGCGATGGCGCGGCTGGAGTTCCGGTTCAAGCGGCTGGTGCTCACCCTGATCATCGCCACCTCCATGTTCCCGGTGGTGTCGATCGTGGTCCCGCTGCTGAAGATGTTCGTCGACTTCGGCTGGATCAACAGCTACCAGGCGATGATCGTGCCCAGCATGTCCTTCACGCTGCCGCTCGCGGTGTGGAACCTGACCGCCTTCTTCCGGCAGATGCCGCAGGAGCTGGAGCACGCCGCGATGGTCGACGGCTGCACCCGCGGCCAGGCGTTCCGCAGGATCATCGTCCCGCTCGCCGCGCCGGGCATGTTCACCACCGCGATCATCACCTTCATCGCCGCCTGGAACGAATTCCTCATCGCGCTGTCGATGACGAACAAGCCGGAGATGCAGACGGCTCCCGTGGCCATCTCCAAGTTCTCCGGTGCGAGCCAGTTCGAGACCCCGTTCGGCAGCCAGATGGCGGCGGGCGTACTGGTCACCATCCCGCTCGTGATCATGGTGCTGGTCTTCCAGCGCCGGATCGTCGCCGGCCTCACCGCCGGTGCGGCGAAGTAGTCCCACCCACCGCACACCGATGCCCCAAGAGCCCCGAGGAGCACTCAGCAGCATGCCCAGCAACCCCGCACCGTGGTGGCGCAGCGCCGTCATCTACCAGGTCTACGTCCGCAGCTTCGCCGACGGGAACGGTGACGGAGTCGGTGACATCGCCGGCATCCGCTCCCGGCTGCCCTACCTGAAGTCGCTCGGGATCGACGCCATCTGGATCAACCCGTGGTACAAGTCGCCGATGGCCGACCACGGCTACGACGTGGCGGACTACCGCGCGATCGACCCGCTCTTCGGCACCCTGGCCGACGCCGAGGCGCTGATCGAGGAGGCCCACCGGCACGGCATCCGCGTCATCCCCGACATCGTGCCGAACCACACCTCCGACCAGCACGCCTGGTTCCAAGCAGCGCTGACCGCGGGGCCCGGCAGCCCGGAGCGGGAGCGTTACCACTTCCGTGACGGCCGCGGGCCCGACGGGTCCGAGCCGCCCAACAACTGGCGTTCCGTCTTCGGCGGCCCGGCCTGGACCCGGCTTCCCGACGGCCAGTGGTACCTGCACCTCTTCGCCCCCGAGCAGCCGGACCTCAACTGGCAACACCCCGACGTCCGGGCCGAGTTCGAGGACGTCCTGCGGTTCTGGTTCCGCCGCGGCGTCGACGGCTTCCGCATCGACGTGGCACACGGCCTGGTCAAGGACCCGGAACTGCCCGACCTGCCGACCCGCGACGCGGCGGACGCGCCGGCACCCGGGGAAGAAACGGACCACCCGTACTGGAACCGCGACGAGGTGCACGCGATCTACCAGGCCTGGCGCCGGGTGGCGGACGAGTTCCCCGGCGACCGGTCGTTCGTCGCCGAGGCATGGGCCGACACCCCCGAGCGGCTCGCCGCCTACGTGCGGCCGGACGCACTGCACACCGCCTTCAACTTCGACTTCCTGATGACCAGTTGGGACGCCGCCGACCTGCGCGAGGTCATCGACCGCTCGCTGGACACGCTCGGCTCGGTGGGCGCACCCGCCACCTGGGTGCTCTCCAACCACGACGTGGTGCGCCACCCCAGCCGCTTCGGCCGTACGGTGGCGAAGAAGTGGGTCGCCAACGCGCCCTACCGGCCCGAAGGCCCCCTCGACCTCGAACTCGGCGTCCGGCGGGCCCGCGCGGCCGCCCTGCTGATGCTCTCCCTGCCGGGCGGTGCCTACGTCTACCAGGGCGAGGAGCTGGGACTCGCGGAGGTCGAGGACCTTCCCGAGGAGGTACTGCAGGACCCCATCTGGGAACGCTCCGGCCACACCGACCCGGGCCGCGACGGCTGCCGGGTACCGATCCCGTGGTCCGGTCAGAGCTCCCCGTACGGCTTCAGCCCCGAGGACGCCACCGGCCGGCCCTGGCTGCCGCAGCCCGCGCACTGGAAGGACCTCAGTGTCGCGGCCCAGACCGGCGACCCGGCCTCCATCCTGGAGCTCTACCGACGCGCCCTGCACCTGCGCCGGGACCACCCCGCCCTCGGCGAGGGCGAGCTGACCTGGCTCGACGCCCCGGCCGGGGTCCTCGCCCACCACCGCGAACCGGGCTTCGCCTGCATCGTCAACCTCTCCGCGGAGCCGTACGAACTGCCCGCGCACAAGTCGATACTGCTGACGAGCGGCGGCCCGCTCGACAACGGATGCCTGGGCCCGGACCAGGCGGTGTGGCTGGCGATGTAGCGGCCTGACGCCACATCGACCCTTCGGCGGCACCCGCCCACCGGGCAGGTGCCGCTTCGCCTTGGAAAGCGGCGGTCCACTCGTCCTTCGGAAGGACGCGCGGTTCGCCCGCCCGGTGGAGCGGGTGGCTCCAGGGCAGGAAGCGGGCGGTGTGGGTGCCGGGCCAGCATCGGGTTATGAGAGTTGACGCAAGCGCCCGCATTGCCGTGGCCCGCCCCATACTGCTCCGGCCGGCCCGGCCGGCACCCGCCGGGATCCGCGTCCGGGTCGCGGTGTGGCTGACGGTGGCCGGCTCGCTGGTGTACGTGGGGCAGAAGGCGTACATGGCGGCGCGCGGGGAGGTCGGAATGCCCGGCCATCCCGCACCCGCCGAGGTGCAGGCGCAGTTCGCGCACCCGGGGCTGGCCCAGGCGGGCAACGCTTCGCTCGGTCTGCTTGCGGTGGTGGTGGCATGGGCGACCATCGCGCGCTGGGGAGCACGCATCCCCCGCTGGGCGCTGCTGTGCGCCCTGGCACCGGCCGCGGTGCTGCAGTCGCTGGGAGCGGTGATCATCGTCCAGCGCACGGACTTCGACGTGGCGCACCTTGGCTGGGGCCCGGTGTACGAGGCGGTCATGGGCAGCGTCGGGATCGTGGCGTGGGTCGTGGTGGCGGTGTCGTATTTCCGGCGCAGCCGTCCGCACCCCGGCGTCGCGGCAGCGGCGCGCCCGTGACCGATCGCCGTCCTCGGACCGATCGCCGTGACCCGACGGTGGTCGCCGCTCCCCTCGCCTTCTGGTGCGCCTTCGCCTACGGTGCGATGAAGCTCGCCTGGGCACTGGGCGGTACGTTGTTGATGCGGCAGACCCCGCTGCCGGCGGGCGCCCGGGACGACTTGTTGCACGCCGCTCCGGGAGCGGTCGCCGGGAGCTGGGCATCCGTCGCGCTGGCGCTGGTCGGCATGGCGGCCGCGCTTCATCTGTCCGGTCGCTTCGGGCCGCACGGCAGGTTCCGCCGCGGCATGCTGCTCGCCGGTTCCTGGGCAGGGTGCGTGTTCATGGTGGCGCGTGCGCTCGGCCTCCTGGGCTACGGATTCGCCGGTGATGTGCGGGTGCTGGCCGGTTGGGCTTCCGTTCCGCCCGCGCACGCCGACCTTGCGCACTTCCAAGCACGGTGGGACCTGTTGCTGTGGTCGCCGTACTGGCTGCTCTTCGGCACGTGCTGGGGCCTGGCGGCCCGGCGCTATCGGAGGCTGCGCGGTGGTGGGGGCCCTCCGTCGCGGTAGGCGGCGAGCGCGATCCGGGCGAACGACCGGATCAGGGGATTGGTGTCGCCCGCGTTCCAAGCCACCACCACGCGGCTCGGTGGCATATCGCTCAGCGGCACCACGGTAAGCCCCCGCACCGGCTCGTGGCCCAGGAGCGTGATGCCGACCGTGGCGTTCCAGAGAACGGCTTGCCGGCATTCCTGGACCGCGCGCACCACCGGACCGTCACGAGGTTCCCCGCCGTTCCAGTACGACTGCCAGAGGGGGTCGGTGCCCTCCGGGAACCGGAACCAGCGACGGTCGGCGAGGTCGGCCAGCTTGAGGCTGTCGTGGCGGGCCAGCGGATCGTCGGTGCGCAGCAAGGCTCCCACCGGGTCGGCACGCAGCTCGTGGACGCTCAGGCCGGTCCCATTGAACGGCCCGCGGGTCAGCGCGACATCGACCGCTCCGGCGTGCAACCCGCACGTGGGGTCGGTCAGGTCCGTGTCGCGGATGCGCACCTCGACGCGCGGGTGCTGCCGGTGGTAGGCGCGGGCCAGCCGGGTTGCGCCCGGGTCGCTGCTGCCACCCAGGATGCCGACGGTGAGGGTGGCGTTGCCGGCCGCCGCAGCCACGCGCAGGCGCACCCGGTCGGCCTGGTCGAGCAGGGCGCGTGCCTCATCGAGCAGTACCGCTCCCACCGGGGTGAGCGTGACACCGGCGGACGACCGGTCGAACAGCGGGGCGCCGGCTTCGGTTTCCAACTGCTTGATCGCCCGGCTCAGGGGCGGCTGGCTCATGTGCAGCCGGGCGGCGGCCCGGCCGAAGTGGAGTTCCTCGGCGACAGCCACGAAGTAGCGCAGCGTGCGTAGCTCCATGGCGCGACGATACCCGTACGGTATCGAGCTCACCGAAGGGGTCTTGGACAGTCGCCGTGCCCCGGCTGTGAGATCGAAGCATGACTGACGACATGAGACTTGAAACGAAGTCCGGCGAGCGGATCGCCGAACCCGCCGTATCGGTGGTCGGGCCGGGCGACGGGGAGACGATCTTCCTGGGCACCACGCGTCTGCGCGTCCTCGAAGACGGCAGCAACACCGGTCACCGTCTCGGGATGGCCGAGTCCGTCCTCGCGCCGCACACGCCCGGACCTCCGCAGCACCGGCACGCCCAGCACGACGAGGGCTTCTACGTCATCTCCGGCACGGTGCGGTTCACGGTCGGGGGCAAGGACATCGACGCGGCCGCGGGCACGCTCGTGATGGTCCCGCCCGGAGCCCCGCACACGTTCGCCAACGTCACCGACCAACCGGCCGTCATGCTCAGCACTTTCACACCGGACCTCTATGTGCAGTACTTCCGGGACCTGCAGGACATGCTTGCGGGCGGCCAGGCACTGTCCCCCCAGGCCAACATTCAGGCGATGAGCCGCTATGCCACCGAGCCCGCGACGGACTTCGGCTGACGGTGCTCATGTGGCGCGCCGGGCGCGTCAGTTCCGCGGCAGGTCGCGAACCCTTGTGCTTGTTTCTGTTCTATACAACACTCTCAACACACAGAAACGCGCACTCCTGAACATGTTCGAGTCTTGGGCGACGACCGGTCGAGTCGAGGAGAGCAGACATGACGCAGTTCAGCCGACGTAGGTTTCTGAGCTCAGCCATGGTGGGGGCCGCGTCCCTGGGGGTCGCCCTGGGCGGCAGCCGTACGACCCTCGCGCAGGCCGAAAGCCCCCGGGGACTGACCATCCGCGGGAACGAATTCCTGCTGGACGGCAAGCCGTTCCGGATCCTTTCAGGTGCCTTCCACTACTTCAGGACGCATCCCAAGGACTGGCGCGACCGGTTGCTCCGCATGCGGGCCATGGGCCTCAACACGGTGGAGACCTATGTCGCCTGGAACTTCCACCAACCGTCCGAGAAGAAGGCCGACTTCACCGGGTGGCGCGATGTCGCCGCGTTCGTCCGTACTGCGGACGAAGTGGGGCTGAAGGTGATCGTGCGACCGGGACCGTACATCTGCGCGGAATGGGATTTCGGTGGGCTGCCCGCCTGGCTCCTCAAGAACAAGGACGCGCCGCTGCGCCGTTCCGACCCCGCATACGAGCGAGCGGTCGACACCTGGTTCGCCGAACTGCTTCCCCGGTTCGTCGATCTGCAGGCCACGCGCGGCGGGCCGATCATCGCCATGCAGGTCGAGAACGAGTACGGCAGCTACGGCGACGACCACGCCCACCTGGAACACCTGCGGGACACCATGCGGGCGCAGGGCATCGACAGCCTGTTGTTCTGCTCCAACGGAGCCACCCGGCAAGCGCTGGAGGCGGGCAGCCTCCCCGATCTCCTCTCCACCGTCAACTTCGCCGGTGACCCCACCGGCCCCTTCGCGGAACTCCGCAGATTCCAGCCGGACAAGCCCCTTTTCTGCACGGAGTTCTGGGACGGCTGGTTCGACCACTGGGGGGAGCGGCACCACACCTCCGACCCCGCGCGGACCGCCGCCGACGTGGAAAAGATCCTTGCAGCAGGAGCGTCGATCAATTTCTATATGGCGGTGGGCGGCACGAACTTCGGCTGGTACGCGGGTGCCAATCTGAGCGGCAGTGCTTACCAACCCACCGTCACCAGCTACGACTACGACGCCCCGATCAGCGAATCCGGCGAACTCACGGAGAAGTTCCACGCGGTGCGTGACGTACTCGCCAAATACACCACCCTGCCGAACACGCCCCTGCCCGCCACGCCACGCCGGATGCCGGCCCAGCGGGTCTCCGTACGCGAGTCGGTGCCGCTGATGGACGTCGTCGACGCGCTGAGCAGCACTCCGGTGCGGCGCACCACCCCCGTCCATATGGAGGCCCTCGGGCAGCCGCACGGTCTGATCCACTACCGCACGCGGGTGCGCGGGCCGCGGGGGACCCGGCACCTGCGGATCACGGGGCTGGGCGACCGTGCGCTGGTCTTCGGCGACGGCAAGCGGATCGGCACCTTCGACCGCAACCAGCCGCTCCACACCGTCGACTTCACCGTGCCCGGCGCCTCCAGCACCCTCGATCTCCTGGTGGACCCCACCGGGCGGGTCAATTTCGGCCAGGGCCTCAACGACCCCAAGGGAATCAGCGGCAGGGTCTTCCTCGACGACGACGAACTGCACGACTGGGAGATCCGCCGGCTCCCCCTCGACAACCTTTCGGCTCTGAAATTCCGCAACGAAGACACCCCGACCGGCCCCGCCTTCCACCGGACCCGGATCCACGTCGCCACCCCCGCGGACGGCTTCCTCGCCTTCCCCGGCTGGGACAAGGGCATGGTCTGGCTCAACGGATTCCCGCTCGGCCGCTACTGGTCCCTCGGACCGCAGGTCACCCTGTACGCGCCCGGCCACCTGTGGCGGAAGGGCCGCAACGAGCTCGTCGTGCTGGAAATGGAACGCCGTGGGGACCGGATCGAAGTACGGTCCGAGCCCGACATCGGTTAGGGAGCCGCCCTCTCGTTCCTCCCCCCCCATGCGTAACTGCAAGTAAGTGATCAGTTTCACTCAGTATGGGGCGCTACGCACAGTCCACACCGATCTCCCAACTGTCATGATCCCTACCGATGCGGAATGCAGTGGTTTCCGCACGGACCGAAATGACGGCAGGGACAGGGGTGTTGGCGTGAGATTGGTGTGGTCGCGGCGGCGGGTTGCACGGAGGCGATGGGGGGCCGGGGCGGTCGGGGCGGCCGCCCTGCTGTTGGGTCAGCTCCTCGGCGGGCTTCCCGTCGCGGCGCAGGCCACGGCTTTGCCGGGGTCGGCGTTTCCGCTCGTCCTCGATGTGGACCTGACGCCGAATCCGGTGTGCCAAGGACCTGTGCGCGGCCGGGTGGAGGTCTACGACCCGGCCGCGGCGAAGGCCGGAGCCACCGTGGAGTGGCGGGTACGCGCCGGCGAGGAGCAACTGGCGGGCGGACACCTCGACATGAACTCCCATGTCGGCACGGCCGAGTTCAGCATCCCCTTCGGCCGGGTGCCCGCGACCGAGACCGTCCTCCAGGTCGACGCCCGGATCGCCGGCGCGCCCGACGGCCAGGCACCCGGCCGCTACGGAAAGGTCTGGCGGGACACGCTACGCCGCGGGTGCCACCCGGTTCGGGTGGCGTCCGTCGGTGACTCGGTGGTCTGGGGCCAAGGCCTGGACCACGACCAGAAGTTCCCTTATCTGACCGGCCAGTTGCTCGGCCGCGCGACCGGCCGGGGCTTTCAGCTCAACGACTATGCGATCTCCGGCGCGGTGCTCGACGCGCCCGATCTGCCCGCAGGCAACAAGGACGCGGACTGTCTGCGCACGACCGAGAAGCAGGACCCGGACGGCGACGGGGAAATGGAGTTCGGCGAGGTCACCCAACAAATGCCGGACGTCTTCTGCCAGTTGGAAAAGGCGGGAGCACAGGCACGGTCGGGCGGCTACGGTCTCGACCTGGTCGTGATCAACGGGTGCATCAATGACCTCGATCCGTTCTTCGGCATCGGCGTCGGCATCACTCCCGGCTCGGAAAGCGTGCCCGAGGCAGTGAAGCGGGAGTGCTCCGGCATCGGCGCGGCAGCGGAGAACCCGGCCAAGGACGTGCCCTACTTCAGCGGCGCGAAGGTCGGATACGGCGGACGCGGGATGCGGGCGGCCATCGAGAAGGCCCATTCCCTGCCGGGCCGGCCGAAGGTCATCGTGGCCGACTTCTACTACGCGCTGAGTCGCAGCAGTTCCCCGATCCCGGTGAAGACCTGTTCGGTCCCGGGAGTGGCCGGGGCCCGGCTGGCCTCCTGCAAGGCCGCCCTGGGCAGGGTGGCCGAGCGCTATGAGCAGTACACACAACTGGCCAATGCCGCCTACCACCAGGCGGCGGCCGCCGCCAACAAGGCGTCCGCCGACGGCCCGTACGCGGTGGCGGCCGATGGGCTGTTCACCGTGGACAACGCCCTTCTCACCCCGGACTCCAAGGTCTGGAACACTCCGGTGACCGACCCGGCGTTCCCGCTGCGCACCCGGGCCTGCCCCGAGCTGAGCGCGACTCCTCTGCAGTGCCTGAGCGCGGCCGTCGGCCACCCCGACATCGAGGGCGCCCGGCAGTACGCCGATGCCTTCCTCCTCAATCCCCACGTTCGCGAGTGGTTCCGCCTCCCCGCACAGGGGCCCCGGACCGCCCGGCTGAGCCTCCCGGCACACGCCCCCGTCGGCACCGAGGTGCGCATGTCGGCAACCGTGCACGGAAACCCGCCCGCCGCCGGCTACCGCTACCACTGGTACTTCGGCGACGGCACCCAGCAGGAGACCGGCGAACCGACCGTCACCCATGCCTACGACCGCACGGGGCCCTGGCTGCCACGCCTCGTGATGACCGGCCGGGACGGAGGAAAGTCGCTGGTCGAGGCCGCGCGGGCCCTCACCGCTGACTAGGCCGCCTGCCTTCCTGCGGCTTCCCTGCTTGGGGGTGGTACCAGTACCACCCCCAAGACGGATGCTGGGGGGATCGAGCGATCGTGTGCCCGGCGGAAGGATCGGTCCCGGTAGATGAAGGAACACATCCGGGAGGGTTCGATGGCAGGGTCGCGGGTTTCGGGGAGCGCGCCGCGTACGCGGTGGTGGGGCGCGTCCGCACTGGCGGGCGTGGCCGCAGCGGTGGTGGCCGCGACGGTGCTGCCGGCGGGCGGGGCGCAGGCCACCGGGGCAGGGATGCGGGTGCCCGCCCGGTACGCGCAGCAGCGGCTGGACTGGCAGCCCTGCGAGGGCGCTTCGTCGCTGGAGTGCGCGCGGATGACGGTGCCGCGCGACTGGCACCGGCCGGATGCCGGTGTGGACCTCACCGTGGCGGTCTCCCGGCACCGGGCGAACAACCCCGCCGCGCGGCGCGGGGTGCTGATGATGGCGGCGGGCGGGCCGGGTGCCTCGGGGCTGAACCGGCCGGAGGGTTTCGTCAAGGACGAGCCCGCGGTGGGCGCCGCGTACGACGTGGTCAGTTTCGACCAGCGCGGCGTCGGTCGCAGCACCCGCCCGGTGTGCCAGACCGACGCGGAGTTCCGGGAGTTCTTCGCGCACGACTTCCGGGACCGCTCCCACGCCGCCGTCCAGGGCGTGCTGGCGCGGTCGCGCAAGCTGGCGCAGGACTGCCAGGCACGCAGCGGCGGGTTGCTGCCGTACCTGACCACCGAGCAGACGGCCCGTGACATGGACCTGTACCGCTCGCTGCTCGGCGCACGGAAGATCTCCTACTACGGGCCCTCCTACGCCACGATGATCGGCGCCTACTACGCGACGCTGTTCCCGCGGCGCATCGAGCGGACCGTGCTGGACAGCAACGTCGGCTGGGCGGGTTCCTGGGAGGAGTTCGAGACGGGCCAGCCGAAGAGCTTCCAGCGCCGGTTCGAGCAGGACTTCCTGCCCTGGCTGGCGAAGTACGACACCGTCCGCCACTACGGGCGGACGGCCCAGCAGGCCAAGGCCCGGTGGGAGGCGCGCCGGCGGGCGCTGGCGGAGCACCCGGTGACCGTCGGCCAGGTCGTCATCGGCCCGAACCAGCTGGACAACGGCACGATCCAAGCGATCTACAACGCCAAGGAGGGCTTCCCCGTACTGGCATCGGCGCTCGCCGCGCTCGACCACGGGGACGGCGCGGGGGCCCCGGAGCGACAGCTCATGGAAAAGGTCTTCGGCTCGTATCTCAGCCCGGAATTCCTTGCCGAGTACTTCTCGGTCACCTGCAACGACACCGCCTGGAACCGCGATATCGACTACTGGGTCCGGCGGAGCGCGAAGGACACGAAGACCCAACCGCTCGTCGGGGCACGGGATTTGGCCTTCTCGTCCGTGTGCGCGTACTGGCCCACGGCGACCGCGCCGAAGGTGAAGGTGACCGGGGCCGGACTGCCGACGACCCTGATGCTCAACTCGGTGCACGACCCCGCGACCTACTACGAGGCCGCCGTCCGGGACCACCGGGCCCTGCGCGGCTCCCGCCTGGTCACCGTCACCGGCGGCGGTGACCACGGTCAGTACCGCAACGGCAACGCGTGCGTGGACGACATCGTCACCACCTACCTGCTGACCGGCAAGGCACCGAAGCACGACACGACCTGCGCGGCCGGCCCACTCCCGGTCCCCGCCGGACCGGCCGCGAAGACCGGACTGTCGCCGGAACGGCGGTCATCCTGAGCATCCAACGGGCGTGAGCCGGGGACCAGGGGCGGCGGCCCTTGCCCACCCCGATGCGGCGGTCCGCGTTCCGCTCGTGCGGCTGACGCGACGCAGCTGGGGCAAGCTGCGTTTACCATGTTCCGGTCAAATGATCAGAGCGGGGGAACGGGGGAGTGCAGATGGCTTTTCGCCTTTTGGCAGCCGATGCACCGTCACAGCCGTTCGGTGCTCGTCTCGAAGCCACCACTGCAAAGGAATTCATGCATTTCCATCGAATGCTTGCCACGGCCGGCACTGTCCTTGCCCTGGCATCGGTTTCCGCTTGTAGCAGCCTGCCCTCCGGTGGGTCGCCGCAGGGGGCCGGGGAACTTCTCAGAACGGCGCTCCATTGCGAGAAGGTCGACATCGCCACGCCCCCGGAGGTGGCGAAGGTCGAGGCCATGGGCATGAAGGGCATCAACGGCGGCGGCGAGTGCGACGACCCGGCGGTCGGCGGCGGTGACGCCGACTTCCTGACCATCGAGGACATGGCGGCGTTCCAGACCGCCGTCAAGGGGGACAAGTCCGAGCAGGACGACCTGATGATCGGGGACGACTTCGCCGTCGACCCGGGCAGCGACGACCAACGGCGGAAGCTGCTCGATGCCGGGCTGCTGTTCCTCAACTGCTCCCCCGGCTTCCACGCGCCCGAGGGCAAGACCACCGACGACGGTGAGGTGGACGGCTGCGTGACCACCGACTACTCGGACGATCTGGACTGACGCGACCGAACGGCCGACGGATCCACGCGGCCCGTGGCTGCGTGGATCCGTCGCATGCGCAGGTCGTGGCGGGGGTGTGATGCCCTGGTTGGCCGGCCCGATCGGGAAGGAACCAGCGGTGCCGCGCCCTCTCCTACCGGTCCCTCACTGCGGGTCCTCGGCCGCGTCGGCGTCGGCCGCGTCCGCTGCCTTCTCGGCCTCTTGGACCTTCTTCGCCATCTCCTCTTCCTCGGTGGACGAACCGGACGGCGGGCCGGCGGTCGGGCCTGAGGTCGGTGCGTGGGAGGCCGAGGACGCGCCGCTTGCCCCGGAGCCTCCCGGAGCTGCCGACCGGCCGGAGTCCTGCGAACAGCCCGTTACCGCCAGGAGCGGTACCGCGAGCGCCGCGGTCAGCAGCAACGCGGCACGCCGGGAGCGTTGCCTCACGAGGCGGTGCCCTTCTTGTCACCGTCCTTCGTCGCGCACCAGGCCGCGACGGCCTTGAGGTCGGTGCGCTCGCGGGTGAGCGTGGGCTTGAGCTCCTTGCGGTGGGTGAGCCGGTCCTGGAGGAACGTGGCGACCGCGTCGCGGTGCTTGGCGCGGGCGTTCTTCACCCGCTGTTCCAGGCGCGCGATCGAACCGCGGGTGTGGGCATCGCCGTTGAGCCGGTCCAGTGCCTTGTCGATGCGCTTCTCCAGCTTGGGCACTCGGTGGCAGATGCCCTTGCCGTGGCCGTTGCCCTTGCCGTTGTGCGGGGCGGTTGCCGAGGGCTCGGCGGACGACGGGCTGCCGGAGTCCGCCGCGTTCGCCGACACCGCCCCGCTCAGCAGGCAACCGGTGAGCGCGAGGGTGGACAGGGCTCCTGCCGCGACGATCTTGGGACGCTGCATGGTGGTGCTCCCTTCAGGAAGAAAATGGGTGAGCAGAACGTAGGGGCGTTTTTTGTGGGGACCTTGTGAGCCGCTACGGGGTGCGTTCGCCGTCCGCACGGGGACGTTGCGGGCACAGGGAATCCACAAGGATCGTCCTTATGGTCGGGGGCAGTTGAGCATCGGCGACGGCGTCCGTAGATGTCGGCGACGGTGTGCGTGAGTGTCGGCGACGGTCAGGTGCACCGTGCCTCGAAGCTGGGAGAGAGACAGTGGACCACGGTGGTTTCCTCGCGTCGGACGAGCCCTCCTCTGCGGAGGCCACGGTCCTCACCGCAGCTGGACCACGTGACGTGCGGCTGCCCCTGAGCGGTTGGCTGCTGCGCGTCGGGCGGGGGTCCGAGGGGCGGCCGGCGCTGGAGGTGCACAGCGGGGCCGGGCTGATCGATGTGTCCGTCGTGAGCACGCTCTGTGTCTCCCCGCTCCGGGGTGGCCGGTACGGCGGCCGGGCGGGCACGCACTGGACCCTGGCATGGGGGCAGCTGCCACCCGGCGCCGACGTCGTCGAGGCGTGCTTCGGGGGTTGGCGGCGCAGCCGGTGCGTCCAGGCGCTCACGGTGGCGGACGCCTTCTGGGTCGCGGAGGTCGGCGGCCGGTTCCGTTCAGTGAGGTGCTCCGCGGGGGCGGGCCGGGCCACCACGCGGGTGGTCAGGGAGTCCCGGCCCCGTACGAGGTGACGGGGCCGGTCAGGCCCTGGTCGGCAGCTCGTGCGGGCCCTCCCCCGGGACCTCGCTCAACCAGGCGCGGTGCAGCGGCAGTTCGAGGGTGCGGGTGTCGGCCGCCGGGTCGCCGGGCCGGGGCAGGTGGACCTCGAAGCGGACGCCGGTTCCCGTCGGCCGGTCCAGGATCCGTACCGTGCCGCGGTGCAGGGCGATCTGCTGGGCCACCAGGGTCAGGCCCAGGCCGGACCCGGGGCTGCCGGCGCGGCGGTGGAACCGTTGGAAGACCTGCTGACGCTCCTCGGGTGCGATGCCCGGACCGTCGTCGTCCACGGTGAGCACGGCCACCGGGTCCGCCGGCCGGCCGCCCGGCCGGAGCGCCACCTCGATCCGCGCCGGCAGTCCCGCCCGGCTCCCGTGCACCACCGCGTTGCGGAGCAGGTTGTCGACCGCCATCCGCAGCCCCGGCTCCCAGGCGCTCAGCAGCAGCCCGGGCGTGAGCCGGAGGGTCAGCCGGACGCCGGGGTGGTGCCGTTCCACATCGGCCACCGCCGCCGCCACCAGCTCGGAGAGATCCACGACACCGAAGGCGTCGGCCTCCACCAAGTCGCCCTGGGCCAGCGCCCGCAGCGCGATCAGCGTGGCCATCAGCCGCTGCTGTCCGGAGCGCAGGTCGGCCAGGACGTCGGCGCGGTCGACCGGATCGAGGTCGGGGTGGTCGGTGAGGACGTCCAGATTGGTCTGCATGCCCATCAGGGGGGTGCGCAGTTCATGGGAGGCGGTCGCGGAGAAGGCCCGTGCGGTCGCCAGTGCCTCCTGGGTCCGCGCCGCCTGCTCGTCGTACCGGGACAGTACGGTCTGCAGGGTCCGGGCCAGGTCGTCCACCTCGGTGATCCGCGACGGGGTGTGGTCCAGGCGCGCCGTGCTGGTACCGGGGTCGAGCCCGCCGGCCCGGCGCTGCAGGCGGCGCAGCGGGCGGGTGGCACGTTCGGCGATGGCCCAGGAGAGCAACCCGGCCAGGGGGGCGGCGATCAGCGCCACCACCAGGATGCGGTGCTGTACGGCGGTGACCTCGGCGGTCCCGGCCGATCCGCGGGAGAACACCCACAGCGTGCCGCGCGGGCCCTTTCGGGCGTTCGCACCGCCCACCTCGACCGACAGCGCCCGCCAGGCGTGGCCGCGGGCCCGTACGGTCACCGGGTCGGGTGCGGCGACCGGCAACGACGCGGGGGCGGGCGGCTGCGGACCCGCCGCGGCCACCACCCGGTACCCCTGCGGGCCACCGCCCGTGGTCGTGTTCCGACCGGGCACGACCGGATCGACGCCGCTGTTCCCGCCCGTCACCGACCCACCGCCGGCCGCCAGGAGACGCACCCCGACGTCGAGGCCCGCGTCGAGCAGTTGCCGCTCCCGGTTCGCCGCCTTCCGCGGCTGTCCGCTCTCCTCGGTCCGCAGCAGCCCCCTGGCCAGCGGCAGCAGCACCGCGGCGCGTTCGCGCAGATGGGCGTCCTGTTCGGCATGCACGTCGCGGGTGACCAGGCGCAGCAGCAGCGCGCCGGAGCCCAGCACCAGCAGGGGCATGGCGAGGCCCATGACGAGGGCGATCCGGGTGGTGAGCCTCATCGCGCGGGGCCCGTGGCAGATGCGCGCAGCACGAAGCCGACTCCGCGGACCGTGTGGACGAGGCGCGGCCGGCCGCCGGCCTCCGTCTTGCGCCGGAGATAGCTCACGAACGTGTCGACGGCGTCGGTGCGTACCTCGAAGTCGTAGCCCCACACCCGGTCCAGGAGCTGGTCGCGGGTGAGGACGACGCCCGCGTTGCGGGCGAGGACCTCCAGCAGCTCGAACTCCCGCCGGGTGAGCCCCACCGCCACGCCCCCGTACGTCACCTCGCGCGCGGCCGTGTCGAGGACCAGGTCGCCGACCTGCACGAGGTCTCTGCCTGCGGACGGGCGGCGGCGCAGCAGGGCCTGCAGCCGCAGGACCAGTTCCTTGAGTGCGAAGGGTTTGACCAGGTAGTCATCGGCCCCGGCCTGGAGGCCCGCGACCCGGTCCGCCAGCTCGTCCAGTGCGGACAGCATCAGCACCGGCACCTCGTCACCGTCGGCCCGCAGTGTGCGGCACACCTCGATGCCGCTGATCCCCGGCAGGGACACGTCGAGGACGATCACGTCCGGCGGGGTCTTTGCCAGTTGCGCGAGAGCGGTCGGGCCGTCCTCGGCGAGCGCGACGTCGAAGCCGTTCAGCCGCAGGCCGCGCCCCAGGGACCGCAGGATCATCGCGTCGTCGTCGACGACCAGGACTCGGTCGAGGCGCTTGGCCGCGCACATGCAAGGCTCCACTCTCATCTCATCGGGCGCCTCGGCTCATCCGCTCGCCCCGCAGTTGCCGCAGCACCACCGGCCGTCCGGCCCCTGGACCACCGCGCCACCGCATCGTGTGCAGTTCACTGTCCATGCCGTCCCGGTTCCCGAGGCACCCGCCGGCGGCATCCGTGCACGGTAGCCGCATCGGAAAGGTAGGAGGCAAACTTGTGGGTTTCCTGTGGATGCCGCGGGCAGCATCAGGAGCGCCGGCGGCCCTCCTGCCGCAGCCGGCCGGCCCGGGCTTCCAGGTAGCGTTGCTCGGCGATGCTGGCGGTGGATTTCGCGGCGCGCCGGTAGTGCTCGTACGCCCCGGCCGTGTCCCCGGTCTTCTCCAGCAGGTGCGCCCGTACGGACAGCAGACGGTGGTGCCCGGCCACCCGCTCGTCACTGTCCAAGGTGTTCAGCAGGGCCAGTCCGGCCGACGGGCCCTCGGTCTCGGCGAGGGCGATCGCCCGGTTGAGGGTGACCATCGGGTTGGGCGCGATGCGTTCGAGGATCAGGTAAAGGGCGTGTACTTGCGGCCAGTTGGTCTCCCGGGCCGTGGCCGCGTCGGCGTGCGTGGCGGCGATGGCGGCCTGGAGCTGGTAAGGACCGAGGGCCGGGCCCGCCAGCGACGACTTGACCAGCTCAAGGCCCTCGTCGATCAGCGCGCGGTCCCATTTCGTACGGTCCTGTTCGTCCAGCGGCACCAGGTCGCCGGCCGCCGTCGTACGGGCCTCCCGGCGGGCGTGGGTCAGCAGCATCAGCGCGAGCAGCCCGGCCACCTCGCCGTCCGCCGGCAGCTGTGTGTGCACCATCCTGGTCAGCCGGATCGCCTCGTGCGCGAGGTCGGCACGGTGCAGTTCGCTGCCCGAGGAAGCGGTGTAGCCCTCGTTGAAGATCAGGTAGAGGACGTGCAGGACGACCCGTAGCCGCTCCTCCCGCTCCGCGCCGTCCGGCAGGCCGAACGCGCTGCCGGCGGCCTTGATGCGCTGCTTGGCCCGACTGATCCTGGCCGCCATGGTGGCCTCCGGAACCAGGAACGCCCGGGCAATCTCGGCCGTGGTCAGGCCGCCGACCGCCCGCAGCGTCAGGGCGGTCCGGGAGGCGGCGGTCAGCGTCGGATGGCAGCACAGGAACAGCAGGACGAGCGTGTCGTCGGTGTCCGGGACGTCCTCGGGCACCACCTCGGCGGCCACCGCGGACTCCCGCTCGCGGCGCGCGTGGTCGCTGCGCATCTGGTCGATGAGCCGCCGGGACGCGACGGTCATCAGCCAGCCGCGCGGGTTGCCCGGCACTCCCTCGGCCGGCCACTGCACGGTGGCGGCGAGGACGGCCTCCTGTACAGCGTCCTCACACCCTTCGAACTGGCCGTGCCGGCGTACCAATGCGCCGAGGACCTGCGGCGTGAGCTCACGCAGCAGGTCCTCCATGAGTGGTGCGGTCATGCCTCCAATTGTCCGTCGGCGAACATCACCTGCCGCACCTCGACCCCCAGGCCGTCGATCGCGCTGTCCGGGATCTGCCCGGCCAGCTCGATCGCCCGCTCCTTGTTCTCGCAGTCGATCAGGTAGAAGCCGCCCAGATACTCCTTGGCCTCCAGGAAAGGTCCGTCGGTCACCACCGGCTGGCCGTTGCGCACCCGCACCACGGCGGCCTGTGACGGGTCGACCAGCGCCTGCGTGGTGATCAGCTCGCCGGACGTCTTCAGCGACTCGATGAACGCGGCGTGGCCTTCGCCGATCGCCGCCTTCTCCTCGTCGGTGAGCGCGTCCAGCACGGCCGGGTTGATGTGCAGGCTGATCAGGAACTTCATCTCGTACTCCTGGTGCTTCTCGTGGTTCGGCGGGCCCTGGCCGGCCCTTGGACCGGTGGCTCTTCGATCGGTGGCTCTTCTACCGGTGGTCGGAGTCGCCGCCGTCGTCTTGACATCCCCGGCACCCCCCTCGCCAGAAATTTCGCATGACTTTTTCGCCGTCGCCTCCGTCGCTGCGACGTCAAGAAGCTCCCGGCCGCTCCGACCAACCGGCGACACGTCGCGAGAACACCTCGCGAGAACACGTCGAGAGAACTACGAGGCGAGCGGCGTATAGCACCCGGTGGAGGCCGAACGCCGCGGTGGCCCTGGTCCTAGTCCAGGTCGATGTGCGTTCCCGCGGACCGTGCCCGGGCGGCTTCGACGACGAGGGCTGCCGCCGCGGCGTCCTGGACGGCTACCCCGACGGACTTGTAGAGCGTGATCTGCCCGGGCGCGGTGCGGCCGGGCCGGCTCCCGGTGAGGAGTTCGCCGAGTTCGGCGTGCACATGGTCCGCGGTGATGACACCGTCGCGGATCGGGTGGAGCAGGTCGTTGCTCCCGGCGGGGAAGGGGGCCAGGGCCGCCTGCCGCGATTCGACGCAGACCAGGGCGTCGGCGATGGTGGCGTCGTCGACCTCGCGGCCGGCGGGGTTGAAGCCGACCGAGGTGACGTGGACGCCCGGGCTCAGCCAGGGGCGGCGGACGACGGGGTTGACGGCGTGGGTGGTGGCCGCGGCGATGTCCGCACCGTCGAGCGCCTGGGCGTAGGTGGCCACCGCCTCGGCGGGGATGCCGAGTTCGGCCGAGAGTTCGGCGGCGAGGGCGGTGGCGTGGGCCGGGTTGCGGCCGGCCACCCGGATGTGGCGGAGGGGGCGGACCCGGCACATCGCGCGGGCGTGGGAACGGGCCTGAGCGCCGGTGCCCAGCAGGGCCAGCACCGACGCGTCCGCACGCGCCAGCAGCCGCGCCGAGAGCGCCGAGCAGGCGGCGGTCCGCGCGGCGGTGATCGCCGTACCGTCCAGCAGGGCCACCGGCTCGCCGGTGTCCGGGTCGAAGGCGACGATGAGCGCCTGGTGGGTCGGCAGCGGCGTACCGGCGTTCCGCGGGAAGACGGAGACGAGTTTGCTCGTCAGCGCCCCCGCGGAGGGCACATAGCCCGGCATGGCGGCGACGAAGCCCTCCCGCTCCGGCACCGTCGCCGCCACCCGGTCCGGCGCGGCGGCCCGGCCGGCGCTGAGGTCGGTCATCGCCGACGCCAGCGCATCGATCAGCGCGTCCATGTCGAGCAGCGTCTCCACCTCCGAGCGCCCCACCACCAGCATCCGGTTCGACCTCCGATCACCACGTCCGTCGACGCAGCACCACGTACGGCCGGCACGGCACCGGCCGAGGAGTTCGACCGTAACGCCCTCTCGGGGAGGGCACCGCTGCAGTGGCTGCTGCGGGCCCGGGTGCGGCGGGCGCCGGGTCGCACGGGTCGGTAAGTGACGGTCGTGCGCGGACGGTGACGGCCGGCCGTGCCGCGGGGCCGATACGGGCGCACCCTGGAGGTATGGTCCGCGCCAATGAGGAGGTCGAGGCGCTGCTGCAGGAGTACGCCGACCTCATCGCGATCAGTGGTGGCGACGCCTTCAAGGCCCGTGCCTACGAGAAGGCCGCCCGCGCCGTCGGCGGCTACCCCGTCGACGTCACCCAGCTCGATGTGCCGGGGCTGCGGGAGATTCCGCACGTCGGCGCCTCGATCGCGGAGAAGATCGTCGAGTATCTGCGGTCCGGGCGGGTCGCCACCATCGAGGAGACCCGGGCGTCGGTCCCCGCCGGGGTCCGGGAATTGATCAGCATCCCCACTCTGGGACCGCGGAAGGCGATGGTCCTCTACGAGGTGCTGGGCATCACCTCTGTGGACCAACTGCTCGACGCCGTCCATGAGGAGCGGCTGCGGGAGCTCAAGGGGTTCGGTGAGAAGACCGAGGAGAACATCCTGCACGGCATTTCGCTGATGCAGAAGGCCGGGGAAGGGCGGATCCTGCTGGGTGCCGCCATGGAGCTGGCGGAGCAGATCGTCGCCGAACTGTCGGGCATCCGTGGCTGCCGGCGGTGCACGTACGCGGGGTCGCTGCGCCGGATGCGGGAGACGATCGGGGACATCGACATCCTGGTCGCGGCGGAGCGGTCCACGCCGTTCATGACGGCGCTCGCCGAGCTTCCGTACACCGCCGAGGTCATCGCGCACGGGGAGAAGAAGACGTCGATCCGGACCACCAAGGGGCTGCAGGTGGACCTGCGGGTGCTGCCGCCGGTGTCCTGGGGTGCGGGGCTGCAGTACTTCACCGGCTCGAAGGCCCACAACATCCGCACCCGGGCGATCGCGGTGCGCCACAAGCTCAAGCTGTCCGAGTACGGGCTGTTCCACGCCAAGAGCGGCGAGATGATCACCTCGGAGACGGAGGAGGGGATCTACGACCGGCTCGGGCTGCCGTGGATCCCGCCGACCCTGCGGGAGGACCGCGGTGAGGTCGCGGCCGGGCTCCGGGGCGAACTGCCCGACCTGGTCACCGAGCGCGACATCCGGGGCGATCTGCACACCCATACCGACCTCACCGACGGCCTCTCGTCCCTCGACGACATGGTCGCCGCGGCCGCCGGACGCGGTTATGCCTATTACGCCGTCACCGACCACGCCCCGAACCTCTATATGCAGCGCATGACCGACGAGAAGATGCTCGCGCAGCGGGAGGAGGTACGTGCGCTGGACCGCCGGTACCACGGGATGCGACTGCTGCACGGCACCGAACTCAACATCGGACCGGACGGTGAGGTCGACTGGCCGGACGAATTCCTGGCGGGTTTCGACCTCTGTGTCGCCTCCGTCCACTCGCACTTCGACCAGAGCCGGCAGGCCCTCACCCGGCGCCTGATCCGCGCCTGTGAGAATCCGTACGTAGCCGTGATCGGTCATCCCACGACGCGCCGGATCGGTAAACGCCCGGGAATCGACGCCGATTTCGACGCGGTCTTCGCGGCCTGCGCCAGGACGGGCACCGCGCTGGAGATCAATGCCCATCCCGAACGGCTCGACCTGTGCGACGAGGACATCCTGCGTGCCAAGCGCCACGGCGTGAAGTTCGCGGTGAATTCGGATGCGCACTCCACCACGCATCTGCCCTATCTGCGGTACGGCGTGGGCACGGCGCAGCGCGGTTGGCTCACGAAGGACGACGTCATCAACACCTGGCCGCTGACGAAACTCCGGCGCTTTCTGCGGAAAGGCGGTTCACCGCGCTGAGGACGGCCTGCAGGGTGGCGGTGACGGAGTCGGGGGCGATCCCGGCGCCCCAGGCGGAGCGCTGGTGGTGGTCGATGCGGGCGTAGGCGGCGAACCGCGGGGCCCGGTCGCCGTCCGGGGGAAGCGGGTGCTGGGTGAGGTCCCCGAGGGTGAGGGCGGTGGGGTCGGGGGTCTCGGGGTGGGCCAGGGTGGCGAGGCCGTTGAGGAGGGCGTCGGCGAGTGCGGGGCCGGAGCCGTGGAGGGCCAGCGTGTCGCCGGTGCCGGTCAGCAGGGTGCAGGTGAGGGACCGGGTGGCGCCGTCTTCGGAGCTCTGCGCGGTGTGGTCGAGGAGGGCGAGCGGTCGGGTGGCTTCCAGGTAGGTGCGGCGGAATGCCGACCAGACTTCGTCGGCGGACAGCTCCCCTTCGGTGCCGTCGGTGTGCTCCTGGATGATCCGGGCGAATTCCGCCTGCAGCGGGCGCGGCAGGTCCAGGTGATATGCGCTTTTCAGCAGGTAGGCCGAACCCGCCTTTCCGGACTGGGAATTGACCCGGATCACCGCTTCGTAGTCGCGGCCGATGTCCTTGGGGTCGATCGGGAGGTACGGCACGGCCCAGGGCAGCCGGGCGAGGGGGGTGCCGGTGGTGGCGGCCCGGTGTTCCAGGGCCTCGAAGCCCTTTTTGATGGCGTCCTGGTGGGAGCCGGAGAAAGCGCTGTGGACGAGTTCGCCGCCGTACGGGTGGCGGGGGTGCACCGGCAGCCGGTTGCAGTATTCGACCGTGGCGGCGACCTCGGCGAGATCCGAGTAGTCGATCATCGGGTCGACGCCTTGGGTGAAGAGGTTGAGTCCGAGGGTGACGAGATCGACGTTGCCGGTGCGTTCGCCGTTGCCGAAGAGGCAGCCCTCGATGCGTTCCGCACCGGCCATGCAGGCGAGTTCGGCGGCGGCGACGGCGGTGCCGCGGTCGTTGTGCGGGTGGATGGAGAGGATGAGGGAGTCCCGCCGGTCGAGGTGGCGGTGCATCCATTCGATCTGGTCGGCGTAGATGTTCGGGGTCGACATCTCGACGGTGGCGGGGAGGTTGAGGATCATTTTGTGATCCGGGGCGGGGTCCCATACGTCGATGACCGCGTTGCTGATCTCCAGTGCGAAGTCCAGCTCGGTGCCGGTGAAGGACTCCGGTGTGTATTCGTAGCGGATACCGGGGCTTCCCAGGTCCTCGGTGAGCTTTTTGCACAGCCGGGTGCTGCGCACCGCCAGGTCCTTGATCTGTGCGCGGTCCATCCCGAACACCACCTCCCGCTGCAGGCAGGAGGTGGAGTTGTACAGATGGGCTATGGCGTGGCGGGCGCCGGCCAGGGACTCGAAGGTGCGGTGGATGAGTTCCTCGCGGGCCGGCATGATGACCTGGATAGCGACGTCGTCCGGTATCAGGTCCTCTTCGATGAGCAGCCGGATGAAATCGAAGTCGGTCTTGCTGGCCGCCGGGAAACCTACCTCGATCTCCTTGAAGCCCATCCGGACCTGGAGTTCGAAGAGTTTCCGCTTGCGGGCGAGGTCCATGGGGACGGCGAGTGCCTGGTTCCCGTCCCGCAGGTCCACCGCGCACCACTGCGGGGCCCGGGTGAGGGAGGCGGCCGGCCAGGAGCGGTCCGGCAGGTCGACCCGTGGGTAGGCGGTGTATCTCTGTGTGGGCATGCCCGAGGGCTGTTGCAGCGGCTGACCGGAGACAGGGAGGGAAGCGGGCATCAGGTTCTCCTCATTCCGCGCCGGCCTCGACCGGGACCGGTGCCGCGTCGTTGCGGGCACCGCCCCAGCGGTGCCGGGTCTCGTGGTGGATGTGCCAGATGTCGTCCTCGGTCAGCAGGACGGAGACGACGTCGGGAAAGGCTTCCTCGAAATAGATGTAGGGCTTTCGGTTGTCGATGCGCGGGGAGTGGTAGTCGAGCCGGTCCTGCATGCCGTGGGCCCGGGTGACGGGTGTCGCGGGGTGGTAGGTGAGGATGTTCGGGCTGGCCAGGTCGATCAGCTTGTCGTCGATGAGCCGGCCGACCTCATGAATGGTCTCGTCGATGCTCGACCGGGTTTCCCCGTCCAGGCCGAAGAGGACGGAGGTGCCCAATTGCAGACCGTGCGCCTTGACCAGCGCGGCGGCCTCCCGGACCTTTTCCCGCCAGGGTTTGCGCTCGTCCCGGCGGAGGTTCTTGTGGATATGGGTCATGACCTGCGTCGACATGCTTTCGATGCCGATGTAGACGTAACTGCAGCCGGCTTCCTTCATCTTCCGCAGAATGGCGTGGGATTCCTCCGCGGAATGGAGTGCGACGAGGGTGTCGACGGTCAGCTGTGCGCCCCATTGAAGGTCGTGCAGCCGCTCGATGTCGTCGTCGTGAGGGAGGAAGTGCCGGTAACGGGCGTCGATTTCGGCGGGCGGGGTACGGCGTATGCGGCTGAGTTCTTCGCAGAAATTGCCGATGTCGCGGTAGCGGCCGCTCCAGAAGACCGAATCGTCGAAGAAGAGCGATGCGGCACCGTAGCCGACGTATTCGCAGACCCGCTGGACCGCCGTGCCGATCGCATCGTCCTTGAACCGCTTGAGGCCATTGCTCAACTGCGCGGACTCGGAGCAGAAGTTGCAGCGGTAAGGACAGGCGTTGGACACCATGAAGTGGGCGGTGCGCAGTACCTCCCCGGATGCCCGGTCGGTGAAGATCGGGAAACGCGAGCGGATGGCGAAGGCCTCGTAGGGCGAGGGCAGCGTGGCGAGGTCGAGTGCGCCGCCGCGCAGGGGTACCGCGTCGAGGGTGTCCCCTTCCGTCAGGACGACGAGGGAGTTGCCGGCTCCGGGTCCCTCCTCGGCGAGCAGCCCTTGCAGGCACGGCAGCACCTGGGCCCGGTCGACCTGGCGTTGGTCGAGGTCGGTGGCCAGTGCGAGGGCCCGCATCAGCAGGTCCACGGCGTGGTAGGCCTCGCCGCTGATCACCGCGTCGACGACCCGGGGCACCTTGCCCTCCTGCATGACGGCCAGCGGGCTGCTGGGTTTGAGCAGCAGCCCCTGGCCGTCGGGGGTGGCCGTGGTGGTCTCGTCGACGTGCCGGCCGCCGAGGATGACGAAGGTTTCCGGGACCTCGCGCTTGGCGAGTTCGGCGATCTGCAGCGCGTAGCGGTGGGCGGGCGATACGGCGCTGATGAGGACGACCCGGGGCCGGACCTCGCGCAGCATCCGTACCCACAGGGCGCGGGCCGTGTCGTCCCACACCCGGGGGTCGAAGACGGTGCGGTCGGTGTTCGGGGCCGTGCCGTAGGCCCGGTATCCGTCGTCGCCGGCGGAGAGCCGGTACTTCTTGGAGGGGAACCGGGTCCACTCGGGTGCGAGATCGGTGTAGTGCGTGGCGTCCGCCAAGGGGCCGGCGTCGGCCACCGCCCGGTGCACGGCGAGGCTCAGCGCCGTGTAGAGGCACATCGGGTCGCCCGGGTAGGTGATTTCCCCTTCGGGCTGGGTCATGACGGGTGCCAGTACGGACAGCACCGGGAAATAGCGGGTTTCCGTCCGGCCGTCGGCCAGATACTCCGCCAGGAGTCGTCTGCGGGTGCGCCGTCGTTCCCGGAAGGCGTCGGGGTCGGTCACGTCCCCGGCCCGGTGCAGCCGTACGGTGCCGTTCCCCGAATACACCTTTTCCATGGCGTGCGTGGCCATCAGCCCTCCGGATTTCCGATTTCTTCCGGGTCTCGGCCCGGAACGCGGACATCGGTGACGCAAGGGATCCGGTGGGACGCCACAAATAGAGCGGGTGGCATTCTTGCGATGGTGGCCGGGACGCTCTGCGCATGGGCGCCTGAACTCCCGTGGAAGTCCCCCGACTTTGTCCCCCGTGATCTTTCCGAACTTTACTAGCCCCGGCCCGGCGCGCGTCAACGACAAAAGAAAACTGTCCACATTGTCGTTTTCGGCCCGGGCGCCCGGGGCCGGGGTTTCATTCCCCGCGATGCCGGCGCAGCGCGGTGTCCATGCGCTCCAGGGTCTCTTCGAGGATCTGCGGTGACGTCCCGAAATTGAGCCGGACGAATCCCTCGCCGTCGGCCCCGAAGGCCGGGCCGGAGAAGAGCAGCACCTTGGCCCGGTCGCGGAAGAACGGCATCGGGTCGGCGTCGAGCCCGAGGCTCCGGCAGTCGAGCCAGGCCAGGAAGGTGGCCTCCGGGGTGCGGCAGCGGATCCCGCGGGGCAGCCGCTCGGCCAGCCGCCGACGGTTGCGGTCCAGGACCGCCATGACGTCGGCCAGCCAGTCGTCCCCCGCCGTCCAGGCGGCCTTCAGCGCCTCGACGGCGAGCACCCCCACCTGGCCGAAGAGCAGCCCGCGCCGGGCGTCGACGGCCTCACGCACGGCCCGCGGACCGATGTGGGCCAGCGCGCAGCGGATCCCGGCGAGGTTGAACGCCTTGCTGCCCGAGGTGAGGGTGACGGTGCGGGCGGCGATCTCCGGGCCGAGCGAGGCGAACGGGACGTGCCGGTGCGGAGCGTGGGTCAGGTCCGCGTGCACCTCGTCGGAGATCACCAGCAGATCGCGCCGCAGGACGAGTTCGGCCAGCGCCTCCAGTTCGTCCCGGCGGAAGACCCGGCCGGTGGGGTTGTGCGGGTTCACCAGGAAGAGCACCCGGCAGCGCCCCAGGTCGCCGTCCGCGGCGGCGTGTTCCATGCGGGCCTGGTCGAACCCCCAGCCGTCCGGGCCCTCTTCGACGGGCACGGTCAGCGGTCGGCGGCCGATCTTCTCGATGACGTCGACGAACGGCGGACAGGCCGGGGTGTGCAGCAGGACGGCGTCGCCCGGCTCGGTGGCGACCTGGAGCGTCGCCAGCATCGCCTGGTTGATGTCGGTGAACAGCCGGGCGTGGGTGGGTTCGGGCCGGTGGCCGTACTTGCGGTGCGTCCGGGCCGCGAACACCTCCCCGAGCGGGCCGCCCTGGCTCTCGTCGAACCACGTGGGGTAGCCGAGATCGCCGTCCGCGCGGCGGATGAGCGCCTCGCGGATGGCGGGTGCGGTCGGGAAGTCCATGTCGGCGACCCAGGAGGACAGCATGCCCTCGCCGGCGGTCGCCCATTTCTCGCCGTCCCGTTGTGCGAGGTGGCGCAGATCGACGGCGTCGAGCGCGGCCGGCGAAAGGTCGGTGCTCATACGGCTTTTCCCCCTGCGGTCGGATGACACGGCGCCGTGCGGCCGGTCGGTTGCCGCGCGACAGGGAGACGGCGACGGATTTCCCCGAGTACGTCCTCGTCGAGGCCCCCTTGGGGAGTACATGATTATGCAGCAGGCACGGACCGGGGAATGTGACGCCCGCCACATTGTGGCGGTCAGCGTGGCCGGTTAATGTCGCCAACAGCCGGGCGCGCAGCCCGGATTGGCCACCGAGCGGGACGGTTCCCGGGCTCGGAGGTTCCCGACCCGGCATCGGTGCGCAGCTGCGCCCCACCGATTGCCCGCCGCCGAAATTCACCTGCGAAGTCGAGAAACTCCGAGACAGGAGACGGTAATTGTCCTCCCATGCCGCCCAACTCCCCGCGGACCGGCCGCGAGGCGTCGATGCACCGGCGTGTACGGCAGTGGTGCGCCAGGAGATTCCGGGGCTGTACGACGACGCGGTCCGCGCGCTGGCCGCCTCGTGTGCGACCACCCCGGAGAATGTGCTCCTCGCCGGATTCGCCGTGCTGGTGTACCGCTGTTCCGGGCAGAACCAGGTCGAGTTCCGGCTCGTCCGGGAAGGCGGCAAGGAGGCGTTGCTCCGATTCTCCGTCACCGGCGACAGCACGCTGCGCGGACTGGCGGGTGAGGCCGGCGCGGTGGCGCGTCCCGGGGCGGAGCCGGCCCGGCTCGGCGTACGCATCGGCGCGCCCCCGGCGGACGGCGATCCCCGGCCGTACGAGGCCGAACTCGCCCTGCCCGTACCGGACGCGGGCTCCCGGTGGGCCGCCCTCCACTTCGACGACCGGCTCTTCGCCCCGGCGACGGCACAGCGGATGCTCGGCCACTACGGGCATCTGCTCCACGACGGCCTGCACCACCCGGACCGGCCGCTGGAGCGGCTCACCCTGCTCACCGAGGCCGAGCAGCGCCGCGTCCTGCTGGAGTGGAACGACACCGCGGTGTCCCTGCCGCACGAAGGTGCCTGTCTGCACGAGGTGTTCGAGGAGCGGGTCCGGCAGGCGCCCGAGGCCGTCGCCGTGGTTCAGGGGACGGCGCGGCGGACGTTCCGGGAGATCAATACCGCGGCCAACCGGCTGGCCCGCCATCTGCGCGACCTGGGCGTCGGCCCGGACGACCGGGTCGGCCTCTTCCTCGACCACTCCCCCGAGCTGCTCATCGCCATGCTCGGGGTGCTCAAGGCCGGCGGCGCCTATGTGCCGCTGGATCCGGCGTATCCCCGGGCCCGGCTGACCACGATGATCTCCGGTGCGTCGTGCGTGGCCCTGATCAGCCGGACCGGGCTCGCCGACGCGCTGGGCAGCGGTGGGGACGCCGTGGTGCAGGGGCAGCTGATCCTGCTGGACCGGGACGAGGCGCTCCTGGCCGAGCGGCCGGCGGACGACCCGGAGCCCGTGGCCGGCCCGGACAACCTCTGCTACGTGATCCACACTTCGGGCTCCACCGGACGGCCGAAGCCGATCGCGCTGCGCCACCGGGGCGTGCTCAACAACATCGCGGACCTCAACACCCGCTTCGCCGTGGGCCCCGACGACAGTGTGCTGGGGCTGTCCTCGCCGAGCTTCGACATGTCGGTCTACGAGTTCCTCGGCATGACCGCGGCCGGCGGCACCCTCGTGCTCCCGGCGCCGGGCCGCGGCAGGGAACCCGCGCACTGGGCAGAGCTGGCCGCGGAGCACGGCGTGACCGTCTGGAACACCGCCCCGGCCCTGCTGGAGCTGGTGCTGGACCACCTCGACGCGACCGCCGCGGGCGGCCCCTCGTCGCTGGGCTCGCTTCGGCTGATCATGCTCGCCGGGGACTGGATCCCGGTGAAGATGCCCGACCGGACCCGGGAGTTCGCGCCGGACGCACGGTTCATCTCGCTCGGCGGCGCCACCGAGGCCTCCATCTATTCGACGCTCTACGAGGTCGAGGCGACCGACCCCGGCTGGACCAGCATTCCGTACGGGCGGCCGATGGCCAATCAGCGGACCTACGTCCTGGACGAGGCGCTGCAGCCCGTTCCGCCGGGTGTGACCGGTGAGTTGTACCTCGCGGGCGACGGCCTGGCCGTGGGCTATCTGGACCTGCCCGACCTCACCGCCGAACGGTTCCTGCACTGGTCGTACGGCCCCGTGTCCGACGAGCGGCTGTACCGCACCGGCGACCTGGCGCGGTGCGATGCCGACGGGCTGATCGAGCTGCTCGGCCGGACCGACCTCCAGGTCAAGATCCACGGGCTGCGGGTGGAGCTGACGGAGATCGAGTCGGTGCTGCGGGACCACCCCCGGGTCAAGGAGGCGGCGGTGGCGGCGCAGCCCGATGCCACCGGCGCACCGGTCCTGGTCGGCTACGTCGTTCCGCGCGAGGGCGAGGCGATCGACCCGGACGAGGTCCGCGACGGGCTGGCCGCCCGCCTGCCGGCCCATATGGTCCCCGGCACGCTGCTGGTGCTGTCCGCCATGCCGCTGAGCCCGAACGGCAAGCTGGACCGCAAGGCGCTGCCTGCCGCCCCGTCAGCGCACGACGGCGGCCGGGGCGGCACCGTACCCGCGGACGCCGCCCCGAGCGGCCCGTGGGAGGAGCGGATCGCCGCGGCCTGGCGCGAGGTGCTGGGGGTCGAGGCGATCGGGCGGGACGACGACTTCTTCCGGCTGGGCGGCGACTCGATGAAGGCCCTGCGCAGCATGACGCAGGTCCCCGAAATCACCCTGGTGGACCTCTACCGGCATTCGACGCTGCGGCTGCTGGCCGCGCACCTGGAGGCCACCGCCGGCGCGCCCGGGGCCGCGGAGCGGTCACCCGGGCCGGACGCCGCGGTGTAGCGAGGAGACCCTCGTGGTCAGCCGGCGGCGGTGCAGCGCACCGGAAGCCGGCTGACCCCGGTCAGGAAGCTGGACCGGAGCCGTTCGACCGGCCCGGACAGCTCCAGTTCGCCCACCTGGTGGCGCAACTCCTCCAGCATGACCCGGAGTTCGACCCTGGCCAGCGGGCCGCCGAGGCAGAAGTGCGGGCCGTGGCCGAGGGTGAGGTGCCGGTTCGGGGTGCGGGCGAGGTCGAAGCGGTAGGGGTCGGAGAAGACGTCCTCGTCGCGGTTGGCGGAGGTGTTCCAGAGGGTGACGATGTCGCCCGCCTTGATGTCGCAGCCGCGCAGCGTGAGATCCGTGGTGGCGGTCCGCCCGAGGTGGGTGACCGGTGTGGTCCAGCGCAGCACCTCTTCGACGGCGGAGTCGAGCAGGCCCTCGTCCTGGCACAGGCGCCGCCACTGCTCGGGGTGCTCGATCAGGGCCAGCACGGCGCCGGCGGAGGACAGCCGGGTGGTCTCGTCGCCGCCGATGATGATGTTGTAGCAGTTCAGCAGCACTTCGGCGTCGCTCAGCGGGGCGCCGCCGGCCTCGCCGTTCGCCAGCAGGCTGACCACGTCCTCGCCCGGGAACTCCCGTCGGCCGGGCAGCAGTCCGGCGTAGTACAGCAGGATGTCCTCCTGCGCGTCGGCCGCGGCCTCGGCGGCCTCTGGGGTGCCGTCGTCGCCCATCGCCGCCATCGTCAGATCGAGCATCAGGGTCCGGTCGGCGGGCGGTACGTCGAGCAGTTCGCAGATGGCCATCAGCGGGATCTGGGCCGCGACGTCGGCGACGAAGTCGCCGCCGCCCGCGTCCACGACGGCCGCCACCAGGCCCTTGGTGGCCGCCCGGACGCCGTCGGCGATCTGTGCCATGGCCCGGGCGGAGAACGCGCCCTGCAGGACCTTGCGCACCGCGGAGTGCCGGGGCGGGTCGGTGACCACCAGCATCCGGCCGCCGGCCGGGTCGCCGCCGGTGAGCAGGGTGCCGAGCATGTTGCCCTGTTCGGAGCTGAGCCGCGCGGTGTCGCGGTAGACGGCGGCGATGTCCTGGTAGCGGGTGATCACCCAGAAGCCGGGGCGGTCGCCGTCGGCCTCGCACCAGGCGACCGGGTGGGCGTCCCGCAGGTCGCGCCAGGCGTCGCAGGCGTCGGGGTCCGGGTGGACCGCGGGGTCGATGAGGGCGAACGGGATGGTGTGGCGCGCTGCGGTCATGCGGGTTCCCCGTCCGGGTTGCTGGTCACATGGGCTCCTGTGGGGTGGTCGGCGGCACGGCCCGTCACTCGGGGCGGGGCAGCGTCCGGAGGCGTTCGGCGAGGACGGTGCCGATCTCGGCCAGTGGCTCGGGGGCGAGCATGTCGCCGTGCCGGCAGGCGACCTGGTGGTCCTCGATCCGGCCGCTGACGTACGGCGTCCAGTTGGCCGGCCGTTCGGGGTCCGGGCCCTTGCCCTCGGTCGCCTCGAAGAACAGCAGGTCCGCGTCGAGCGGCCGGGAGTGGTGCCGGCGCTGGGCGTTGACGTTGTGGGTGAAGACGGTGGCGATGGCGGAGAGTTGGCGGGGTGCGAGGGTGGCCAGTGCGCTGCCGTGTTCCTTGAGGAGGTGCAGCGCCGACTCGGGTCCGAGGGTCACCCCGTCGGGCTGCGGCAGGCCGAGCGAGTGCAGGACCTCGGCCAGCGCCTGCGGTTCGTCGTAGTCCACCGGGCGGGCGTCGGGGAGCCTGGGGTACGCGTCGAGCAGGGCCAGCAGCGCGACCCGTTCGCCGTCCGCCCGCAGCAGCCGGGCCATCTCGTGGGCGACGATCCCGCCCATGGACCAGCCGAGGAGGTGGTAGGGGCCGTGCGGCTGGACGGTGCGCAGCCGGGCCACGTAGTCGCGGGCCATCTCCGACAGGTCTTCGGCGGGTGGCCGGGTGCCGTCGATGCCGCGGGCCTGCAGGGCGTACACCGGGCGGTCGGCGTCCAGGTGCCGCAGCAGCCCGGAGTAGACCCAGCCGATGCCGACACCGGGGTGGACGCAGAACAGCGGCTCGCGGGTGCCCTGCGGGCGCAGCGGTACGAGCACGTCCAGCGCGTCGTTGGCATCGGTGGGCCGGTCCGGGTCGGCGAGCAGTGCTGCGATGCCGGCGACGGTGGGTGTGCGGAAGAGCGTGGCGATGTCGAGGTCGGCGCCGAGGGTGGCGCGCACCCGGCCGGCCAGGCGGAAGGCGAGCAGGGAGTGCCCGCCGCGTTCGAAGAAGCTGTCGTCGATGCCCAGGCCGCCGGCGTCGGGGCCGCGCTGGTCGAGGCCGAGGACCTCGGCGAACAGGGCGAGCAGCTGGGCTTCCAGGGGCGTGCGCGGGGCCCGGCCGGTGCGGCCGGGGGTGGTGGCTTCGGGTTCCGGTGCGGGCAGGGCCCGCCGGTCGAGTTTGCCGTTGGGGGTGAGCGGGAGGGCGTCCAGTACCACCACGACCGGCACCATGTGGCGGGGCAGCCGGCGCTCGACGTGGCGGCGCAGGGCGAGGGCGTCGGCGGTGGCGCCGGGGGTGCGGACGGCGTAGCCGACCAGCCGCTGGTCGCCGGGGCGGTCCTCCCGCACGATGACGGCGGCCCGGTGGACCTGCGGGTGGTCGCGGAGCGCGGCCTCCACCTCGCCCAGCTCGATCCGGAAGCCGCGGAGTTTGACCTGGTCGTCGAGGCGGCCGAGGAACTCCAGGTCGCCGTCGGGGCGTCGGCGCACCAGGTCTCCGGTGCGGTACATCCGCGCGCCGGGTGCGCCGTAGGGGTCGGCGACGAAGCGTTCGGCGGTCAGTGCGGGCCGGCCGAGGTAGCCGGTGGCCAGGCCGGGGCCGCCGAGGTAGAGCTCGCCGGGGACACCGGGCGGTACGGGGCGCAGGGCGTGGTCGAGGACGTAGGCGCGGGTGTTCCAGGAGGGCCGGCCGATCGGCGGGGCGGTGTCGAAGGGGCCGGTGCCGAGCCAGGCGGTGGCGTACACCGGTGCCTCGCTGGGGCCGTAGATGTTGGCGATCCGGGCGCCGGGGAAGGCCGCCGCGATCTCGTTGGCCACCGGTGCGCTGAGCGCTTCGCCCGCGAGGACGACGGTGCCGGCGGTCAGCCGCGGGTCGAGCCGCGGCAGCAGGCCGGCGAAGACCGACGGGACGCCGCTGATCAGGGCGGGTGCGGTGATCGGGCCGGCCGCCAGGGCAGCCGGTTCGCCCAGTGCCAGCAGATCGCGGTGGAGGCGTACGGTGCCGCCGGCGGCGAGCGGGCCGAAGAGTTCGAAGATCGAGACGTCGAAGCTGATCGAGGTGGTGGCCTGCACCTGGGCCAGTCCGTCCGGGCCGAGGAATCCGGCGATCCAGGTCATCAGGTCGGCCATGTTGGCGTGCGAGACGATCACGCCCTTGGGGCGGCCGGTGGAGCCGGAGGTGTAGATGAGGTAGGCCGGGTCGGCGGGGTCCAGCGGCCGGGTGCGTTCGTCGTCGGTGAGGTCGGCGCCGGGCCGGTCGGCGAGCCGTCGCAGGGTGGCCGGGTCGTCGAGGACCAGCCGCGGGGTGTCGTCGGCGGGCAGGGTGCCGGCCGTGTCGCGGGTGGTCACCAGCAGGGCGGGCGCGGCGTCGCCGAGCAGCAGTGCGATCCGCTCCGCGGGGTAGCTCGGGTCGATGGGCAGGTAGGCGGCGCCGGCCTTGAGGACGGCGACCATGGCCACCAGCAGGTCGGCGGAGCGGGGCGCGGAGAGGGCCACGATCCGGCCGGTTTCCACGCCGTGCGCGAGGAGTTCCCGGGCCAGGCGGTTGGCCCGGGCGTTGAGCTCGGCGTAGTCGAGGACGGTGCGGCCGCTGATGACGGCGGGGGCGTGCGGCTGTGCCGCGGCCCGTTCCTCCAGCTGGAGCGGGAAGGGGCGGTCGGCGCTGCGGGGGCGGGACTCGCCGTGCCGGCGGTCGAGTTGGCGCAGCTCCTCGGCGGAGAGCAGAACGGTCCGGTCGTGGCGCTGGTGCGGTGCGGTGGCCAGGGCGGACAGTGCCCGGCGGTAGTAGCCGCCGATCAGCCGCACCTGCTCCTCGGTGAACTGGGCTGCGTCGTACCGCAGATGGAGGCTGACCTCGGACGAGGTGAGGTCCTGGGCGAACTCGGCGCCGAACGGGATGCTGGTGTTGGTGATCCGCCGCTCGTCGAGCACTTCCAGCTCGTCGGAGCGTTCCAGTACGGATTGGTAGACGCGGAAGCGGGTGAAGTTGAAGAAGGTCTCGAACAGCTCCCGCCCGCCGAGGATCCGGCGGATCTCGGGCATCGGGTAGCGGCGGTGGCGCTGGAGGGCGATGTCGGTCCGGCCCACCGCGGCGACCAGGTCGTCCCAGCTCCCGCCGGTCAGCCGGGCGCGGAACGGCAGGGTGTTGAGGAACATGCCGAGGACCCGGTCGCCGTCCCGGTCCTCGGTACGGCCGTTGTACACGGCGCCGGTGACGACGTCGGCGGTGCCGGTCAGCATGCCGACGACGTGCGCATGGGCGGCGAGCAGCACGGTGCGTACGGGGACGCCGACCCGGCGGGCGCAGCGGTCCACGCCCTCGGAGACCTCGGCCGGCAGCGACACGGGGGTGATGCGCATGTCGGGCCGCTCGGCGGGCGGGATCAGGCGGGGCAGGGTGCCGAGGTCGCTGCCGGTGAGTTCGCCGGTCCAGAAGTCGCGGTGTTCCTCGGCGGCGATGGCCGCCCGTTCCTCGGCGATGAAGGCGCCGAAGTGGGCGCGGGGCGGTTCCCGGAACGAGGTGCCGGAGCCGCCGAGCAGGGCGAGGTAGCGCTCGAACAGCTCGGTGATCAGGGAGCGTTCGCTCCAGCCGTCGAGGATCACATGGTGTTCGGTGAGCCACAGCTCGAAGGTGTCGTCGGTGAGCCGCTGGAGGTGGAAGCGGATCAGCGGGGCGCGGTCCCAGGCGAATTCCCGGCGCTTCTCGTCCTCGAACCGGCGGTCCATGGCGGTCTGCCGGTCGGCGGCGGAGAGCTGCCGCAGATCTTCGAAGGTGATCGGGGCGTCGCCCCGGCGGTGCACCAACTGCAGCGGTTCGGCGTAGGTTTCGAGGTCGAAGGAGGTCCGCAGGACCGGGTGGTCGGCGATCAGCGAGGTGAGGGCCGAGCGCCAGGCGGCCTCGGACCAGCCGGCCCTGAGGTGGTAGCCGGCCACGTTGTGGTAGATCCGTTCGGCCGCGTTGAGGCCGCTGTGGTAGAGCATGCCGGCCTGGAGGCGGGAGAGCGGGTAGGCGTCCTCGACGTCGGCCGGCAGCAGGGCCCGGTCCGCTTCGGCGAGCAGGGACAGCGGCCGGTAGTGCGGTCGGGCGGCGCCCGGGGTGACGGCCTTGGTGTGCGGGGCCAGTTCCTGGATGGTCTGGTGGCGCAGCAGGTCCTGGAGCTCGAATTCCAGGCCGAGTTCGCGGGCCCGGCCGAGGATGGCGATGGTACGGATCGAATCGCCGCCGAGCAGGAAGTAGTTCTCGTCGGTGCCCACCCGGTCCTGGCCGAGTACCTCGCTCCAGACCTGGACGAGGATCTCCTCGGCGCGGTTGGCGGAGGCGGTGGCCGGGCCGTCGGCGGGGCGTTCGGGGGCGGGCAGGCGTCGCCGGTCGACCTTGCCGTTGACGGTCAGGGGGAAGCGGTCCAGCACGACGAAGGCGGCGGGGATCATATGGGCGGGCAGCAGGCCGGCCAGGTGGGCACGGAGTTCGGCGGCGGCCAGGTCGGTGCGGGCGGAGACCGCGTAGCCCACGAGGCGCCGCTCGCCCGTCCGGTCGGGTTCGGCGGTCACCAGGGCCTCGGTGACGTCCGGGTGTCCGGCCAGCGCGGCCTCGATCTCGCCGGGCTCGATCCGGAAGCCGCGGATCTTCACCTGGTCGTCGATCCGGCCGCGGTACTCCAACTCGCCACCGGGAAGCCGGCGGGCCAGGTCGCCGGTGCGGTAGGCGCGTCCGCCGGGGAGGGTGACGAAGCGGGCCGCGTCGAGTTCGGGCCGTCCCAGGTAGCCGCGGGCGAGTCCGGCGCCGCGTACGTAGAGTTCGCCGGTGACGCCCTGCGGGACCGGCCGGCCCCGGCGGTCGAGCAGGTCCAGGCTCAGGTCCGGGATCGGCACGCCGATCACGCTGCCGTCGCCGTCGGTGTCCTCCTTGCGGATCGGCCGGTAGGTGACGTGCACGGTGGTTTCGGTGATGCCGTACATGTTCACCAGCTGCGGCCCGTCGGGGTGCCGCTCGAACCAGGGGCGGAGCGAGCGCGGATCCAGCGCCTCACCGCCGAAGATCACATAGCGCAGGGCGAGCCGCGCGCCGGCGCCGGGCGGCGCGTCCGCGGTCCGCGAGTCCTCGCGCTGGAGCAGGGCGAAGGCCGAGGGTGTCTGGTTGAGGACGGTGACGCCCTCGGTGCGCAGCAGTGCCAGGAAGTCCTCGGGGGCCCGGCTGACCTCGTGCGGAACGATGACGAGGCGGCCGCCGTGGGCCAGTGCCCCCCACAGCTCCCAGACGGAGAAGTCGAAGGCGTACGAGTGGAACAGCGTCCACACGTCGTCCGCGCCGAAGCCGAACCAGGGCTCGGTGGCGGTGAAGAGCCGGGCGACGTTGCGGTGCGGGACGAGGGTGCCCTTGGGTTCTCCGGTGGAGCCCGAGGTGTGGATGACGTAGGCGAGGTCGTCGGGGGCGACCCGGGAGGCGAGCGGGCCGTCCGGGTGGGCGGCGATCGCCCCGGCGTCGTCGTCGAGGGAGACCAGGGCGCCGGTGAAGCCGTCCAGCCAGCCGCCGGGCCGGCCCTGGACGACGACGTGGGCCAGCGCGGTGTCCCGCAGGATGTAGGCGAGCCGGGCGTCGGGGTACGCCGGGTCCAGCGGTACGTAGGCGCCGCCGGCCTTCTGGATGCCGAGGAGGGCGACGACGAGGTCCGGTGAGCGTTCGGCGGCGAGCCCGACCAGGGTTTCCGGGCCGACGCCGTGGGCCTGGAGGTGCCGGGCGAGCTGGTTGGCGCGGCGGTCGAGTTCGCCGTAGGTGAGGTGCTCGCTGCCGTGGCTGACGGCGACGGCGTCGGGGCGCTGCGCGGCGTGGTGGGCGAAGCGGTCCAGGACGGTGGTGGCCTCGGGCGGGGCGGCGGTGTCGAGGGGCGTGGTGGGGCCGGTCGGGTCCTCGGCGAGGGAGGGCGCCAGCTCGTGCACCGGGCGGTCCGGGTGGCGGACGATCTCGGTCAGCAACTGCCCGAAGTGGGCGGCGAATTGCTCGGTCAGCCAGTCGGGCCAGGCGCCCTCGAAGCGGGCGGTGCCGTCCGTGGTCACCACCAGGCGCAGGGCGTGGCCGTGTGCCTCGGGGGCCGGGTGGCGGGTGACGGTGACGCCGCCGGGGAGGTCCCAGTGGGTGGGGTGCGGGGCGCGCAGGGCGAAGCCGACGGGGAGCGGGGGCTGTTCCTGTGCGGTCCAGTCGGTCAGCGGGTCCGGTTCGGCCAGCCGCCGCAACTGGCCGGTCAGTGCCCGGAATCCGGGGTTCGTGGCCAGGTCGGCATGCACGGTCGTCCGGGCGGTGAACGGGCCGAGGGTGCGGGCGAGATCGGTGCCGCGCGGGTCGGGGCCGTCGGTGGAGACCAGGACGTCGTCGGCGTCGGTGTAGCGGTTCACCAGCACGGCGAGGGCCGCCAGCAGTCCGTCGGCGAGCGGGGCGCCGGCGGCGGTGCAGAGGGATGCCAGCGCGGAGAGGGTGCCGTCGGGCAGCGGGACGCGGTGGGTCCGGCCGAGCGTGCGGCCGGTGGTCAAGGGCAGCTCTCCGGTGGAGAGGTCCCCGAGCGGTGTGGGCGACGGCTCGGCGGCCGGGGCGGGGATGACCGGACAGTCGGCGAACTGCCGTACGGAGTCCAGAAGTTGGCGGTCCTCCGGGGCCAGCCGGGCACGGTAGGCGGTGAGGAGGTCGTCCACCAGGAGGGTGGCGGAGCTGACGTCGGCGATGATGCGGTGGAGGGTGAGGCGCAGCCGGAGTCCGGTGTCGCCGGTGCGCTGGGCCCGGGCCCGCAGCAGCGGGCCCGCTTCCAGGTCGAACGGACGCTCCTGCGCGGGGAATTCGGCGTCCTCGCCCACGGTCTCCCACAGCGGCGGCAGGCGGTCGGCGACCGACTGCACCAGGGTCGTGCCCTCGAAGACGAAGCGGGTGCGCAGTGCTTCGTGGTGGCGGACCACGTCCTCCAGTGCGGAGCGCAGTGCCGCGCTGTCGGGTACACCGTCGAAGCCGAGGTCGATCACCAGGTGGTGGCGGGCGTGGTCCTCGGTCAGGGCGTGGGCGAGGTAGAGCCGTTGCTGCTGGGGCGTCGCCGCGACCGTACGGGCCGGTCGTGCTTCTTCCGGTGCAGCCGCCCGGTCCGCCTGATGAGTGCTCACTGAATCATCGGTCCTTCTGTCACCGGTGTGCTATCGGGATCGTTCGGTTCGCCGGCGCCAGCCGGTCAGGGCCTGCGTCCGGGCGGCGGCGCGCACCGCGGGCCGGGACCGTTCCGGTGCTCCCCCGTCGTCGCCGGCCGCGTCGACATGGCGGGCGATGGCGCGGACGGTGGTGTAACGGAAGAGGTCGGCCGTGGTCAGCTTCGGGTACGGGCGCTGCAGGAGGGCGAGCACCCGCACGATCTGTCCGGAGGTGCCCCCGAGGTCGAAGAAGTGGGTGTCCAGGCCGCGGACGGGGGCGCCGAGTACGTGCTCCCAGGCGCGCCGGACCACCTCGGTGGCCTGCCCGGAAAGGGGGCCCGCCGACGGTTCGGCCTCGTCCGGTGCGGGGGCCGCCGTGGGCGCCGCGGCCGCCAGCTCGGCCACCGCGGCGCGGTCCAGTTTGCCGTTGGGCAGCTGGGGCAGCGCCTCGACGAGCAGCCAGGCGGCCGGGACCATCGCGGGCACGAGCGAGACGGCCGCGTGCCGGCGGAGCTCGTCGGCGAGTTCGGCGGGCGCCGGACGCGGGCGCCCGTCGCCGGCCGGGCTCGCCGGGTCGGTGGGGATCAGGCAGGCGGTGACCGCGGTGCCGTCGCCGCTGACGGTGACCACGGCCTCCTGGACGGCGGGGTGGGCGCGCAACACGGTCTCGATCTCGGCGAGTTCGATCCGCTGTCCGAGGACCTTGACCTGGGTGTCGGCCCGGCCGAGGAAGCGCAGTCCGTGCTCGGGGTCGAGGACGGCCAGGTCCCCGGTGTCGTAGCCGCTGCGCCCGTCGTACGTGGCGAAGCGCTCGGCGGTCAGTTCCGGCCGCTGCCAGTAGCCCGCTCCCACGCCGGCCCCGAGGATCAGCAGCCGGCCCGGGACTCCGGGCGGCAGCGGACGGCCGTGGGCGTCGACCACCCGGCACTCCTCCCCCGCGAGCGGACGGCCGATGTGCACGGGCACCTGTGGTGCGACCCGCCACACGGTCGACCAGACGGTGGTCTCGGTCGGGCCGTAGCAGTTGAACACCGGGCCCGTTACCAGGTCGGTCAGCCGGTCGGCCAGGTCGCGGGCCAGCGGTTCGCCGCCGACGAAGAGGACCGCGAGGCCGCCGAGCAGCCGCCGGCCGGCCGGGTCGTCGGCGAGGATCCGGGCCATGGTGGGGGTGCACTGGTAGAGCGCGCCGCGCGGCACGTCGGCGTCGGCCACCTGCTGATGACTGGTCAGCAGCACCGTGCGGCCGGTGGCGAGCGGCCAGAACAGCTCCAGCACGCTGATGTCGAAGGAGATGCTCGCGCCGGCGACCGAGACCTGCGGCGGCGTGGGAAGGATCTGCGCGAAGGCCGCGAACAGCGCGGCCAGGTTGTCGTGGCGGACGATCACACCCTTGGGCCGGCCGGTCGAGCCGGAGGTGTGGATGACGTAGGCGGGGTCCTGCGGCGCGAGGACCGGCCACTCCTCGGGCGCGTGGTCGGCCACCGCGTCAGAGCCGATCAGTACGGCGCCGGTCGAGGCCAGGGCCTGTGCGGCCGCGGCGTCGCCGACGACCACGGCCGGCCGGGCGTCCTCGACCACCATCCGGAGCCGGCCCGCCGGGTAGCCGGGGTCGAGCGGCAGATAGGCGGCCCCCGCCCGCCAGGCGGCGACCAGGGCGACGAGCAGGTCGGCGGTCCTCGGCAGGCACACGCCGACCCGGTCGCCGGGCCGCACACCGGCGTCGATCAGGGCGGCGGCGAGATCCCTTACCCGGCGGTCCAGTTCGGCGTAGGTCACGCGCTGGGAGCCCGCGATCAGGGCGACGGCTTCGGGGGTGCGCCGGGCGTGTCCGGCGATCAGCTCGGGCAGCGCCGGGCCGGCCGCGACGGCCGGGGCGGCGGGTGGCGGCGGGTCGGGGGTGAACAGGCGGAGCGCGGTGAGCGGGGCTGCCGGTGCGGTGCCGAACGCGGTGAGTGCGCCGGCCAGGTGCTCGGCGAAAAGGCGCGCCGACGCGGCGGTCAGTGCGGCGCGGTCGTAGTCGACCGTCAGGGAGAGGGCGCCCGCGGGGTCCTGGTGGAGCGTGACGGCCAGTTGGTATTCGCTTCGCGCGTCCTCGGCCGGTACGAGCTGCCAGCGCAGGTCGCCGGTGGTCAGCGGGGCAGCTGCGGTGGCCTGGGTGCAGATGATCCGGGTCAGCGGTGGCCGGCCGGGACGGCGGGTGGCCCCGGACACGGTGAGGATGTCCTCGATCGGCAGGTCGCAGTGGTCGAGGGCGTCGAACAGTGCGTCGGCGGTGCGGTCGAGCACGGAGGCGGTGTCGGCACCGTGCAGCGGCAGGCGTACCGGCAGGGTGTTCTGGAGGCAGCCGATGACCTCGGCGTCCGCCGCGGTGCGGGTGGTGGCGACGGTGGCGAGCACGACGTCCTCGGTGTCGCCGTACCAGCCGACGACCATCGCGACGGCGGCCAGTACCTGCGCGAAGGGCGTGGCCCCGCTCTCCCGGGTCCGTTCGCGCAGTGCGGCGGCGAGTCGGGCGTCCAGCGGCAAGGACACCACGCCGTGCCCGATGCCGGTTCCCGGGGTGGTCGGGAGGTGGGGCAGGGCGGTGTCCGTGGGCGCACCGGCGAGGTGGTCGGTCCAGAAGGCGTGGAGGGCGGCGAGGCGTGCGGGCTGCGGCGGGGGCCGGTGGAGGTCGGCGGCGGTGAGCGTCCCGGGGCCCTCGGCGTACGCGCGGGCGAGCTGCCGCAGCAGGACGGCCGCGGAGTCCTCGTCGAACACCGCGTGGTGGACGCCGACGAGGCAGTGCGTGTGCCCGGGCGTGCCGACGATCCGGATCCGGCACAACGGTCCGGCGCCGTGCGGGAACGGGGCGCGGGCCTCGGCGAGCCAGCCGTCGAGGGCACTCTCGTCGTCCGCCCGTCCGGTCCGGACATCGACCTCGGAGACGGGGTGGGTGCGCTGGACGAGCCCCTCCGCCGTCGGGTGCAGGGAGGTCCGCAGCGCCGGCTGCGCCTGGCACACCGCCCGCGCGGCCGCGGTCATCCGCTCCTGGTCGACCGGGCCGTCGACCCGGATGTGCTGGAGGAGAGTGGTGGCTCTGCCGCCCTGCTGGTCGAGCAGGAAGAACCGGGTCTGCGCCGGGTCGGCGGGCCTGACCGCATTCCCGGCATCGTCATCGCTGGTCAACGAAACAGCCCCCCGACTGAAATCCGCACCGGAATTAGTCGGGCCAGGTTATGGAGGCGGTTTGATCGTGTCAAGAAGAATTCTGGGGGCCACCGCACACACCGCGCGAGAATTCAACAAGAATGCCGGAGAAGGCATTGTGACCTACCTCACATTGATCAACTTCCCGATGGCGCTGTAGCGTCAACCAAACCGTTGAGGCGGGTAATTGAGCCCGGCGGCCGTGAAAACTGGATGGAGTCGACCACCCCCAGTGACACGCCCCGTGACACAACGTGGCGCAGAAGCGGGGAATTCGGACTCAAAGAATTCGGGGGCTGTTCCATGGAATTCAATGCTGACCCCTCCCTGCCCTCCTCCGAGAATTCGGCTGACGTGGCGGAGAATCTCTGGAGAGAAATCCTCGGAGCCGGTGCTGACCCCGCTAAAGGATTCCTGGAGAACGGCGGGGACTCTTTCCGCGCGGTCCTGCTGACCAGCCGGCTCTACGAGCTGACCGGCCGAGAGGTCGAGTACCTCGACGTCCTGGAGGCCGACGGCGTCGGCGCCGTCGCCCGCCTGCTCGCGGCCGACGGCGCGGGGAGCTGACATGCGCTGCGAACTGGCCCCGAACCAGGTCGACCTCTACACCGCCGACCAGGCCGCCGACGACCCGTCGACCTATCTCGTCAACTGCGTGTACCGGATCACCGGGCCGGCCGACGGGCCGCTGCTCGCCGAGCGCTTCGCCCGCCTGGCCGAGACCTACCCGGTGCTCGCCTCCCGCGTGGTGGAGGACGACGGGACGTGGTTCCTGGAGACCGCGCCCAACCCGCCGCAGCTGCAGTCCGTGCGTGTCGCGGACGAGCCGGACAGCACCGCGGCCCGCATGCGGGTGCGCGAGGAGCTGACCCGGCCCCTGGACCTCGCCAAGGGCCCGCTGTGCCGCGCCGTCCTGCTCCAGTACGCGCCGGACACCGCCGACCTGGTCCTCGTCGCCCACCACCTCGTGGTCGACGGCCGGTCGATGGAACTGCTCGCCCGCGGCCTCCTGACGGACCGGACCACCGAGCCCGCCACCCCCTACGCCGACTGGGCGGCCGCGGCCCACGGCCGGCTGCCCCGGCGGGCCGCCCGCGCGGCCGAGATCCGGGCCGAGCTGGCCGTGGCCGATGTCGTCCCGTCCCTGGAATGGGCGGGCCCCGCCGGCGACGCGCCCGGCTCCTCCGAAGCGCACTCCACCGGCGGCGGCGTCGCCGAAGCGCTCCTCCCCGCCGGCCTGCACCGAAGCCTCCGCGACCTCGGCACCGAACTGGGGATCACCCCCTACTCGGCCGTCCTCGCCGCGGCCGCCCTCGTCCTCGGCCGCAACTCCGGAGCCGCGCACCCGGTCATCGGCACCACCGTCTCGCGGCGTTCACCGGCGCACGCCGACACCGTCGGGTACTTCAACAACACCGCCCCCGTCCCGGTCCGCCTCGACGGGAAGACCACCGTGGCGGACTTCCTGCGGGAGGTGCACCAGCGCGGTGTGCAGGCCTACCGCGACGCCGACCTGCCGCTGTCCTCCGTACTGCCGGGCACCGGCCTCACCGCGCCCCAGCTGGTCATGGCGGCCATCGACACCCTGCCCGAACTGCGCGAAGGCGACCGGCACGCCGTCCCGCACGAGGACCAGGGCCTGGGCACCGCCCACTTCCCGCTGACCCTCGGCCTGTACCAGGAGCACGGGCGGACGGACGGGATCCGGATGCTGCTGCGGCACCAGCGGGCCCTGGTCACCGACGCGGCCGCCGCACTCTTCTTCCGCCAACTGACGGCCGTGCTCACCCACTTCACCGAGCGGCCCGATGGGCGCCTGGACGAGGTGGACACCCTCCCGGCCGAGGAGCTCACCGCCCTGCTCGCCACCGGACGCGGCGCGCGGCTCACCGAACCACCGGTGGCGCTGACCGAACTGTTCGCGCGCCAGGTGCGCGAGGCCGCCGGGCGCACCGCCGTGGTCTGCCGGGAAGAAGAGGCCAGCTACGGCGAACTCGACGACACCGCACGGCGGTTGGCGACCGTGCTGGTGGAGTCGGGGGTCCGCCCCGGTGACCGGGTCGGGGTCTGCCTGGACCGGGGCATCGGGCAGGTCGCCGCCGTGCTCGCGGTGCTCCGGGCGGGCGCCGCCTACGTCCCCCTCGACCCCGACTACCCGCCGCAGCGGCTCGCCTTCGTCATCGAGGACACCGGCCTGCGGACCGTCATCACCGAGGGCGAACTGCTCGCGGACGTCCCCGGCCTGCACCGGGTCGCGCCGGACGCCACCCCCGAGGACCCGGCCCTGGCCCTGCCGGCCGTGGACCCCGACGCCACCGCGTACGTCATCCACACCTCCGGCTCGACCGGCCGCCCGAAGGGGGTCCGGGTCAGCCACCGCAATGTGGCCGCCCTGCTCGCCGCGACCCGCGAGGAGTACGCACCGGGCCCCGACGACGTCTGGTCGTACTTCCACTCGCTGGCCTTCGACTTCTCCGTCTGGGAGATCTGGGGGTGTCTGCTCACCGGCGGCCGGCTGGTCGTCGTGCCCTACGACGTCTCCCGCGACGCGGAGGCGTTCCACGGACTGCTGCTCCGCGAGGGGGTCACGGTCCTCAACCAAACCCCTTCGGCGTTCGCCCAGTTGGTGAGCACCGAGGCATTCCGCGGCGGCGGCCTCGCGGTGCGGCTGGTCATCTTCGGCGGCGAGGCCCTCGACCGGGGCGTCCTGGTGCCGTGGTTCGCCCGCTATCCCGAGGACGTCTGCCGGCCCGTCAACATGTACGGGATCACCGAGACCACGGTCTTCTGCACCTGGCACCCCGTCGACCGGTCCGAGGCGCTGCGCGGCAGCCGCTCGATCGGGCGGCCGATACCCGGCTGGGACCTGTACGTCCTCGACGACCGGGGGCGCCCGGCGGCTCCCGGTGTGCCCGGTGAGATCTGGGTCGGTGGCGCCGGGGTCACCCAGGGCTACCTCGACCGTCCGGACCTGAACGCCGAACGCTTCACCGAGGACCATCTGACCGGAACGCCCGGCGCCCGCCTCTACCGCAGCGGCGACCTCGGCCGGTTCCTGCCCGACGGGCAGATCGAGTACCTCGGCCGGCGCGACGACCAGGTCAAGATCCGCGGGCACCGCATCGAGCTCGGCGAGATCCGACATGCCCTCCTGGAGGACGACCGGGTCCGGGCGGCCGCCTCCCTGGTCCGGGCCCCCGACGGGCCGGCGACCGCGCGGATCGACGCTTATGTCGTCACCGACACCGTCACCGACGCGCCCGGGACACTGGCCGACATCCGGCACCGGCTCGCCGAGCGGCTGCCCGGCCATCTGCTGCCCGCGACCCTGACCGCGGTGCCCGAACTGCCGCTCACCGCCAACGGGAAGCTCGACACCGCACGGCTCCCCGACCCGCGGCCCGCGGAGCGTGCCCCAGCGCCCGAGCCGGACGGGCCCGCGGGCCCCGAGGCCGCGATGGCCGCCCTCTGGCAGCGGGTCCTGGAGGTGCCGGTCGCCCCCGACGACAACTTCTTCGACCTCGGCGGCACCTCGGTGCAAGCGGTGCTGCTGGCCACCGCCCTGCGCGAGGAGAACTACCCCGCGATCCGCCTGCGGGACATCTTCCGCAACTCCACCCCCCGCCGGCTGGCGGCCGCGCTCGCCCCGCGGACGGACGCATGAGGCCGCCGCTGCCGGCCCCGCCGGCCGGACCGCAACCGAGCAGCTCGTACGCAATGGAAGGAGAACCGGCATGACGGAGCTGGACAATGCCGTGGCCGTGGTGGGGCTTTCCCTGCGGGCCCCCGGCGCATCGGACCCGGAGACCTTCCTCTCCCAACTCTCCCGGGGTGAGGTCGCGTTGCCGGCGGCCCGGGGGGAACGGACCGGGAACGGCCGGCTGCTCAGCGGGCAGATCGACCGGTTCGCCGAGTTCGACGCCGAGCTGTTCGGCATGGCACCCGCCCACGCGGCGCTGACCGACCCCCAGCACCGGGTGATCGCCGAACTGGTCTGGGAGGCCATGGAGGACGCCTGCCTCGACACCACGCGCGCCGGCAACCGGGTCGGCGTCTTCATCGGGGGCGGCCCCGACATCTACCTGCACCGCAACGTCCTGCCGGACGAGCGGACCGTGCGGGCCCACGGCACCGAGCAGATCATGCTCGGCAACTCCCGTGACTTCCTCGCCACCGCGCTCTCCTACCGGCTCGGCTTCACCGGCCCGAGCATGACCGTGCAGACCGCCTGCTCCACCTCCCTGGTCGCCGTCCATCAGGCGGTGCGCAGCCTGCTCACCTACGAATGCGATGTGGCGATCGCGGGCGGGATCACCGTCTTCCCGGTCGAACGGCCCGAGCACGACGGCCCCGAGGGCGGCATCTACGCGCCCGACGGCCGCTGCCGCAGCTTCACCGTGGGCAGCCGGGGCACCGTTCCGTCGAGCGGCGCGGGCATCGTGGTGCTGCGCCGGTCGGCCGACCTCGCCGACGGCCCCGGCCGGGCCCGTGCGCACATCGTCGGCAGCGCGGTCAACAACGACGGCGCCGACCGGATGGGCATGACCGCACCCAGCCCGCGGGGCCAGGCCGAGGTGCTCCGCGAGGCCCTGGAGGTCTCCGGGCTCTCCCCGGCGGACATCGGCTACATCGAGGCGCACGGCACCGGGACCGTCCTCGGCGACCAGGTCGAACTGGCGGCGCTGGCCGAGGTCTACGGCACCGGCACCGCCGCCCCCCGCTGCGCCATCGGCACGGTGAAACCCAACATCGGCCACACCGACAGCGCGGCCGGGGTCCTCGGCCTGATCAAGACGGTGCTGGCGCTCCAGCACGACATGCTGCTGCCGGTCGCATCCCAGCCGGGCGACGGCCCGGACGCGGACCTCGGCGCGGACCGGTTCTTCCTGCCGCGGGCGGCCGCGACCTGGAGCGCCGAGGTCCCGCGCCGGGCCGCGGTCAGCTCCTTCGGCTTCGGCGGCACCAACGCGCATGTCATCGTCGCCCCGGCCGACCCGGTCCCGGAACCCGCCCCCGCCCAGGACCTCCGGCCGCCGGTCGCCGTGCTCTCCGCCGCGACCCCGCAGGCCCTGCGCGACAAGGCCGCGGACCTGGCCGGCTGGCTCGACGGCCCCGGCGCACGGGCCGCCCTGCCCGGCGTGCTCGGCACGCTGTGGCACGGCCGGCGGCAACTCGCCCACCGGGCCGCGGTCGCGCTGCCCACCGACCCGGCCGCGGCCCGCGAACGGCTGCGGGAGTGGCTGCTGGAGACCGCGAAGCGGGCCGACACGCCACCGGCCGTGGCGGACGCCCCGGTCGCCGTGCTGCTGCCCGGCCAGGGCATCCGCCTGACCGGTACCGCTGCGTCGGCCGCCGACGACCCCCGCTTCGGCGCGGACCTCGACCGGTTGTCCGCCGCCGTGCTGCGGGCCGGCGGTCCCGACCTGCGCGGCTTCGAGACCTGGGCGGCCGACGACCTGCGGCTGCTGGACACCGCGGTGGTGCAGCCGTTGCTCTTCGTGGTCGGCCTGGCGCACCTGTGGCGGCTGGAACGCCGGGGCGTGCGGCCGGCGACGCTGCTCGGCCACAGCGTCGGCGAGCTGACCGCGGCCGCGTACGCCGGGGTGTTCGGCGTCGAGGACGCGGCGGCGGCCGTCGTACGGCGCGGGGAGCTGATGGGCCGGGCCCCGGCCGGGGCGATGCTCGCCGTCCCGCTGGACGAGGAGGCCGCCCGCGACCTCGCCGACGGGCTGCCCGCCGACGTCTGCGGTGTCAACGGCCCCGGGACGACGGTGCTGGGCGGCGACCTGGACACGGTCACCGAGCTGGAGCGGCGCTGCGCCGCGCGCGGGCTCACCGCGCGCCGGCTGGAGACCGCGCACGCCTTCCACTCCCGCGCGATGGAGGAGGCCGCCGCCCGGTTCGGGGAGTTCCTCGCCACCGTGCCGCTGTCGGCGCCCCGGCTGACCGTCATCTCCAACCGCACCGGCGCCGAGCTGAGCGCCGAGGAGGCCACCGACCCCGCCTACTGGGCCGGGCAGTTGCGCGGGACCGTGCGACTGGCCGACGGTGTCCGGACGCTGCTGGCCGGCCGCCCCGCCGCGGTCGTCGGCATCCACGGCGGCCGGGCGCTGACCAACCCCGTACGGCAGACCGCCCGCCTGCTGGGCCTCGCGCACCCGCCGGGCATCATCGAGTTGCTCGGGAACTTCGGTGCGGACGAGTCGCAGGCGCACGAGGACGCGCTGGCGCGGCTCTGGGCGGCCGGCTGCCCGGTCGACTTCGACGTGCCGCTCGTCACCTCCCCCGTTCCGCTGCCGCGTTACCCGTTCGCGGAGACCCGCCACTGGATCGAGGCGACACCGGGGGCGCTGCCCCACGAACGGCCCGCCGCGGCCGCCCCGGCCCGGCGCGAGCCGGCACCGCCGCAGGAACCGTCGGCGCCGGCAGCGGACAGCGAAGAGGCCGGCAGCGATCTCGCCACCACGATCACCGCCATCTGGCAGGAGGCGTTCGGCGGCGAACCGCTCGGCCCGTCGGACAACTTCTTCACCCTCGGCGGAACGTCGCTGCAGGCCGCGCAGCTGCTCACGGTGGTCAACGACACGCTGCTGCTCGGCGTCGCGCTCGGCGACCTCTACGAGCACTCCGACCTCGGCTCCTTCATCCGCCGCGCCGAGGAGCTCGCCGCCGGCCGGGACGACGCCGAGCTCCTGCGGCTGCTCGACGAGATCGAAGGTGTGCAGTGAGCGACATCTCCGAGCGGCTGGCGGCCCTGACGCCGGAACAGCGCCGCGTCCTCGGCCAACAGATGCGGCAGCGGGCCGCCCGCACCGGCACCCCGCCCGCGGACCCGGCGGCCGGCGGCGCGCCCGCCCGGCAGAGCCTGTACTTCTTCGCCAGCGCGGACGCGGTTCCGGCGCGCGAGTACTACCGCTTCGTCCTCGACGCGGCGGAGCAGGCGGACGCGGCCGGGCTGCACGCCGTCTGGCTGCCGGAACGGCACTTCGTGGACTTCGGCGGGCACTCGCCGAACCCGTCGGTGCTGGCCGCCGCGGTCGCCGTGCGCACCGGGCGGCTGCGGATCCGGGCCGGCAGTGTGGCCGCGCCGCTGCACCATCCGGCCCGGATCGCCGAGGACTGGGCGGTGGTCGACAACCTGTCGGACGGCCGGGCCGGCATCTCGTTCGCCAGCGGCTGGCACCCCGACGACTTCGTTCTGGCCCGTACGGACTACGCCGGGCGGCGCGCGGACACCGTGCGGATCATCGAGCAGGTACGGGCGCACTGGCGGGGCGAGGCGCTCGCCCACCCCACCACGGCGGGCGGCACGGCCGAGGTCCGCACCGGCCCCCGCCCGGTGCAGCCGGAGCTCCCGGTCTGGCTGACCTCGGCCGGCAACGGCGAGACCTTCGAGGCCGCCGCACGGGCCGGCTGCGGTGTGATGACCGCGCTGCTCGGCCAGACCCTGCCGGTGCTGCGGGAGAACATCGCCCGCTACCGCGCGGCCTGGCGGCAGGCCGGGCATGCGGGAGAGGGTGACGTGGTGGTCATGGTGCACGCCTACGTCAGCGACCGGCCCGATCTGGAGGACTATCTGCGCCCCGCGATGCACGGCTATCTGCGCGCCTACCGCAGTCAGACCACCGCACCGGGCGAGGACGAGCAGGTGCTGCTGGAGAGCGCCTACCTCAACTTCCTGCAGGGCCCCTCGCTGCTCGGCACTCCGGGCAAGGCCGCGGAGGTGCTGGGTCTGCTGGGTACGGCGGGCGCCGACGAGGTCGGCTTCCTGGTGGACTTCGGGCTGCCCACCGAGGACGTCCTGGCCGCGCTGCCCGCCCTGTTCGGCTGCCTCCCCGCGGAGCGTGCCCGATGAGCGGGGCGGAGTCGGCGCTCGCGGCCCGGCTCGCCGGACTGGCTCCCGAGCAGCGCGCCGCCCTCCTGGCCAAGCTGTCGCAGCAGCGCTCCGGCAAACGCCCGCTCCGGCCCCGGCCCGGGCCGCGCGACACCTTCCCGGTGGGCATGGACCAGGAACGGCTGTGGATCCTCGACCAGCTCTACCCCGGCACCACCACCTACACCCTGGGGTTCGGGCTGCGCTTCCTCGGGGAGTTCGACCGGCGGGCCTTCACCGAGGCGGTGGCCGTCGTGGTGGGCCGGCACGAGCTGCTGCGCTCGGCCATCGAGACGGACGGCACCCGGCCGGTGCTGCGGCTGCACCCGGACCGCGGCGCCGACCTCACCTTCACCGACCGTTCGGCCGGGCCGGACGGTGAACGGGAGCGGCGCCGGGCGGAGTTCATCCGCGAGCAGGTCCGGCGCCCGTTCGACCTCGCCCGCGACCCGGTGCTGCGGATCGGTGTGGCCGACCTCGGCGGCGGCGACCACCAGATCGTGCAGACCATGCCGCACTCCTTCACCGACCAGTGGTCCTACGTGCGGCTCAACAGCGAGCTGCTGGAGGCCTACCGGGCGGTCCGGGAGGGCCGCGAGCCCCAACTCCCCGAGCTTCCGGTGCAGTTCGGCGACTATGCGCAGTGGCAGCGGGAGTACTTCGACAGCGAGCACGGCGAACGCCACCGGGCGTTCTGGCGCAGCTACCTGGCGGGCCTCCCGGACCGGCCGCTGCTGCCGTACGACCACTCCCCCGAGACCGAGGACCGCGCCGGGCGGCAGTACAACTTCGTCCTGGACAAGGGGATCGCCGCGGCCTTCATCGCCCGCGCCAAGCAGGCCCGCAGCACGGTCGCCAACGCGATGGCCGCCGTCTACGCGGCGCTGCTGTACGAGGAGAGCGGCGAGCGGGACGTCCTCCTCGGGGTGCCCAGCGTGACCCGCGGCGAGCCGGCCGTCCAGGACCTGGTGGGCTTCCTGCTCACCAACGTGCCGCTGCGGATCCGGCTGCCGGAGAATCCGACCCCGCACGATTTCATGGCCGCCACCCAGGCCGCCGGTGCCGCCGTCGCGGAGCACCACGAGACGCCGTTCGGCGAGATCGTGCGGGCGGTGGCCCCCGAGCGGTCCGTGCACAGCTATCCGCTGCTGCGCACCATGCTCGTCCATCTCGACCTCGCCGAGACGGTGTCCTACTCGGTGCCCGGCGCCACCGTCTACGCCAACGCCGTGCCCGAGGGGATCTCCTCGATGGACGCGACGGTCGCCTGGTGGCATCTGGGCGACCTGGTCTACGGGCGGTTCGAGTACCGGATCGCGCTCTTCGAGCCGGAGACCATCGACCGGCTCGCGCGGCGGCTGCTGCAGCTGGTCGAGGTCTTCGCGACCTCGCCCGACACTCCGCTCGCCAGCCCCGCCGCACGCGCCGCCGAGCTGGTGGCCGCGGCGTGGTGCGAGGCGCTGGACGTGCCCACCGCGGACCCGCAGGACGCGTTCGCCGACCGCGGCGGCACACCGCTGCTGGCCGTGCGGCTCGCCCGGCTGCTGACGGCGCGGGGCTTCACCGCCGGGCCCCGGGACGTCACCGGGCACACCACCCTCTCCGCCCTCACCGAGCTGCTGCGGCAACGCGGCAACCCGCTGGCACCGGCCGGCATCGCGGACTCCGAGGTCCCCGGGCGAGCAGGGGTCTCGGAGGAGTACCTGGAGCAGCTCTTCGCCAGCACCCGCCGTGCGGAACAGGAGATTCGATGACCTCGCCCCCCGGGCCCGGCACCGCGGTGCGCGAACGCCGGCCGCTGGTGGTGCTGCTGCTGGCCCACTACCTGTCGTCGTTCGGCAATGCGGTGACGGTGGTGACCATTCCGCTGTACGTGCTCGGCGTCACCGGCAGTTCCGTCTCGACCGGCCTGGCGGGTTTCGCCAACACGCTGCCGCTGATCTTCGCGGGCGCGGTCGGCGGGGTCTGGATCGACCGCATCGGCGGCAAGCGGATGAGCGTGCTCTGCGATCTGCTCGCGGGCACCGTCATCGGGCTGATCCCGCTGCTCAACGACACGGTGGGGCTCGCCCTGCCGGTGCTGATGGGTCTGCTGTTCGTGCGCAGTCTGGGCTCGACCCCGACCGGTGCGGCCCGGCAGAGCCTGCTCAAGGGGCTCGCCGACCGCGGCGGGGTGCGGCTGGAGAGCGCCAACTCCTGGATGCAGGGCGCCCCGCGGCTCGGTCTGCTGGTCGGGGCACCGCTCGGCGGTCTGCTCGCGGCCGTGTCCGGCCCGGTGATCGGCATGTACGTGGACTCCGCGACCTTCCTGCTCTCCGCGCTGCTGATCGGGGTCGCCGTGCCGGGCGGGCCGGTGGCTCCGGCCGCCGAGCGGCAGGGCTTCGTGCGGCAGCTCACCGAGGGCCTGCGGCTGGTCAAACAGCTGCCGGTGATCGGCGCGATGACCTCGTTCGTGTTCGTCACCAACTTCCTCGACGACGCCTTCACGCCGGTCATCCTGCCGGTCTACTCGGACCAGGTGCTGGGCGGCGGCCAGTACCTCGGCTGGCTGGTGGCCGCCTCCGGCTGCGGCGCGGTGGCCGGCACGTTCCTCTACGGCCCGGCCAGCAAGCGGCTGCTGACCAGCCGCCGTTGGACGCTGCTGGGTTGCTTCCTGGTCATCGGCGGGCTGCGGCTGGCCCTCGGCGGGCAGCCGAATGCGGTGCTGTCCGTCGCGATCTCGTTCCTGCTGGGGCTGGCCGCCGGACCGCTCAACCCGGTGCTGTCGACGGTGATGCTCAACAAGGTGCCGCAGGCCCTGTTCGGCCGGGTCTTCGCGCTGACCTCGGCCGTCGCGATGAGTGCCGCGCCGGTCGGCATCCTGGTGGCCGGCTGGGCGATCCACGGCATCGGGCTGCGCTGGACCCTGCTGGCCTTCGGCGCGACCTACGTGGTGCTGGTGCTGGTATCGCTGCGGAACCGTGCGCTGCGGGAGATGGACAACCTGACCCCGCCGGACGGGACCGGCGACGGTGACGGTGCGGCGGGTGCGGACAAGGAGCTGGCCCGTGACTGAGCGCACCGCGCTGCGGGTGCAGCCGGCGTCCGCGCTGGAGCGGCAGTTCTGGCTCGGTGAGCAGATCGCCCCGGCGAGCCCCGCCGGCTGGGTGCTCGCCGAGGTCCGTGCCGACGGCCCGGTGGACCCGGCCGCGCTCGACGCGGCGCTGTCCGCCGTGGCCCGCCGCCACGAGTCACTGCGCACCGCCTTCGTCATCGAGCGGGGGCAGCTGGTGCGGACCGTGCTCGCGGAGCCGGTCGCCGAGCCCCCGCTGCGCCTTCCCGCCGGCACCGCCTTCGCGGACGCGGCGGCCGCGCTGCTCGGTGCGGACACCTTCGACATCGCCGCGGGCCGGGTCCACCGCGCCGCGGTCGCCCCCGACGACGAGGGCGCCACGGTCTTCCTCGCCGTCCATCACATCGCCTTCGACGGCCTCTCCCAGGAGGTGTTCGTCACCGATCTGGCCCACGCGTACGGCCTGGCCGCCGAGGGCCGGGCGGCCGAACTGCCGGTGCGGGAGCGTCCGGCGCCGGTGGAGCCCGCTGCCGCGCAGCGCACCGAACTCGCCGCGCACTGGCGGACCGTGCTCGCGGGCGCGGCCGACCTGCCGGTGCCGGACGACGGCCCGGCGCCGGGCCAGCGGGCCCTGGCCCGGGCCGGCCTCGCCGAGCGGCGGACCACCTGTCCGCCCGCGGTCTGGCAGGCGGTGTGCGCCGAGGCCCGGCGCAGCGCCTGCTCGCCATTCGTGGTGCTGCTGGCCGCGTACGGCAGGGCGCTGGCCGGGCTCACCGGGGGCGCGGACTTCTGCGTGGGCACTCCGGTGGTCGCCCGCTCCGCCGGGCAGACGGACGAACTCGGCTGTCTGATCAACACCGTGCCGGTCCGGATGCCGGAGCTGTCCGGGCCCGGCGCGGTCGAGCGGGTCTGGGCCTCGGTCCGGGAGACCATCCTGGGCTCCGCGCTGCCCTGCGACGAGATCGTGCGGGCCGCCCGCACCGTCGCGGGCCGCCGGATGCCGGTGTTCCAGGCGGTGTTCGCCTTCGAGAGCTGGCGCCGGGTCGAGCACCCGGCGGGTCCGGTGCGGATGCACACCGTTCCCGTGCCGCCGGTGGGCGCGGTCGCCGAGGTCCAGCTCCAGGTCTGCGAGCTGCCCGACGGGACGCTGAAGTGCGTGGTCCAGGCGCCGACGACCGGTGCCTGGGCGCACCACCTGACCGACCTCACGGACGCTTTCCGTACCCAACTCGGCCTGCTGGCCCCCGCATCCGCCCCACCGCACCCCCTCGTACCGGAAGGTCCCGCATGACGACCACGCTGATGTGCCTGCCCTACGCCGGAGCGGGAGCCGGGGTCTACCGTCCCTGGCGGCGCCGGGAGTCCGAGTTGCTGCGCGCGGTGCCGGTGCAGGTGCCGGGCCGCGAGGAGGAGTTCAACCGGCCGTTCTACCGGACGATGGCGGAGGCCGCGGCCGGCACCGCCGAGCGCTTCCGGGCGGCGGCCGGCAAGGAGCCGTTCGTCGTCTTCGGGCACAGCTTCGGCGCGATCCTGGCGTACGAGGCCGTCCAGCACCTGGTCGCGACCGGGGGCCCGCTCCCGGACCACCTCGTCGTGAGCGGTTCGACCAGCCCGCGCCACCGCCAGGCCGAGCGGCTCGACCCCGACGACGAGGTGGCGGCCGCCCAGGCCGCCGCCATCGCGGGCCGCGAGATCGAGATCTTCGCCGACCCCCTGGCCCGCTCGCTGCTGCTCCCGGCAATGCGCGCCGACGTGGACCTGCTGGCCGACTACACCCCCGCGACGCTCACCCCGCTGCCCTTGCCGCTCACCGCCCTCCGCGGTGACGCCGACCATCTGGCGCCCGCCGACGAGTGGCGGGACTGGTCGGCGTTCACCTCGGCGGCCTTCCGGACGGCGGAGTTCCGCGGCGGCCACATGTATCTGACGGACCACTGGGACGAGGTGTGGCGGACGCTGGAGGACCTGCTGTGAGCACCGCCGCGCTCCTTCCGCCCCCGCCCTGCCCCTTGGCACCCCGGCCGACGAACAGGACCCTGCGATGACCTCCGCCGCCCCCTCCCCCACCATGCCGCACCCGTTCGCCTCCACCCTCTTCGGACTGTTCGCCGCGAGCGCCGAGCAGTATCCGGAGCGGATCGCGCTGGAGGTCCGGGACGAGGTCCTCACCTACGCCGAACTGGACCGGCTGGCGGCCGGTCTGGCGCAGCGGCTGACCGCCGCGGCCGCGGAGCGCGGCACCGGGCGTCCCGCCAAGGTCGGTCTGCTGGCCGCCCGCAGCCTGACGGCCTACGCCGGATATCTGGCGGCCCTGCGCGCCGGCGCGGCCGTCGTCCCGCTGAACCCGTCCTTCCCGGCCTCCCGCACCCTGGCCATCGCGGCCACCACGGACCTGGACGTCATCGTCACCGACGAGGACTCCGCCCGGGCGGCCCAACTCCTCACCGCCCAGGCGGCGGAGGACGGCACGCCGCTGCCGCCCGTGCTCGCCCTCACCCCCGCCGAGCTGACCCGGCTGCGCACTCCCGGCGCCGAGGACGGGCCCGCCTCCCCCGCCGCCCCCACCTCCGCCGAGGACATCGCCTACGTCCTCTACACCTCCGGCTCGACCGGCCGGCCGCGCGGCGTCCCCATCCGGCACTCCAACGTCCTGCCGACCCTCCGGTGGCTGGTCGAGGAGCACGGCTTCGGCCCCGAGGACCGGCTCTCGCAGAACGTCGAGCTCTCCTTCGACGTGGCGGTGCTCGAACTGTTCACGACCTGGTCGGTAGGTGCGGCGCTGGTGATCCCGCGGCCGAACGACGTGGTGCGTCCGTCGGCCTTCGTCAGCGCCAAGCGGATCACCCGCTGGTTCTGCGTACCGTCCGTCGGCAGCATCGCGGCCCGGACGAACGCGCTGGTCCCGGACTCGATGCCGACAATGGCCGGGGTGATGTTCGGCGGCGAACGGCTGCTCAGCGAGCAGGCCGAGCAGTGGGCGGCGGCCGCGCCCGGTGCGCGGTTGTGGAACCTGTACGGCCCGACCGAGGTGGCGATCGTCTCCACGGCGCACGAACTGGGCAGCGGCAGTGCGCTGCGACCGGCCGGTTCCAACGGGACGCTGCCGATCGGCCGGGTGCCGGACCATCTGGAGCACGTCGTCCTCGACGATGCGGGCGAGCCCGCGGAGACCGGTGAGCTGTGCCTGCGCGGCAGCCAGCGCTTCGACGGCTATCTGGACCCCGTCGACAACGTCGGCCGGTTCCTGGAGTGGCGCCCGGGCACCCGGGCCGTGATCCACGACGGGACCGCGCCGCTGACCCGGGACCACTGGTACCGGACCGGTGACCGGGTCCGGGTCGAGGACGGCGCCCTGGTGTTCCTGAGCCGCCTCGACCATCAGGTCAAGGTCCGGGGCCAGCGCATCGAACTCGGCGACGTGGACGCCGCGTTGGCCCGCCACCCCGCCGTGCGGGACGCGGTGGCCCTGGTCCGTGAGACCGGCGAGGATTCCGTCCTGGTCGCCTACTACTCCGGCGAGCCCACCGCGTCCGCGGAACTGACCGGCTTCCTGCGCCGCCTGGTGCCCGTCTACATGATCCCGGGCTCCTTCACCCACCTCGCCGAACTCCCGCTCAACACCAACGGCAAGGTCGATCGCGCCGCGGTCGCGGCCTACGACCGCGGGACGGCCGGCGCTACCGCGCGGTCCGCCACGCCACCTCTTCGGGAGTCATCGGCGCAGTGATGCTGTACGCATCCCCGACCTGCAGGGCGTCCGGCGTCCGGTACTCCTCCTTGGCGCCGATCACGCTGACGCCCACCCACGAGTCGGGGTTCCAGAACAAGCGGTAGCAGGGTTCCTGACCGGACGGGATCTCCCGCAGCACGGTTCCGCGGTTCGCCAGCAGCCGCTGCAGTTTCGCGAACCGCAGTCTGCGGGCGAACCGTCCGTACCTGGACCGGATCTCCCCGTTGACGACCTGTCCGCCGTGGGCGAGCCGGTGGACCTGCAGGGTGAAGTGGTGCCCGGCCCAGAGGCCGTCGCCGGCCTCCCGCTGCCAGAAGAACTCCGCGAGTCCGTAGTCCCGCCACATGTGGTGCCGCCCGGACCGGTTCTCCGCGAAATCCGTTCCCAACCTGCCGGTCACCCGGCCGGGTTGATCGGTCGGTCTTGCACCGAGCACCGTTCCGGTCGTCACGACGTCCAGGTAGAACGCCAGGGAATGGGGGGTCACTTCACCTCCTGCGGCCGGGGCGCGCCGGGCAGCGCGGGCCTGGCCGTGCCGGGTGTGAGGCCCGCCCGGGCCGCGACGGCGAGGGCCGCCTCGATGGCGAAGGGGCGGGCGCGCTCCGGATCGGCGTGGCGCAGGACGGGCAGCAGGACCTCGGCGTCGAGCGTGCCGGCGCGGGCCGCGTCGAACGCCGCGTCGGCCAGGCGGTACGCCTCCCGCAGGTCGTCCGCGTCGGTGCGGTCCTCGAAGAGCCGCTCGCCGGACCCGCTGTAGGGGGCGCGCACCAGGGCGCTGCCGTCGTCCTGCGCCGGGTCGGTGGGCACCTCGCCCCAGGTGCCGTGCTCGTCCACCCAGGCAAAGAAGCCGATCGGTGCCCTGGCGCGGACGACGCTGCGCAGCGGCCCGGCGTCGTCCTGCCAGGCCTCGCGGAGCCAGCCGGGCGCGTCGGAGAGTGCCTGGGGCAGTGCGTCGTAGAGGTCTCCGGGCAGGTCGTGGTCCTTGCCCATGACGAGCGCCCGGCCGCCCTCGAAGGGCATCAGCTGCCACCAGTTGCTGCTGCCGTCGTCATGGAACAATCCGGTCTCCTCGACCCAGTAGCCCTGCTCCGGCCCGGCGGCGTGCAGGACGGCCATGACCGCGCCCTCCAGCCACAGCTCCGTCGGATTCCACACGGTGGTTCTTCCCTTCGTAGGCGCATGGGCGCACAGGCGCACAGGCGTCGCGGCCGAGGATGGGGGGTCGGCCCGTGGACAAGGTGGGTGAACGGGAGCGGAGTCCGGTCAACCGCCCGCGGGCGCCCCCGGGTTCTGCTGCTGGTCGAAGGCCGCGAGCATCTCCGGGGACCAGGTCAGTCGGCCGTCGTGCAGCTCAGCGGTCACCGCGCGGACCCATCGTTCCTCGGCATCGACCATGGCCAGCAGGTATTCGTGCTCGATGAGGGTGACGCGCGGGACGCCGTCCTCGGTGTGGACGGCCAGTTGGGAAGCCAGGTCGGCGCGCTGGGCCGCGAGGCGCTCGGCGCGCCGCTCCAGCACGTCCAGCGCCTCGGCCGGGGTGAGCATGGGCAGGTTGGACAGGGCGGCCGGGAAGACGGGGAATTCGCCCTTCGGCACGGCCAGCATCTGGTCCAGCCACTCGCGGGCGACCGCCCGGCCCTCGTCCGTGACCTCGTAGACGGTGCGCTCGGGGTACTGCTGGTCGCGCTCGGTCTGCCGTACGGCGATCAGCCCGCCCGTGTGCAGCCGCTCGATGGTGCGGTACAGACCGGCCCGCTGGCCGACGTTGACCACCTGTTCCTTGCCCCACTGCTTGATCAGTTGCTGGATGCCGTACGGGTGCAGCGGCTTGTAGTGCAGCAGCGCCAGGACGGTCAGGGCGAGCGGCGAACTCTTCACGGGAGCGGTCATGGCGGTAGCGTAGCGAGGCGAGACTAGTTGCATTGCGACTAGGTGCAGTGCAACTATAGAGGCAGGAGCCCGCCGGCCGGCGGGCGCATCCTCGGGAGGGGTCATGAGCGTCAACGGCACTCAGGACGGGCGCGGCGGTACGACCGTGCGGACGGCACTGGTCATCGGGGGCGGGGTGGCGGGCCCGGTCACCGCACTCGCACTGCGCAGGGCAGGCATCACGGCGACGGTCCACGAGGCCTACCCCGCGGCCGCGGACGGGGTGGGCGCCTGGCTGGCCCTGGCCCCCAACGGCCTTGCGGCGCTGCGGGCGATCGGCGCCGACAAGGCGGTGGAGGCCCTCGGGCAGCCGGTGCCCGGGATGGTGATGGCGGACGGCGCCGGGCACCGCTTCGCCGCCTTCGACGGCTTCGCCGAGCTGCCGCCCAGCCTGGCCATGCCCCGCGCCGCGCTCTACCGTGCGCTCACCGATCACGCCGCCGACGAGGGCATCCCGTTCGCGTACGGCAAACGGCTGGTGGGCGCCGAGGAGACCCCCGAGGGCGTCACCGCACGGTTCTCCGACGGCACATCGGCGACCGCCGACATCCTGATCGGCGCCGACGGCATCCGCTCCACCGTCCGCACCCTGATCGACCCGCACGCGCCCGAGCCGGAGTACGGCGGCGTGCTCAGCTTCGGCGGGTACGCCACGGACAGCGGCGTCGAGGCCGCGCCCGGCACGATGTACTTCGCCTTCGGCCGCACCTTCACCGGCCACTGGCGCGGCCCGGACGGCCGGTTGATCTGGTTCGCCGGCCTGCCCACCGACACCCCGCCGGACCCGGCCGGCCTGGCGCGGGTCCCGGCCGCCGAGTGGCTGGCCGCGCTGCGCGAGGCCTACGCGGGCCATGTCCCGGGCGAGCGGCTGCTGCAGCACACCGACCCCGACGAGCTGATGGCGGTCGGGCGGATGGAACGCATGCCGTCGGTGCCGCACTGGCACCGCGGCCGCATGGTCCTGGTGGGCGACGCGGCACACGCCCCGTCCTCCAGCTCGGGCCAGGGCGCCTCGCTGGCCATCGAGAGCGCGGTGGAACTGGCCCGCTGCCTGCGCGATCTGCCCACGCCCGCCGAGGCGTTCCACGCCTACGTCGGGTTGCGCCGGGAGCGGGTGGAGGCCGTCGGGCGGAACGCGGCCGCCGCCAACAAGGTCAAGGCCGGCAAGTCCGACCTCGGGGCCGCGGCCGCCTTCCCCACCCCCGAGCAGATGCTCCGCCCGCTCCACTTCCACCGCATCGACTGGGCGGAGACGGTGGCGGGGAGCTGACGGCGACGGTCACCGGGTGATCGCCTCCGCGGGGGCGGTGGCGGGCTCGTCGTCGCCCAGTGCGATGAGCGCCATGGCGGCCCGGTGCTGCTCGGGGCTCATGCCGAGCAGCCCGGCTCCCCCGCTGTCCTCGCTCTCGTACAGCCGCAGCTGACCGTCCGCGTGGCTGCGCAGGATGTCGCGCGCCTCGTCGGTGCCGAGGTCGAGGGCGGTGGCGATCTGCCGCCAGGTGGCGCCCAGTTGCAGCGCCTCGTGCACGGAATCCGCACGGTATTGCTCGACGGCGCGGGCGATCCGGACGCCGAGCGCGAGCTGCGCCAGCGCGTCCCCCGCATCGCCCCGCTCATCGGGCCCCCGGTACGCGGCGGGCAGCCGGCGGTCGGCCAACCGCTCCCCGTGGGCGAAGTGCTTCTCCGCCATCCAGGACAGCGGTGTGGTCACCGGTACGTCCTCGGGGCACCGGACCGTGCGGGCCTGCCACTGCTCGTACTCGTGGCGGCGCTCCTGGTCGTGGTGGCGCTCGTGGTCGTGTGCGAACTCGCGGTGGTCGCTCATCGGTGGTGTCGTCTCCCTCCGTAGGGCGTCTTCCGTAGTGGAAGGACCACGGACATGTGCCCCGTTCGGGCGGAACGATTCTTGCGTTTGCGCCGGGGCGCCCCGGGCAGACGGCTCTTCGTCAAGGAACGGCTCGACAGCAAGGGAGCACGACCATGACTGCCGACAAGAAGACCTCTGCGAAGGCCGAGCAGATCAAGGGCGCCGTGAAGGAAACCGTCGGCCGCGCCGTGGGCAACGAGCGGATGACGGCGGAGGGCCGCGCCGAACGGGCCAAGGGCGATCTGCGTCAGGCCGGGCACAAGGCCCGGGACGCCATGGAGCGATGACCGCGTCGCACGGCCGCTTCGGCGGCGACACCGGCGGCGAGGTGGGCAGAGCCCGCAGAGTATGAGGCGGTGGCCCGGCGGATTCCCCCTCCGCCGGGCCACCGCCGTGCCCGCGCGTGTCGATGACGGGCGGGAGCCGGGCCGCTTGGCACAGTCGCAGGGGGCGCGTCCCCACGGCCGGCGACTCGACTCTGCGGAAGGCCCATCGGTGACGGAACGCGAGACCGGGACGGCGGCGGCGAACGGAGCCGGGGCCGAGCTCGAGGTCAGGACCGTACGCACACCCACGCTGGACACGGCCTACGCCGTCAGCGGCCCCGAGACCGGGCGCCCCGTCGTGGCGGTGCACGGCTGGCCGGACGACATCCACTGCTGGGACGGCGTACTGCCCGCCCTGCACACCGCCGGATGCCGCGTCTACCGCCCGTATCTGAGGGGATTCGGCCCGACCCGCTTCCGCGACCCGGCCCGGCCGCGCAGCGGGCAGATCGCGGCGCTCGGCAGCGACCTCGGCGAATTCCTCGGCGCACTGGACCTCGGTGACGTCATCCTGGCCGGGCACGACTGGGGCGCCCGCGCCGCGTACGTGGTCGGCGCGCTCTGGCCGGAGCGGGTACGCGCCATCGCGGCGCTGTCGGCCGGATACGCGACCCACCGTCCGGACGCACCGCTCCCCTACGCGCTGGCGCAGGCGTACTGGTACGAGTGGTTCGTCGCCACCGGCCGCGGCCGGCGGGCCATGGTGCAGGACCGCCGTGCCTTCTGCCACTACCTGTGGACGGCCTGGTCCCCGGGCTGGGACTTCTCGCAGGAGGAGTTCGACGAGACGGCCGCGGCGTGGGACAACGAGGACTGGGCGGACGTGACCGTGCACGCCTACCTCCACCGCTGGGGCGAGGCCCCCGGCGACCCCGCGTACGACACCGTCGAGGAACGCCTCGCCGCCCCGGCCCCGATCCAGGTGCCGACGATCGTGCTGCACGGCGCGGAGGACGCCGACAACCTCCTGGGCACCACCGCCGGCAAACAGCAGCTGTTCGCCGACGGCTACACCCGTCAAGTCCTACATGGCGTGGGCCACTTCCCGCCCCGGGAGGCACCGGAATTCACCGCCGAGGCCATCCTCAGCCTCTGCTAGCGGTCTCGTGCCCGGGCGACCGTTGCGGCCGGGTGCCGCGCCGTAGCAGTGCCGTCCAGAGGAAGGGCTCGCCGAAGTGCGGGGAGCCGGCCGGCTCGTCGTGCATGCGGCGGAGTTCCACCACCGTCAGGTCTGCGAAGATCCGGCGCAGGGACTCGGGCGTGTAGGCGAGGCCGCCGTGCAGACCGGTGGACCGGCGGTAGAGGTCGGCGTCCCCGATCTCGGAACCGCCCCGCTCCCCGCCCGGCGCGAAGCAGGTGAGGGCGAGATGGCCACCGGGGGCCAGTGCGCGGTCCAGCAGGGCGAGGTAGCTGATGCGGCGGTGCGGCGGCAGATGGTGGAAGCAGCCGGAGTCGTAGATCAGGTCGTACGGGCCGCGGAGCGGGGCACCGTCATCGGAGCCGACGAGGGTGAAGGCGTCGCCGCAGCGGAAGGTGATGCCGGCCCCGGCCTCCCGGGCGCGCTCCTCGGCCCAGGCGACCGCCGCCGGGGAGAGGTCCACGGCGTCCACCCGGAAGCCCCGGGCGGCGAGGTGGAGGGCGTTGCGGCCCGGCCCGCACCCCAGGTCGAGCGCGCGCCCGGGAGCGACCAGGCCGCGGTCGAGGTAGGAGACCAGGTTCTCGTCGGGCTTCGCCACGAAGAACGGCACCGGCCTGGACCGGTCGGCGTAGAAGCCGTCCCACCAGGAGGCGGCACCGGCCGTCCAGCGGTCGGTCTCCGGCGCGAACAACCCGTCCAGGAGCCGGAGCACGTCGTCGACGCTGCGGAGGTGACGGTCGATCAGGCCGGTCCGGTCCGCAGGACTCCCGCCGCCGTTCACCACTTCCTCCCTGCCCTTCCGCTCCTCCCCTTCCTTCCTTTCCTTCCTCATTCGCCCTCCCCTTTCCCGTCCGCTTTTCGGTGCGCATTCCGTCCGGCGATGGTAGATCCGGTGCCGGCCGGGACCCCGTTCCGGTGATGTGGGCGGACTCCGTGACAGACCGTCCGGACGCCTCGGACGAGGGCGGGAAGGAGGTCGGTGAGGGATGGGGATGAAATGGCCTCCGGGGCCCCCGGAGCGGCCGGGAAGGGGGCGATCTGCGCCGCGCCGAGCTGATTTTTCCGGCGATCCCCGGGTACCAGCGTTCGTGCAAGCCGCCGCAATGGAGCGGCCGGTGCCCGTCCGTGCCGGCAAACGCGCTGTGCGTCCGCCGGCCCCCTAGGGAAAGGCACAGGCACACCATGCTCTTTCTGGTCGTAGCAGTTTTCCTCTTCGGCGTGCTGCTGGGGACCGCAGGCCATGTTCCCCCGGCCGTCACGGTCGTCGCCGGGATCGCGATCGCGGCGTGGCTGACGGTGTTCTTCGTCCGCGAACGCCGTAAGGCGACGACCTCGTCGAAGGGGGCGCACCGATGACGTCCACCTGGCTTCCGTTGAAGACCGGCCCGCATCCGCAGGCCGACCGGATGGCCGTGACCTCCTTCGTCTGCGGGCTGGTAGGGACGCTGATCTTCAACGTCTTCTTCGGTCCGTGCGCGCTGGTCTTCGGCTTCCTGGCGCTCCGCCGCGGGACGATCCGCCGGCTGCGGGCCTGGCTGGGACTGGCCTTCGGCCTGGCCGACCTGGTGCTGCTGGTCGTCGTGTCGATGGCCACCGGGACGGTGAGCTGGCACGTCTAGACCGGACAACGGCACAGGCGGAGCCGGACGCGTCCCCTCACCCGAAGTGGGAGACCAGCGGAATACGATCAACGAAAGTCGATCAATGGAAAGGGAGAAAAGTCATGGCCGATTTCCTTACCGACATCGAAACCATCCGCGCCCGCGCCCGCCAGGAAATCGAAAAGGGTCCGGTGACCGATGCCTACGGCGCCGATCTGGAGCGCGTGCTGCAGGTGCTGAACGAGGCACTGGCCACCGAAATCGTGTGCACACTGCGGTACAAGAGGCATTACTACACGGCTTCCGGCCTCTATTCGGAGCCGGTCGCGGCGGAGTTCCTGGAACATGCCGCGGAGGAACAGCAGCACGCCGACAAGATTGCCCGGCGCATCGTGCAGCTCGGCGGGGAGCCCGATTTTCACCCGGACACGCTGACGCAGCGGGCGCACGCGGGCTATGACGCGAGCGCCGACCTGGTGGAGATGATCAAGGAGGACCTGGTGGCCGAACGGGTCGCCATCGCCGCGTACACCGAGATCGCGCAGTGGCTGGGCGACGGTGATCCGACCACCCGGCGGGTGTTCGAGGACCTGCTGGCGCAGGAGGAGGAGCACGCGGACGATCTGCGCGGGCTGCTGGAACGTATTCCGCAGTCCGGACGAGCCTGACAGAGGCCCAGGCCCGTTCCATATCAGGCCAAGTCGCCCCGGATCAGATCACGTCAGGGCATATCGATTCAGCTCAGGTCAAGCGTGACAGTGATGACCTTGCCGCCGCGGGCCGCGGGAACGATGGTGACGGAGGTGGCGAGTTGGCGCACCATGGGCCAGCCGTAGCCGCCGATGTCCCCCGGCCCGTGGCGGGAGGCCGTCACGGGGTGGTGCGGGCTGGCGTCCTCGACGAGGAGCGTGAGGCGGTTACCCCTGATGCGTGCCGTGAAGGCGATCAAGCCGTCCGTGTGGCGCTGGGCGTTGGTGACCAGCTCGGACGTGATCAGCAAGGCATCCGTGAGCTTCATCGCCTCCACGGCGCCAGGGTGGGCCTTCAAGAGGTCGTTGACGCGATCGCGTGCCTGCGCGGCCGTGGCCGGTATGTGGGACGCTGCCTGGGTCACCGTTTCCCCCCTTTTCCGAACCGGGCCGATCTTCGTGACACCCCTGCGTCTACCCGCGTTGTGCGGATTATCGCCAGCATTCTCGATGGATCCGCCCACGTTACGGCGCCCGGGCCCCGGAGGACACCGGTTGTGATGCAGCTCGCCGCCCCGGTGCCGGGAATCGGGCCGGACGGCTACGCTCCTTGCGCACACCTCCCCTCGCCACCGCCGCACAAGGACGATCCCACCCGTGAAGAAGAGCGCGATAGCCGGCCTCTGCACCCTCGGCCTGCTCGTGGCCGCCGGCGCCTACGAAGGCATCGCCATCGCCAGTGACCCGCTGACCCTCGCCGAATTCAACGAGATCAAGGCGGGCAGCAGCGTGCGGACCCTGCTCCGTTACGCGAGTACCTGCCAGCAGGAGAACAAGACCGAGCCCGCCGACAACTACCCCGTCACATGGACGTGTTACGGCGCCGACGGCAGCAGCAACGCGGTGTTCTTCTATTCCGAGGGCGTGCTCTTCAGCAAGTCACAGACGGGGCTTCAGTAACGCATCACACCCCTCGTCACATAAGTCGGATTATCCGCCTCATTTGCCTTATGTCTGCATTCGGTAAAGGCCTCGGTGTTGACCGGGCACGCGCCGTCCCGCGGGTGCATTCTCCTTGCTGCCCGGCCAGAGCCGGGGCATCTCGCAGCATGGCAATGCAGAAAGGCATGATCCTCAATGATTGACGGATTCAAGCGCGCCTTCGCACTGGGCGCCGCCACCGTTGCCCTCACCGGGGGCATGGCCCTCTTCTCGGTGGGTACCGCCTCGGCCACGGCGCCGCAGCACGACGACCACACGGCGTCCCGGCACGTCGACCGGGGCCACTGCCGCGTGGTCCACGGTCGCTGGATCCGGGTCTGGCACCCGGCCTGGCAGGACCGGCGCGGGCACCGCCACCCCGGCTACTGGACCCGGACCTGGCACCGGACGCACCTGGTGTGCCACCGGCACTGAGCACTGAGCGCCTGACGCGATAGGCACGTGAGCCCCGGGGCTGGATCACACCCCCGGGGCTTCTGCGTCTCTTGCTTCTGGAAGGCCCCGAAGTGGAGCATGCCTGCACGCGCTTGTAAACAACGAGGCACAAGAACACTCAAAATAGGTAAACCTCAGCAGTCGGACGCACCGTGCTCTAGCGTTCACCTCCGACACGGAGGCGGTCGAGTACCGGGGGGTCCGACCGCACCGGACGTGAGGGGACGACCAAGTGGGGGGCCATGGGGTTGTTCGAAGCTGCCGGATCACGGGTGATCGCGTCATCCGCCGGGACAGCCAAGCTGGAACGCACCTCGCAACAGCGCGAGGAAAGCAGGCACCGATCCACCGAACAGCGGCTCTTACAGGTGGCGTTGGCCGCCGATCTCCTCGGTGCGCTGGTGCCGATGGGGGCCGTCTGCGCCGCGACCCGGCAACCGCAGCCGCTGCTCGTCGCGGTGCTCGCCGGCGCCGCCTGGCTGGCCGTGGGAGCGGCAAAGAATCGTTACTCCAAAGATGAGCTGGGCGGCAGCGGTGCGGTGCTGCCGATCCTGCGGGACTGGCTGACCGTATTGGGCGTGCTGGCCGTCACCTGCGTCGTGGCGCGGATCGACGTCTCCACCGAGATCTGTGTGCTCGCGCTGGTGCCGGGGCTGGCGCTGGCCGTGCTGCGGCGCAAGCTCGTACACCGCTATCTGCAGCGCGTACGCCGCCGCGCACAGGCGCTGCGCCGGGTGCTGCTCGTCGGTGAACCGGGCGCCGTCGACCTGGTGTTGGAAGAGATGGCGCACCGTACCGATCACGAGTACGTGGTCGTCGGCGGCTGCCTGGTCGGCGAGGAGGACACGGACTCGGCGCTGCCGGTGCCGGCCCGGCTGACCTTCGACGGGGACGGGCCGGACGGTGCGCAGGACGGCGAGACCGTGCTGCGGTGTGCGGCCGAACTCGACGCCGACCTCGTCTTCGTGGCGCCCGGCCGCCGGATGTCCGCCGCACGGGTGCGCCGGCTGGCCTGGGCCCTGCACGACGAGGGACGGGATCTGGCCATACTTCCGGGGCTGATCGACGTGTCCCGGCACCGGGTCCGGCTGGCGAAGGCCGCGGGACTGACGGTGATGCACATAGACCCGGCGGCACGACGGGGGCTGCCGGTGCTGCTGAAGCAGACCACGGACCGGGTGGGGGCGCTGCTGTTGCTGGTGCTGCTCGCCCCGCTGTTCGCCATGGTGGCGGCGGCGATCCGGCTCACCTCCGCCGGTCCGGTCTTCTACTGGCAGATACGGGTGGGCCGCGATCTGCGGCCCTTCCGGATGTGGAAGTTCCGCACCATGGTCGCCACCGCCGACCGGATGCGGGCCGCGCTGGAGTCGGCGAACGAGCACGACGGGGCGATGTTCAAGATCCGGCGGGATCCCCGGGTGACCCGGGTGGGCCGGGTGCTGCGCCGGCTCTCGCTGGACGAACTGCCCCAGCTCTTCAACGTCCTTGCGGGCCATATGTCCTTGGTCGGGCCGCGGCCGCCGCTGCCCGAGGAGGTCGAGCGGTACGACGGGACGGAGCTGCGCCGGCTGTCGGTCAAGCCGGGGCTGACCGGTCTGTGGCAGGTCAGCGGGCGGTCCGACCTCTCCTGGGACGAGACCGTGCGGCTGGACCTGAGTTACGTGGACAACTGGTCCTACGGCCGGGACATCGGCGTGCTGGCGCGCACGGTCCGCGCGGTGCTGGACGGCCGCGGTGCGTACTGAGCGGGTCGGCCGTCCCGGGTGTGCGGCCGGTGCGGGCGCTCGTGGGAGCGGCCACCGTGCGCACACCCGGGGCCCGGCCCCCTCACGCCGGGGCCGGCTGCGACCGCCAGGCTGCGTAGGTCGCGGCGATGCCGTCCGCGAGCGGGACGGTCGGCGACCAGCCCAGGGCGCGCATCGTGCTGATGTCGAGGAGCTTGCGCGGGGTGCCGTCGGGGTGGGACGGGTCGAAGGCGATCCGTCCCGCATAGCCCACGACGGAGGCGACGCAGGAGGCGAGTTCGGCGATGGTGAGGTCCTCACCGCAGCCGACGTTGACCGGGTCCTCGCCGTCGTGGCGGCGCAGCAGCAGCTCGCAGGCCGCGGCCAGGTCGTCGACGTGCAGGAATTCGCGCCGCGGGGTGCCGGTGCCCCAGAGGGTGACCTCGGGCCGGTCCTGCTCCTTCGCCTCGTGGAAGCGGCGGATCAGTGCGGGCAGGACGTGCGAGGTCTCCAGGTCGAAGTTGTCGCCGGGGCCGTAGAGGTTGGTCGGCATGGCGGAGATGAAGGAGGCGCCGTACTGCCGGCGGTAGGAGCGGATCTGGACCAGGCCGGCGATCTTGGCTATCGCATAGGCCTCGTTGGTGGGCTCCAGCGGCCCGCTGAGCAGGGCGTCCTCGGTGATGGGCTGGGGGGCGTGCTTGGGGTAGATGCAGCTCGACCCGAGGAACAGCAGCCGGCGCACGCCTGCCTGGTGGGCGCCGGCGATGACGCTGAGCTGGATGCTCAGATTGTCCTCCAGGAACTGCACCGGCTGGGTGCTGTTGGCCATGATTCCGCCGACCTTGGCGGCCGCCAGGACGACGGCGTCGGGCCGGACGGCGCGCAGCCAGTCCGCGGTGGCGGCGGCATCGCGCAGGTCGAGTGCGGTGCGGGGGCGGGTCAGTACGTCGTAACCCTGCGCGGACAGCCGCCGGGCCACGGCGGAGCCGACCAGGCCCCGGTGGCCGGCGACGAAGACCCGGGCGGGCGGGGGCAGCAAGTCATCCATGGCCCGGATTGTGGCAGTGGAACCGTTACATCCACCGGCCATTTCAGGAAATAACAACGTTTCTCGTGGGGGGAAGCCATGACCAAAACCGCTGTGATCACCGGCATCACCGGCCAGGACGGTTCGTATCTGGCGGAATTGCTGTTGAGCAAGGGCTATGAAGTGCACGGGCTGATGAGACGCTCGTCGAGCTTCAACACCGAGCGCATAGACCACATCTACCAGGACCCGCACACCCCGGGGCGCCGGCTGCTGCTGCACCACGTCGACCTGTCCGACGGGGTGGCGCTGGTGAACCTGCTGCGCGACCTGCAGCCGGACGAGGTCTACAACCTCGGCGCGCAGTCCCATGTCCGGGTCTCCTTCGACGCCCCGCTGTACACCGGCGATGTCACCGGGCTGGGTGCGCTGCGGCTGCTGGAAGCCATCCGTGCCAGCGGCGTGCAGACCCGGCTGTACCAGGCGTCGTCCTCGGAGATGTTCGGCGCCACCCCGCCGCCGCAGAACGAGACGACGCCCTTCCATCCGCGCAGCCCGTACGGCTGCGCCAAGGTCATGGCCTACTGGTCCACCGTCAACTACCGCGAGGCGTACGGGTTGTTCGGGGTCAACGGGATCCTCTTCAACCACGAGAGCCCGCGGCGCGGCGAGACCTTCGTCACCCGGAAGATCACCCGCGCGGTGGCCCGTATCCAGGCGGGTCTGCAGCAGCACCTGTATCTCGGCAACCTCGACGCCGTCCGCGACTGGGGTTACGCACCCGAGTACGTGGAGGCGATGTGGCTGATGCTCCAGCGGGAGGAGCCCGACGACTACGTGGTGGCGACCGGGGTGGCCGCGACGGTACGGGACTTCCTGCACGCCGCGTTCGACTGCGTGGGGCTGGACTGGGAGCGCAGCGTCCGGTTCGACCCGAAGTACGAGCGGCCCAGTGAGGTGGACGCGCTGATCGGCGACCCGTCCAAGGCGAAGCGGCTGCTGGACTGGTCGCCGAAGGTGCAGTACGACGAGCTGGCGCGGATCATGGTCGAGTCCGACATACGGCAGCTGGAGGACGAACTCTCCGGCCACCGGGTGCGGGTGGACCGATGACCACGTCCGCCACCGCCCGCCGGCTGAGCGGCTTCACCGGCGCCGGCTACGACAAGGGGCGCGGGCTGCTGACCCAGGCCCTCTGGTTCGCCGTGCTCAACCTGTTCTTCGTGAAGTGGTGGTTCCCGCCGCGGCTGCGCCCCGCGGTGCTGCGGGCGTTCGGCGCGCGGGTCGGTGACCGGGTGCTGATCCGGCACCGGGTGCGGGTGCAGTGGCCGTGGAAGCTCACCATCGGCGACGACGTCTGGGTGGGCGAGGACGCCTGGCTGATCACGCTGGAGCCGATCACGATCGGCCATGACGTCTGTGTGTCCCAGGGCGCCGTGCTGTGCACCGGAAGCCATCAACGCCGGTCCCCCACCTTCGAGTTCGACAACGGGCCGATCCGGCTGGAGCCCGGCGCGTGGGTGGCCGCCCGCGCCATGGTGCTGCGCGGGGTCACCGTCGGTGCGGGCGCGGTGGTCGGTGCGGGCGCGGTCGCCCACCGGGACGTGCCCGCAGGGGCCGTGCACACGACCGGGGGTGCCCGGTGAGGATCAGCCATGTGGTGACCCTGGTCAGCGACGACGGCGCGTACGGCGGGCCGGTGAGCGTGGCCACCGGGCAGCTGGCCGAACTGGCCGCGCGCGGGCACGAGGTCGAGCTGATCGCGCTGTGGCGCGGCCGGGGCGGCCCGCCGCGCACCGTGGACGGGGTGCCGCTGCGGGCCCGCCCCGCGCGCACACTCGTCCCGGGACAGGGGTTCCTCGGCCTGTTCCACCCGGGGCTGCTGCCGCTGCTGTGGCGGGCCGCCGGCCGGGCCGGCGCCCTGCATCTGCACGCCGGCCGCGATCTGGTGTCGCTGGCCGCGCTCCTCGTCGCCGTACTGCGCCGCCGGCCGTTCGTGGTGCAGACGCACGGCATGGTCCAGCCGCGGTCGTCGGCCGTCGCCCGGCTCTTCGACCGGGTCTATGTGCCGCTGCTGCGCCGGGCGGCCGCGGCGCTGGTGCTCACGGACGAGGAGGAGGCCGGGCTGCGGCGGGTGCTGGGACCGCGCGGACCGCGGCTGGTCCGGCTGCACAACGGGGTGCGGCCGGGGGCGAGCGAGGCGGTGGTGCGGGTGCCGGCCGAGGTGCTGTTCCTGGCCCGGCTGCAGGCCCGTAAACGGCCCGAGGCGTTCGTGCGGATGGCGGCGCTGGTGCACCGCAAGCGCCCCGAGGTGACGTTTCCGGTGTACGGCGCGGACGAGGGACGGCTCGGTGCCGTCCGGCGGCTGATCGCCGACGAGGGGCTCGGCGAGGTGGTGACGTACGGCGGCGCGCTGGACCACGGGGCCGCGGTGGAGCGGACCGCGCGGGCCGCGGTGTATGTGCTGCCGAGCGTCGAGGAGCCCTTCCCGATGAGCGTGCTGGAGGCCCTGGCCGTCAGCACGCCGGTGGTCTGCACGGACCGCTGCGGGATCGCCGGTGCGCTGCGGCGCCGCGGGGCGGCCTTGGTGACCGACGGTTCGCCGGAGCAACTGGCCGATGCGGTGCTGAGGTTGCTGGAGGACGAGGAATTGCGGCTTCGGGTGGTGCGGGCCGGCCGGGCCGCGCTGGACGAGGAGTTCTCGCTCGCCGCGGTGGCCGACCGGCTGGAGGAGCACTACCGGTCCCTCGCGGGAGGCGGATGAGCCGGGTGGCGGCGGGGCTCCGGCCCCGCCGCCGGTACCTCACGGCCCGGGGCCTAACGGCCGCCGGCCCGGCCGGCCATGGCCAGCCGCAGCAGGGCGGTGATCCGCGCCAGTCCGGCCCGGCTGCTGAGCTGTTCCTCGGCGTAGCGGGGGCCGCGGGCGCCCAGCCCGGCGGCCCGTACGGGGTCCTCGGCGAGCGCTCGGACCTCGGCCAGCAGCGCCTTGGGGTCCTCCGGAGCGATGACCGTCCCGGCGCCCGAGCGGAGGACCTCCTGGGCGGTGCCGCCCTCGGCCGCCACCGAGGCGATCACCGGCCGGCCGGCCACGAAGTACGAGGTCAGCTTGGACGGCAGGCTCATGTCGAGCACGGACGCCTTCTGGGTCACGGCGAGCACATCGGCGGCCGCGAGCACCTCGGGGAACTCCTCGGCGTCGGCCGGCGGCAGGAAGGACAACGCGCGGCTGCCGGCGCCCAGCCGTTCCAGGTCGGCGCGCTGGTTGCCGTCCCCCATGAGCACGATCCGTACCGGGGCGGCTTCGCGGTCGGCGAGCCGGGCCGCCTCGACCAGCACCTCCAGCCCTTGTTTCAGGCCCATGTTGCCGGCGTGCAGCAGCACGGTCTCGTCGGCCGCCCAGCCCAGCCGGGCCCGGGTCCGCTCGCGGTCGCCGCGCGGGCCCGTCACGTGCGTCCAGTTGGGCACCACGTGGATCCGTTCGCGGGGCACGCCCATCGCCGTGACCCGGGCGGCGAAGGACTCGTGCACCACCCCGACGACGGCGGCGCCGCGCAGGACCCGGGCCTCGACGGCTCCGGCCAGTGCCGCGGCCCGGCCCCCGCCCTGGATGCCGCTCTGCTCGGCGGCCGCGCCCATCAGGTCCTGGACGACCACGACATGCGGCACCCCGGCCCGCCGCGCCAGCCGGCCGCCCAGTACTCCCCCGGCCAGGGTGGGCATCTGGGTGAGCACCACGTCGGGCCGGACCGGCGGCGGCGCCAGCAGGCCGTGCGCCAGGATGCTCGCCTCGAAAAGCGCCCGGCGGGCGGCGGTCTGCCGGGCCGGTACGGTGTGCCGCCGGCGGTGCACGGTCACCCCGCCGCGGTGCTCCCGCATCCGCCAGCGGCCGCGGTAGCCCTCCGCCACCCGCCAGGACGGGTAGTGCGGCAGGCCCGCGAGGACGTGGGTGTCGGCCCCGGACGCGGCGAGGTGCTCGGCCACCTGCGTCGAGTACGGCCCTATGCCGGTGTGCTCGGGTGCGTAGTTGGTCGAGACGACCAGTACGCGCCGTCCGTCGAACGAGTCTTCCACGAATGCCCCCCTCTGGGTGTGCCGGTCATCGTAGAAGCGGTCAAGGCGTCCCGGACTGTGAATTGGGTTGCGATTGTGTCCCGAAGCCACTCTTGTCATGCGATGTCGCTTAGATTGTGGGCCGCTGAAGGGGAGTTGGGGGAGGTGGGCCGGTGAAGGCGGGGCGTCGGACGGCCGGCGGGCCCGGGCGTGCGGTGGCCGCGCTGGGCTGCTGGGCGTTGCTGCTGGTGGTGTTGCTGCCGCTGCTGGTGCTGCGGTCGCTGGACGCCCGCTTCGGTGCCGCGCTCGCCGTCCAACTCGTGGTGGTGGTGCACACCGGTGCGGCACTGGCACGGGTGCTGACGGACGTCCGGGCCCGGCTGATCGCGTTCGGCTTCTGGCTGTTCGCGTACGTGTGGCTGGGGCTGGCGCCGCTGGCGATGCTCGCCACGGACGCGTATCCGCGCGGGTTCATGGTCGATGCGCACACCGCGTTCGTCTCAACCGCGCTGGTGGAGACGGGACTTCTGGCGTACAGCGCCGGGTCGGCGGTGGCCGCCTGGCGGGCCGGCCGTGGGTCCGCGGTGCTCGAACCGCTGCTCGCGCGGCGCCTGGCGCCGGGGCGGGTGCTCCTGCTGTGCGGGGCGGCGCTGTTGCTGGCGGTCGTGCTGATCCCGCAGCAGGGCGGGCTGGCGGCGTTCTTCCTCAGCCGGCAGGCGGCCAACGAGGCGGCGGCGCTCGCCGAGCCGGCGGGGTCGGCGGACCGGGCGATGTCGGCCTGGCTGCTGTCGGTGCCGGCGTTCTGGGCGCTGGTGGCACTGGTCCACGTGCCGCGGTTCCCGGCCGGCGACCGGATTCTGCGCGGTCTGCGCTGGCTGTTGCTGCCGCTGCTGGCCGCGGTCAACGTGATCGTCAACAACCCCGTCAGCCAGCCGCGGTTCTGGGCCGGGACGGTGCTGCTGGCGCTGGTCTTCGGCGCGTCCTGGCTGCGCGGGCCGCGGGCGTTCCGGGTCGGAGCGGCGGCGGTGGCGGCCGTGGTGCTGGTGGTGTTCCCGTACAGCGACTACTTCCGTTACGACAAGCGGGAGCCGGTCCGCATCGTCTCGCTCGCCGAGCAGTTCACGTCCAACGGGGACTACGACGCGTTCCAGCAGATCGAGACGGGGGTGGACTACGTCCGCACCCATGGCTTCACGCCGACGGCCGCGCTCGGGCCGCCGCTGTTCTTCGTGCCGCGCGCCGCGTGGCCCGGCAAGCCGGACGACGCGGGCATCCTGCTCGCCCGGCACGCGGGGTACTCCTTCGAGAACCTCTCCGCACCGCTGTGGATCGAGTCGTACATGTGGGCCGGATTTCCGTCGGTCGTCGCGGTTTTCGGTCTGATCGGCGCGGTGGGGCGGCGGATCGACGAGCTGCGGCACCGGCTGCGGCGGCACCGCGGCACCCTCGCGGCGCTGCTGGTCCCGGCGTTCGGCTTCTACCAGCTGGTGTTGCTGCGCGGCAGCCTCATGGCGATCGTCGGGCCGCTCGCGCTGCTGGTGTGCATCCCGCTGCTGATCACCCGCAAGCCGGGGCGTCCGTCCCCGCCCGCGGCCGCGCCGGAGCCGGTGGCCCCGGCGGACCGCACCGCACCGTCGCTATGCACAGGAGGAACACGTACGTGAGCGTCTTCGACGAGCCCGCGGAGGAACCGGACCAGATCCGCGACCAGTTGCGCCGGCTCTTCCGGTACCGGGCGTTCATCCTGCTCGGCCTGGTCCTGGGCCTGCTCGGTGGCGGTGCGGTGTTCGTGTTGGGCGGCCCGACCTATACGGCCACGGGCGAGGTGGTGGTGCATGCGATCAGCACCGCGCCGTTCGAGGCCGGCGGGGTCTCGGCGGACAAGCAGATCAGCATGGGCACCGAGCGGCAGATCGCGCAGAGCGCGTCGGTGGCGGCCGGTGCGGCCAAGGCCCTGGGGGAACGCACGGATCCGGCCGTTCTGCAGCGCGATCTGCGGGTGAGCAATCCGCCCGAGACCCAGACCCTGCTGTTCGAGTACAGCGCGGATTCCGCGGACCGGGCATCGGCGCTGGTCAACGCGTTCGTCCACGCCTACCTGACCTACCGTCAAGAGGCCGCGGCGCAGCGGATCGAGACCACGGTCAGCAAGCTCGGGGACGAGCTGAAGCCGCTCATGGCGCAGCGGAAGGTGCTGGACCGCCGGATCGCGGATGCGGGCGGCGGTGCGGGGCGGGCCGCCGACGAGTCCGAGCGCAGGGACCTGGTGTCGCAGATCACCGACCTGCAGGGCCGGATCTCCAGTCTGAAGTCCCTCGACACCACGCCGGGCGACATCGTGCGCAAGGGCGATCCGCCGGCCTTCCCGTCCAGCCCCGGCCTGGCCGTGCTGTTGCTCGCCGGTGCGGTGGCGGGGCTGGTGCTGGGGATCCTGGCGGCATGGGTCCGGTCGGTGCTGGAACCGCGGGTCCGGTCGGTGGCGGACGTGCAGGACAATCTGCGGGCTCCGGTGCTGGGCATCCTGCCGCGGCGGCGGGGCGGCGAGCAGGTGCTGGAGGTGGGCCGGTCCGGGCACGGCAACCGGGCGGAGGCCTATCGCACCATCGCCTTCCGGCTCATGCACGACCTGCGGTTCTCCGGTACGGACAGCCTGCTGATCGTCTCCCCGCGGGAGAACGCGGAGGCGGTGCCGGTCGCGGTCAATCTGGCCGGCGCGTTCGCCGAGATCGGCAACGACATCCTGCTGGTGGAGGCGGATCTGCGGATGCCGCAACTCGCCCAGCGGCTCCCGCTGCGGCCCGGTCACGGCCGGCCGGTCCCGGGCAGCTGGGCGGAGGGCGAACGGCTCGCCGTGGAGGCCGGGGTGGACGGCCGGTTCGAACTGCTGCCCGGGCGTGAGGTCCCCAATCCGGCCCGGGTGTTGTCCTCGCCGCAGTTCGCGCGGTTGCTCAACGCGCCGTCGGGCCCGGACGAGCGGGTCGTGGTGGTCACCGGGCCGCTGCTCTCGCACGCGGACGGGCTGGCCGTCGCCAAGCAGGGCGCCGGTGTGGTGGTGGTCTGCGACCTCAACGAGGTGCGCCGGGACGATCTGGACCGGGTGTGGGAACTGATCACCGGCGCGGGCGGGCACATTCTGGGTGCCGTGCTGGACAAGGGGCGCCGTGGCCCGTCGCTGCGCCGGCTGACGGACGGCGGGCCGACCCGCCGCAAGCGCGGCCGGCACCAGCCCCGGACGACCGTGGTGGCACCGTCCGTACGGCCCGGTCCGCCGGCTCCGCGCACCGGCCCGGTGGCGACGGACGGCGCGTCCGCCGATGCCCGGCCGCTGCGCGGGTGACCGGCGTCCGCCCGGCGGGCCCGGGCCGCGCGACGACGGCAACGGGCGGCCGGCGCAAGGAGGTTGGTGCGGCCGGTGTGCGGACGACGGCCCGCGGGAGTCTGTTCGCGCTGGCCGGTTCCGCGGCGAACGCGGTGTTCGGGTTCCTGCTGGTGGCCGTCGTCACCCAGGGGCTCGGGGCCCGCGGGGCCGGTGCGGTCTTCACCGCGGTCGCGGCCTTCACCATCCTGAGCAACGCCCTGAAGCTCGGGGCCGACACCGCGCTGGTCCGTTTCGTCTCCCAGGACCTGGAGCTGACCGGTGGGTCCGGGGTGCCGGGGCTGCTGCGGACCGCGGTGCTGCCGGCGCTGGTGGCGAGCGGGGCCGGGGCGGCGGTGCTGCTGTGCTCCCCCGGGCTCGCCGGCCGGCTGCTGCCCGAACTGGATCCGGGGCAGGCCGGTGCCGTGCTCCGGCTGTGTGCGGTGTTCCTGCCGGTGACGACGGTGACGCTGGTGCTGCTCGGTGCCACCCGGGGGTACGGGTCGGTGGTGCCGTTCGTGGGCGTGGAGCAGATCGGCAAGCCGGTGCTGCGGGTGCTCCTCGCGGTCCCGCTGGTGCTGTGGGCGCCGAGCACCTCCGGGGTCTGGGCGGCCTGGCTGCTGCCCGGGGTGCTGGGCGCGGTGGCGGCCGGGATCTCGCTGCGGCGGTCCCGGCGGGCGCATCCCGGAACGGGCCGGCCGCCGCCGCGGGCCCGGGAGTTCTGGGCGTTCGCCGGGCCGCGCGCGGTGTCGTCGCTGTTCGACATCGCCGCGGTGTGGATCGGCGTGATCCTGCTGTCGGTGCTGGGCACGAGCGCGGAGGCCGGCGTCTACACGGCGATCGGGCGGCTGATCACCGCCGGGACGCTGCTGCAGCTGGCGGTCCGGCTGGCGGTGGCGCCACAGATCAGCCGGCTGCTGGCGGGCGGTGACGCGGACGCGGCACAGCGGCTGCACCGGCACTCGACGCGGTGGATCGCCTTGTTCTCCTGGCCGGTGTTCGTGCTGCTCGCGGCCTTCCCGCGCACCGTGCTGTCGGTGTTCGGCACCGGCTTCGCCGACGGCGCGCCGGGTCTGGTGGTGCTGGCGGTGGCCGCGGCGGTCAACGTCGGGGTGGGCAACGCCCAGACCGCGCTGCTGATGGCCGGGCGGAGCGTGGCGAACCTTGCCGTGGCGGGGTCCGCGTTCGTGGTCCAGGTGGGCAGCGGGGTGTGGCTGGTGCCGCGGTACGGGGTGCTGGGCGCCGCGGTGTCCTGGGGGCTGGCGATCGTCGTGGACAACGGGGTCTCGGCGCTGCTGGTCCGCCGGCGGCTGGGGTTCCGCACCGTGGACCGGGGCTATCTGCTGGCCGCGCTGACCGGGCTCGGAGCGGTGTCGTGCGGGGCGTTCGGTATGCGGGCGCTATGGGGGGACAGCGTGGCCGCTGCGCTTTTCGCAATGGTTTTTTCCATCGGGGCGTTCGGCGCCCTCGTCTGGCGCTATCGTTTGCCGCTGGGGGTAGGGGAGTTCTTCGGTGCGCTGCGCAAGCGCAGTTCGGAAAACTCACGGTGAACGCTGGTCGCAATTCCACACGGAAATCAACTCGTTCGCGCTTCCTGTCCCGACAACATTTATTGCTCGCGCCATGCTTCCAGGGGGGACCTGTGCGCCAACGAAGCAGACCCATCCATCTTTTCCTCGCGGCCGCGGTGCTCAGCACCGCCTCGACGGCGCTCGCCGTCGGTCCCGCCCAGGCCAACGGCGAGGCCACACTGACCGCCGATCCGCTGAGCACCTGGCAGACCGACGGCATCGTGTGGTCCCTGGCGTACGCCAAGGGCATCGTCTACGTGGGGGGCCGGTTCGATCACATCCGGCCGCCCGGTGCGGCCCCCGGCAGCGGTGAGCTCGCCCGTAGGAACTTCGCGGCCTTCGACGCCAAAACCGGCCAACCGCTCGCCTGCGCCCCGGCGTTCAGCGGCGGCGAGAACACCATCCGGGCGATGAAGGCCTCGCCCGACGGTTCGCTGATCTACATCGGCGGCTCGTTCGGCAAGGCCGGCCCGGTCGGGCGCTCCAACACCGCCTCGCTCAACACCGCGGACTGCACCATCGGCGACGACTGGAAGCCCACGGTCAGCTCGACCGTGCGCGCCCTCGACGTCACCGACGACGCGGTGTACATCGGCGGCCAGTTCGCCACCGTCCAGGGGCAGACCCGCGAGCGGGTCGCCGCACTGCGTCCGACGGGTGCGCTGCTGCCGTTCAAGGCGACGATCCGGGGCTCGTCGATCCCGAACGACCCGACGCCCGGGGTGAACGCGATCACGGTCGCCCCGAATCTCAACAAGGTCATCATCGGCGGCCGGTTCACCTCGGTGAACGGCAGTCTGCTGAGCGTGCACGCGCTGGCCGGGCTCGACGCGACCACCGGCAAGGTCGTCAACACCTTCACCGGCTGGATCCCCAGCAGGTCGGCGGTCAAGGCGCTCGTCAACGACGGCACCAACTTCTATCTGGGCGCCGAGGGCACCGGCGGCGGCGTCTTCGACGGGCGGATCGCCGGCCGGCTGTCGGACGGCGGGCAGATCTGGAAGGACACCTGTCTGGGCGCCACCCAGGCCGTGCTGCCGTACAAGGGCGTCCTCTACAGCGGGTCGCACGCGCACAACTGCTCCGACACCCCGGGCGGCTTCCCCGACATCGGCAACCGGCAGCACTTCCTCGCCCAGTCGATCGCGGACAAGACGATCCTGCCGTGGTTCCCGGACACCAACGACGGGATCGGCGAGCAGATCGGCCCGCGTGCGCTGACCATGGCGGACGGGATCCTGTGGGCGGGCGGCGAGTTCACCACCGTCAACGACGCACCGCAGCAGGGCCTGACGCGGTTCGCGGCGGCTCCGGACACCGGTGCGCCGCAGGTGCCGCTGATGAGCGGGTCGAGCCCGTCGCGCGGGAAGATCACGCTGACCTGGAAGGCCTCGTGGGACCGGGACAACGGCGCGCTGACGTACAAGCTCTACCGGGACGGGGGGTATCTGACCTCGCTCACCAAGGACTCGCGCTACTGGAACCGGCCGGACATGAGCTTCACGGACACCGTGGAGCCCGGCTCGGCGCACCGCTACTCGCTGGAGGTCACCGACGGCACCAACGTCTCGGGCCGCAACGGCCCGGTCAACGTCACCGCCAAGAACTGACCGTTCGCCGACTGGGGAGCACATGACGCACCGCGTGGGGTACGCACCCGGGGTCTACGACTTGTTCCACATAGGGCATCTGAACATTCTCCGGCATGCCAAGAGCCAGTGCGACTATCTCGTGGCCGGGGTCGTCTCGGACGAAATGGCCGAGCAGGCCAAGGGCACGGCACCGGTCATTCCGCTCACCGAGCGGCTGGAGATCGTGCGCAGCGTCCGGTTCGTGGACGCGGCGTTCGTGGAAACCGTGCCGGACAAATTGGTGACCTGGCAACAGGTCCGGTTCGACGTCCTCTTCAAGGGCGACGACTGGCGGGGAACGAGCAAGGGCGACAAGCTCGAACGGGATTTCGCGGCGGTCGGCGTCGAGGTGATCTATTTCCCCTACACCGTGCACACGTCGAGCACACTGCTGCGCAAGGCGCTCGACGGGCTGGCGAATTCGGCGTAGTACGGGAGGCTGGCAGAGGTGTGCGGAGGCATTCCCCGGAGTTCTTCCGGGGAATGCCCCGCTGCCGCGTTTCCGTTCGTCAGCGCACGGGGACGGACAGTTCCCGGTACCACTTGACGAGGAACGCCACCATGAAGAGGAGATGGGCGGCGAGCAGCGCGCAGTAGGCCGCGACGAACAGGTCACGGCTGCCGAAGAGCAGGAACGCCGCGCAGAACACGCCGTAGTCGACGGGGAGCAGGGCCACCGCACGCAGGGTGGACACCGGTGCCGCGGCGGGCCGGCCCGCGCCGTTGCGCAGCCGCTCGGCGCGCTTGAGCTGGTCGGTGAGAATTCCGCCGAAGAAGACCATCACCGCGGCGAATTGGAAGGCCACCGGCAGCAACAGGAACACCGGGTCGGAGAATCCGAAGTGACGGTAGAAGGCGAGGAGTACGGCCATGTGGACGGCGAGCATCTTCGCGCAGTCGACGACATGGTCCAGCCACTCCCCCGCGGCGCTGCCGGCCCCGGTCAACCGGGCGAGCTGGCCGTCGGCCGAATCCAGTGCGAATCCCAGGCCCAGTGCCGCGACGATTCCGAGCGCCGCGGCGGGCGAGGGCTTCAGCGTCGCGATCAGCACCACCCCGGCGAAGGTCACGGCCGCGCTGATGAGCGTGACCTGATTGGGCGTGAGTTTCAGCTGATAGCCCGCCGCGGCGAGTATCCGCCCGGCCGGCCGGTTCACATAGCGCGAATACAGGGACACCCCCTTCGCGGATTTCTGGGCCGCCGACAGTTCCCTGAGCGCATATCCGAACTGACTCATGTCCCCCCACTCGTTGAAATGGACCCCCCGGAGGAGCACATCATGGCAGGCAGGACCTCTCCGTCAAACGGTGGCGTCGGCCGCCGGACGGTGCTGGCGGGTACGGCCGCCGCGCTCGCGGCCGCCCTGGCCGGCTGCGACTCCGCGCCCGACCGGCAGCCGTCCGACGAGGGCCCCACGGGGCCGCTGGTCACCGGCCGCAAGCCCAAGGGCAAGGACGTCATCGACGTGGTGGCGGACTGCGGCGCCAAGGGGGACGGCCGCACCGACGACAGCCGTGCGTTCGCCCGGGCCTACGCCTACGCGGCCGGCCGGGTCTGGGACCACATCGGCCGGACCGTGATCGACATTCCGGCCGGGACGTACCTCATCCGGTCGCCGCATGCGCTGCTCGACGCGCCGGCCGGCAAGCTCAAGGCCAACGGACTGCGGTTCCGCGGGGCCGGGAAGCGGATGACGCAGCTGATCTTCGCGCCGTCCCGTGCCGAGGACGCCTACCTGTGCCGCAACGAGGACGGCTGGGCGAATGTGATGTTCGAGCAGATCGCCTTCCGCTCCGGCACACCCGGCGCGTCGTTCTTCTACTCGTTCTCGACCGGCCAGGCCCAGGACTACCGCTTCTCCGAGTGCGAGTGGACCGGTGAGTGGACCTACGGGCTGGCCCTCGACGGCAGCAACACCAACTCGGAGATGCGCTGGGACGCGTGCCGGGTGGGCGGCTCCTACCGCAAGGCGTTCCTCTACTCCGGGCTGTCGCAGAAGTCGCCGGACCAGTCGCAGCAGGACCAGTTCCTCAACTACTGGTTCACCGACATGAAGGTCGAGTACTCCTGGGGGAATTTCCTGGAGTTCCCCTACGGGGGCTCGGTCACCTGCCGCGGCGGTTCGTACATCATCACCGGCCGCCGCCCCGGCGACTCCCCCGACTACGGGCGGACCAGCACCTTCTTCCGCTTCCCGCGCGGCCCGCACCACGACTCCGTCCAGCGCTTCCACGCCGAGGACATCCGCTTCGAGGTGCGCGGCCCGGACACCGTCGTGATCGACTGCGCCTGGGACAGCGGCACGGTGCACTTCAACGACTGCGACGACACCGCGCACGCCTTCAAGCCGTTCGCCGGGGCCAGCCGCCCGCACCGCTACCGCATCGGCCCCCGGGGCCCGTTGGTGCGCTACGACTCGTGCCAGCTGTCCGGGAAGCACTTCTACGAGGAGGACGGCGACGGCGGCCCCAAGGCCCGCTACGACATGTGCCTGCTGCGCAACCACCCCGCGCGGGACTTCATCGAGGGCGCGGGCGGGCGGGTGTCGTTCGTCGACTGTCTGGGGACCTGAGCCGACTGTCCGGGGACTGAGCAGCCCCGTGGGCGAAAACGCGCTTTCGGCGCGGAGTGGGGCCAGGCACGATCACCGCATGCAGATCCTGTGCTTCCCGGAAGCGGACACCCCGGCCACCCTGCGCGCGCAGGTCCTGGACCTCCAGCACCAGGCATGGCCCCCGGCCGAGCCCTCCCCCCGCCCCGACGCCGACGCCGCCCTCAGCCACGATCCGGCGCTGCATCCCCACTCGATGCTGCTCATCGACGACGGCACAGTGGTGGCGGCGCTGGACGTGCTGTCCAAGCCGCTGGTACACGCCGGCCGGCGCTACCGGGCGGGCGGGCTGAGCACCGTCGTGACCCGGCCCGCCGTACGCGGCAGGGGATACGGCCGGCGACTGGTGGCCGCCGCCCGTACGGCCATGGCCGATGCGGGCCTGGATCTGGGGGTGTTCACCTGTGACCGCCCCCTCGAACCCTTCTACCGGAGCGCGGGCTGGCGGCTGCTGCCCGGCACCCACCTCATCGGCGGCACGCCGCAGTGTCCCCTCCCGAGCGACCGGCCGCCCTTCGACAAGGTCACCATGGCCGACTTCTTCTCCGCCGGGGCCCGGCGGCACCGCGCCGCGTTCCGGCATGCCCGTCTCGCGCTGTATCCGGGGACGATCGACAGGCTCTGGTGATCCCTTACCCTCGGGCGGATTAACGCAGTGTGACCAGGGTAGGAAGGATCTGCAATCGAAGAGGCTGACGGAACACCAGGTCAGAGGCATGCTCTTGACCTGCGCTGGGACGGAAGCACGAGAGGAGTGACTCTCCGTGTATGACACACGGGATTGCTGGGCGGTCACCGGCCGGCGGACCGGAAGCGTGCGCGGAGGACGATGTGGCGGCCCGGTGGCCCGTCTCAAGGACGACACGAACGAGGTGATCCTGTTGAGCAGCACCACGGCCCGGCACCACGGCACGACGCCGTCGGCCCCCTCCCCGTCGGCGCAGGTGACGACGATGGCCAGGCGGCCCAGGGCGGCCGCCACCGCGCGCGAGGTCACCCGGAAGTTCCTGGCGGGCCTGCGGCCCCCGGTGGACGCCGGCGCCGCCGACGCGGTGGTGCTCGTGGTCTGCGAGCTCGTCACCAACTCCGTACGGCATGCGGCCGGTTCCTCGTTCTCGCTGCGGCTGGCCGTCTGCGGCGATGCGCTCGCGGTGGGCGTGACCGACGCATCCAGCGATCCGCCCGTGGGACGGGTGCCCGATGTCGACGGCGACACCGGGGGGTTCGGCTGGCCGATGGTCCAGCGGCTCGCGATCGCCACGTCGGTGTGCCTGACCGACCAGGGCAAGACGGTGCACGCGCTGATCCCGTGCCGCCGGCGGGCGCGGTGAGCGCCCACCCGTGAGCACCGGAGGTGCTCCCGCCCTCCGGCTGCCCGCCCCGGCTGCCTACCCCGGCTGTGGGGCCCGGCGGAGGGTCATTGCCAGGGTGTCGTCTGAGTGCAGGATGACCGCGTGCATGTCCTCCGCCAGGGCACCGGGGATCTCCCTTATCGGGCGGTGCCGGTGCCGTAACACGCTCTGGATCAGCCGCTGTTCGCCCTCCAGCGGGTCCCGGCGGCTTTCGGTGAGGCCGTCGGTGTAGAGCACGAGCAGGTCCTCCTCGTGCAGCCGGGTGCGCAGCAGCCGTTCGCTGCCGGGCAGCGGGAAGCCCACGCCGCGGCCGCGGACCTCCAGGAATTCCGCGGTCCCGTCGCGGCGGACCACCAGCGCCGGCGGGTGGCTGCCGTTGGCCAACTGCAGGTCGCCGGTGGCGGGGTGGAGCCGGACGAGCAGGACCGTGGCCATCAGCTCGGGGTCGAAGGGGGTGAGGATCTCGTGCGTGCGCGCCACGATCGACTCCAGCGGGTGGCCTTCGAGGGCCAGGGTGCGGACCGCATGGGTGACGTTGAGCGCGCTGCGGGTGCTGCGTACGCCGTGGCCGAGGGCGTCGACGATGGTGATGTGCACCGAGCCGTCCGGCAGCAGGAACCAGTCGTAGAGGTCTCCGCCGGTGGGGGCGTCGGTGCCGGCCGGTGCGTAGTGGACGGCGAGTTCCAGGCCGTCGAGGGTCAGCGGCGGCGGCCGCAGGGCGTCCTCGAGCTCGCGCAGTATCTGGCCGTGGGCGTTGCGGAGCCGCTCGTCGCGCTCTTCGAGCTGGACGTAGAGGGCCAGCACCCCGGTGTTGGTCTCCTCCAGTTCCTCGGTCAGCCGGCGCTTTTCGGCCACGAGGGCGTCCACGCGGCCCAGCGCCGCCCGCAGTTCCTCCTCCAGCGCGGCGGTCTCGGTCGTCGCGGTGTCGGCGGCGCCGTGCGGGCGGTGCGGTTCCGGGCCGCCGACGGGGCCGGTGAGCGGGACGCGCCAGGTCAGTGACCCGTCGGATCCGGTGCGGGCCGGCAGCGGGGAGTGCCCGGCGCGCGGCGGGCGGGCGGCGCCCGGGGTGCGGAGGGTGAGGACGAGGGCGGGCGCGGCGGCCCGGCCCCGGCCGGTCTCCCGGGTGACCTCCAGGGTCACCGCTTGGCCGGCGTCGAGCGCGGCACCGGCCGATTCGCTCACGGCGAGCACCAGACGGGCCCGGGTCTCGACGGGCAGCGCACTGGATTCGGCCAGCCCGCGGACGGCCTGCTGGAGCGCCGGGAGGGTGTGGAGTACGCGTGGGGTCACAAGGGTCTCTGGTAGCGGTTGGCGGCAAGGACGGTGGCGTCGTCCCTGGTACGGCGGTGTCCGTGGGCCAGGGCGGTGACGAGCAGGGGCGGCGGCAGGCGCAGCAGGAACGGCGGCGGGGTGCGGGTCCAGCGGTGGTCCAGGCCGTCGGTGTGGAGCACGGCGGTGGCCCCGTCCTCCATGGGCAGCTCGCGGGGATGGGCGCGGGGCAGGTTCAGACCGGCCACGCCGGGCTGCCCGGTGAGCTGGTGGTGGACGCGGTCAGGGGTGACCACCAGGGCGCGGACGTTGCCGACCCCGCAGTACTCGGCGCGGTCCGGGTGCAACCGCAGCAGTGCGACGGCGGCGCCGCGGGTGTGCCGCAGGGCGCGGTGGACGGCGTGCAGGATGTCGGGCAGCGGGCCGTGCGGCTCGCGCCGGAAGGTGCGCACCGCGAGCTGTGCGGCCTCGGCGGCCTGCGGGCCGTGGCCCAGTCCGTCGACGACCAGGGCGGTGCGGGTGTCCGGCCCGTCGGCGACGGCGCAGGCGTCACCGCTGAGCCGTTCACCGGCGGCCGGGAGGCAGATCGCCCCGAGTCCGTGCAGGTCGTCGGCCGGATGGGCGGGCGGGGTGAGCCGGGCGCAGGCGAACGTCCCGTCGGCGGGCGCGCTGCGGATCGTGAAGGTGGTGGCGATCCGGCCGACCGCGCCCAGGCCCGCGCCGAGGGTGTCGGTGGTGGTGTAGCCGTCGGCCAGACACCGCCCCACCTCGGGCATGCCCGGTCCGCGGTCGGCGGCGAGGATCTCGATGCCGTCGCCGAGCGGGGTCCGCTGCACGTACAGAGCGCCGTTGACCGCGTGTTTGGCGAGGTTGCTGCCGAGTTCGGAGGCGAGGACGGCGGCCTGGTCGGGCAGCGGTGCGGGCAGCGCACAGTCCCGGGCCAGTGCGCGGGCGGTCTCCGCGGCGACGTGGACGGCGCTGTAGTGGTCGATGGGGACGCACGCCGTGGGCGGCGGAGCGGTCACCGTACGGCCCACCGCGTGGCCGTCACCGTCGTCCCGCCGCCCACCTCGGTGCGGATGTCGAATTCGTCCATCAACCGCCGGGCGCCGCCCAGGCCGTGTCCGAGTCCGGAGCCGGTGGTGTAGCCGTCGGCGAGCGCGGTGGGGACGTCGTCGATGCCGGGGCCGTCGTCGGTGACGGTCAGCCGCAGGCCGACCGCGTCCCGCCGGGTCGGATAGTCGATGGTGAGGGTTCCGCCGCCGCCGTGGACGTAGGCGTTGCGGGCGAGTTCGCTGGCGGCGGTGACGACCCTGGTCTGGTCGACGATGCTGAAGCCGGCCCGGCGGGTGGCGGCCCGCACGGCATGCCGGACCGTCAGCAGGTCCTGTTCGCTGCGCACGCCGTACGTGGCCGGTCCGGCGACGGCCTCGCCGTTGGCCACGCGGCGCTCCGCGTCCCCGAGCACGGTCGTGCCCCCGTCACCGGCGCCGGTCATGGCGAGCCTCTCCGGGCGGCGCCGGGCTCTGGTGCCAGCCCAGGGCCGCCATGCCCTGTTCCGCGTTGAGGGCGGTTTCCACCCCGGTCAGCTGCAGTCCCAGTTCGGCGAGCGTGATGGCCACCGGCGGGCGCATGCCGGCCACGATCACCCGGGCGCCCAACAGGCGTGCGGTGGTGGTCAGTTCCATCAGCATGCGGGCGACGAAGGAGTCGATGATCTCCAGCCGGGAGATGTCGATCAGCACCCCGCGGGCTCCTTCGGCGGCGATCCGCTCGGTGAGCTCGCTGGTGAAGAGCACGGCGGCCTCGTCGTCGAGCTCGTTGAGGAGTCCGGTGACCAGGACGTCCCCGAGGCGCAGGATCGGCACTCCGGTGGCGGGCGGGCTGGTCATCGCTCCGCTCCCGGTGCGGTCATGGCCGGCGCGGCGTCGGTGAGCTGGATCGCGGCGGCCAGCGCGTCGGCGAGGGTGGCGCGGGTGAGGATGGTGGACAGGTCGATGCCGAGCTGGGCGATGGTCTGGGCGATCGGCGGCCGGATCCCGCTGATCACGCAGTCCGAGCCCATCAGCCGTACCGCGTTGACGGTCTGCATCAGGTGCTGGGCAACAGCGGTGTCCACCGTGGGCACACCGGTGATGTCGATGATGGCGACCAGCGCCTCGTGCTCCTGGATGGCCTCCAGGAGGTTCTCCATGACGACCTGGGTGCGGGCGGTGTCCAGGGTGCCGATCAGGGGGACGGCGAGGACCTGGCGCCACAACCGCACCACGGGCGTGGAGACTTCGAGCAGTTGCCGGCTCTGCCTGCGGATGATCTCTTCCCGGCCGTCGACGTAGGTCTCGAAGGACAGCGCGCCGGCGGTGTCCAGCAGACGATTGGCCAGGAGGGACGCGGCGAAGAGTTCGTCGCCGTCCCCGCTGTGCCGCTGTACGGCCTCCAGCAGCGCGTCCTTCAGCGCCATCACCGCCAGCGCGGTGACGGTGGGGCTGACGCCGTTGCGGGCCCGGCGCAGCGAGAGGTCGGACACCGCCTGCCGCAGCGCCTGGTGGCCGGTGAAGACCCGCTCCACCGGGAGGTCGCCCTCCAGTCCGGCGAGCAGGGCGCCGAGCAGTGCGTCGGCCTCCTCGCGCAGTGCGCTCTCCCCGACCCCGTCCCCCGAGGCCGCCCGGGCCAGCTGCAACTGCACCCAGCGGTCGGCGATGTCGTCGGCCTCCGTGCGCAGCACTGCCGCGATGCGCTCCCGTGCTGCCGCCTCGGTGGTACGCAAACCCCAGTCCTTTCTGACGACTTACCGGGGCGGTGCCGCCCCGGTCCGGTCCGCGCGAGCGGCCGCGGCCGCTCGCGATCTTCCTCGCCGCGGCAATGCTACCGAGGCGGTCACGTATGAGGATGCCCAGTTCGGGGCGGTCCGATCAGGAAGAGTGCGGGCCGACCGGTAGGAGGGCAGGAATTCGTCCTGGTCGGCCGCGCTCAGCCCGGTCCGCACAGCAGGTCCCCTACCGCGGCGATACCGGCGGTGATGGCGCGCCCACCGAGGTCGCCGAAGCCCAGGACCAGTTGGGCGGGTGTGGTGGCGCCGGTCGAGCGGCAGGCGCTCATGCCGTGGAGGCCGACGGACCGGGTGCGGGCGGCGGCGATCAGGGTCTGCTCGTCGGTCCCGGGTGCGAGGTGGGCGACGGCGTGGAAGCCGGCTGCCAGGCCGGTGACCGCGACGCCGGGGGCATGGGCGGCCAGTGCCGCCACCAGGGCGTCCCGGCGGGCCGCGTAGACCGTCCGCATCCGGCGCAGCTGCCGGTCGTACCTGCCGGACTCGATCAGCTTCGCCAGGGCGAGCTGGTCGAGCGTGGGGGAACCGCGGTCGGCCAGTTGCTTGAGTGCGGTGACGGGTGCGGCAAGGGCGGGCGGGCAGAGCAGCCAGCCGAGGCGCAGCGCCGGGGCGAGGGATTTGCTGACGGTGCCGATGGCCAGTACGCGGTCGGCCGCGAGTCCCTGCAACGACCCGACCGGCTCCCGGTCGTAGCGGAATTCCGCGTCGTAGTCGTCCTCGATGACGAAACCGTCCCGGCGCTCCGCCCAGTCGAGGAGGGCCAGCCGTCGCTCGGGGGCGAGGAGCACTCCGGTCGGCCACTGGTGAGCGGGCGTGACGACGACGGCCCGGGCGTCGGTGGCGGCCAGCGCCGCGACGTCGATGCCGTGCTCGTCCACCGGTACGGGCACCGCCGACAGGCCGGCCGACGCCGCGGCCGCGGTGAGGGTGGCCGGTGAGCCGGGGTCCTCATGGGCGACGGAACGGATGCCGGTCCGCGCCAGGGCGCGCAGGGCCAGGTCGAGGCCCTGGGCGTAACCGGAGCAGATCACGAGCCGTTCGGGGGCGGCCGCGGCGGCCCGTACCCGGCGCAGGTAGCCCGCGAGCACCTCGCGGAGCACGGCGCTGCCGCGCGGGTCGCCGTAGTCCAGTTCCGCGGTGGGCAGGGTGCGGCCCGCCTCGCGCATCGCCCACAGCCAGTCGCCGAGCGGGAAGGACCGGAGGTCGGGGACGCCCCAGCGGAAGTCGGCCAGCAGGCGCGGCACTTCGGGGCGGGACTGCGGGGCCGGCGACGGTGGTGCGCAGGCGCCGGCGGCGACCCTGGTGGCGGAGCCGGTCCGGGCCACGAGGTAGCCCTCGGCCTGGAGCTGGGCGTAGCAGTCCTGCACCAGGCCGCGGGACAGCCCGGCCTCGCGGGCGAGTTGGCGGGAGGAGGGCAGCCGTTCCCCGACCTGGAGCCGTCCGGTGCGGATGGCGTCCCGCAGGGCGCGTTCGACCTGGGAGCGCAGCGGTTCGCCGCTGTTCCGGTCGACGGCTACCAGGAGATCGGGCGACAGACCGGACCACTGTGGCGACACGGAATTGGAGCTTACCGACGGTCCACCGGGACCCTAGCGTCGCCCCCATGACCACATCCATGGACCCTCGTTGCCCGGATGCCACGGCCGGTGCGCGGCCGCGGCTGGTGACCCGCGCGCTGCTGCTGCGCTTCGTGAGCATGGTCGGTGCCTCCGCGAGCTTCTTCCTGCTGTTGCCGGTCGTGCCGCGGTACGCGGAGGCGTCCGGTGGGGGCGGCGGGGCGCCGGGCGTGGCCACCGGGACGCTGATGCTGGCCACGGTGCTGGGGGAGTTGGCCACTGTGCGCCTGGTGGGCCGCTTCGGATACCGGGTGGTGCTGGGCGGTGGCCTGTTCCTCCTGGGGGCGCCCGCGCTCGTCCTTCCCCTCTCGGGCGCGATGGCGGGGATCGTCGCCGTCTGCTTCCTGCGCGGCCTGGGGTTCGCCGCGGCCGTCGTCGCGGGTGGCGCGCTGACCGCCTCGCTCATACCGGCCGCGCGCCGCGGCGAAGGGCTGGCGCTGGTCGGCGTCGTCTCGGCGGTGCCGTCGCTGTGCGGTCTGCCGCTGGGCGTGTGGCTGGTGGCGCAGGTGGGGTACGGCCCGGTCGCGGTGGCCGCCGGAGTGGTCGCGCTGGTGTCGATCGCCGCGGTTCCCGGGCTGCCCGACCGGGAGGTGACGGCGGGGCCGTCGGTGGGCGTGGTCGCCGGGCTGCGGGACGGGGCGCTGCGGCGGCCCGCGGCGGTCTTCGGGACGACCGCGCTGGCGGCCGGGATCATCGTCACGTTCCTGCCGCTCGCGGTGGCGTCCGGCTCGGCCGGGGTCGTCGCGGTGGCGCTGTTCGTCCAGCCGCTCGCCTCGGTCGTCGCGCGCTGGGTCGCCGGCAGGTACGGCGACCGGCACGGGCCCTCCCGGCTGGTGCTGCCCGGTCTGCTGCTGTCCGCGGCCGGGACGCTCGGCCTCGTGCTGACGGGCAGTCCGGCCGCCGTGGTCACCGGGGTCGCCGTCTTCGGCACCGGATTCGGCATCATCCAGAACGCCACCCTGACGCTGATGTACGCCCGGGTGCCCGCTTCCGGTTACGGCACGGTGAGCGCGCTGTGGAACGTCGCGTACGACGCGGGCATGGGCGTGGGCGCGGCCGGCTTCGGGGTGGTCGCCGGCTGGACGGGCTATGCGGCTGCCTTCGCGGTCACCGCCGTCCTGATGCTCGGTGCGCTCGTCCCGGCCCGGCGCGACCGCACCGCCGGGCCGCGCGACGGCGGCTGACGATGCGGTCCGTACGGGGTCCGGCGCGTCAGCCCTGCTGCCACCGGCGGCTCATCCCGCGGAAGAGTGCCGGGTAGACGCCCAGGTAGCGGAAGGGCTTGATGGCCGCCATGTAGAGGGCGCCGAACAGCCCGTTGGGCTTGACGAGGACGGCCATCTGCCCGCGGTAGCCGGCGGCGCCGTCCGGGACCCAGCCGATGTGCATCACCGCCTGCACGGTCCGGTTGGCGAGCTCGGCGGCCCACTCGTCGTGCGTCAGGTAGACGGAGGTCAACGGCAGCGCGCGGAGGTCGGGCCCCCGCGGGCCGTCGCGGAGGTCGGCCGGCAGCCGGTCCCGCAGCGTCCACTTCCGGCTGCCGGGACCGGCGACCGGCTTGTCCCACCCGAAGAGCCGCCCGAGCGCCCAACGCGCGGCGAAGAGCGTCCGCGGTACGAGGGAGAAGTGGTGGGCCCCGCGTTCGGGGGCGTCGCCGGTGAACTGGCGTACCAGGCGCGCGAGATCGTCCGGACCGCCGGGTGTCGGGAGCGCCCATACGTCCTCGACCTGGAAGTCCCCGGCGATCTCATGGATGCGCCAGGGACGGGAGGTGTGCGCTGTGCTGGGGAGTCTCATGGCCGGGCCCCTGTCCATACGGATATCTATACGGTGGCGTATAGATCTAGGCTAGCACCGGTCTGTACGGCGCCGTATAGGCTGGCCGGGAAATGAGAGGAGACACGGCATGGGCGTGACGCGCACACCGCGCGGCAAGTGGATCGAGGAAGGCTTGCGCGCGCTCGCCGCGGGAGGCCCCGAGGCGGTCCGGATCGAGGTGCTGGCGCAGGCCCTCGGCGTCAGCAAGGGCGGCTTCTACGGGTACTTCAGCAACCGGGAGGCCCTGCTCACCGAGATGCTCGACGCCTGGGAGCAGGCGGTCACCGACGGAGTGATCGAGCAGGTGGAGAGCGGCGGCGGGGACGCCAGGGCCAAGCTGGAGCGGCTGTTCGCGATCGCCTCGTCGTCCACGGAGGGGCCGCTGCGGGGCACCGCGGCCGACCTCGCGGTCCGCGACTGGGCCCGGCGCGACGAGGCCGTCGCCCGGCGGCTGCGACGCGTCGACAACCGGCGCATGGCGTACCTGCGTTCACTGTTCGGCTCGCTCTGCGCCGACGAGGACGAGGTCGAGGTGCGCAGCCTGCTCGCCTTCTCCCTGCGGATCGGCAACCACTTCATCGCCGCCGGCCACGGCCCGCGCGACCGCGCGGAGGTGATGGGGATGACCGGGAAGTGGCTGCTGCGGTAGCCGGAAACCAGCGGCCACGCCCGGGCGGCGCACCGGACAAGCGCCTCAACAGGACCGCCCGAGCCCGGGCGGCGGCCGGCCTCAGGCCCGTACGGGGAGCCGTTGGCTGCGCGCCGCCCGGTATTCCCGGGCCAGGAGGCCCAACGCACCGACGACCGGCGGCCGGGTGGCGCCGGTGAGCAGGGCCGCACCCTTCCGTCGCACCGTGCGCACCCGGAGCTCCTGCAGGGTCAGCAGCGCGCGGACGAGCGGCCGGCCGGGTGCCGCCACCCGCTCGACCAGGTCGTACGCGGCCGACAACCCCGCCTGTGCCAGGGCCAGTTGCTGCGGCACCAAGGCGGCGAAGGCGGTACGGGCGGCGGGACCGGCCTCGGCCAGGTCCCGGTGGGTCAGCCCGTGCCGGGCCAGGGCGTCCTCCGGGATGCCGAGCCGCCCGTGGGACAGGTCCTCGGCGATGTCGTCCAGGAAGTCGAGGCGTTGCATCGCCTCGATGAAGCTGCGGCAGCCCGCCACGTACGCCTGGGTGCCGGTGCCGGGCGCGAGCAGGCAGGTGAGGAGCATGAAGGCGGGCAGCGAATAGGCGTCGATGTAGTCCTGGAAGTCCCGCTCGGTGGCGAACCCGGACCAGTCCACGTCCGCCGCCGCCCCCGCCAGGAACTCCCTTACGTACGGCTCCAGTTGTGGATGTCGTGTGACGGTGTGCCGTAGCGCGCGCAACAACGGTTCGCCCGTCGGGCCGCCCGCGAGCACCGTCCGCACCTGCTCGTCCCACGCGGTGAGGGCCGCGGCACGTTCCGCCACGGGCCCCTGGTCGATCCGGTCGTCCGTGTGGTGCATGAAGGCCGTGGCGGCGAGGACATCGGGGACCAGTACAGGGGGCAGCAGCAGCCGCACCGCGGTGTACTCGGCGCGGGCGAACCGCGCGACCAGACGGCGCTGTTCGGTGTAGTCGCGCCGGAGCGACGGGTCCATGATCCCGGCCCGGTCGAGTGTCACCGGCCAGCCGGCCATTCCCGCTCCCCTCATTGGTGCCGCGACGACCCTAGACGACCTGTGCGGGAGATTTCGCACCGGGTGGCACACCGTCCCTCCACACTCGCCGTACCGTCCCACCCCCACTCGGCGCCCCGGACGGGCGACAATCGCCGTATGGGTCCGCTGATCGCCTTCGACGCGCCCGACGAGCCGGTCACGGGGCCGCGGGGCCCGACGGGGTGGGTGCCGGTGTCACGCGGGTTCCTCCGCCAGCCAGGTGGCGATGGCCTGGGCGATGGGCTGGTCGGTGTCGAGCTGGACGAAGCCGAACTGTCCGCCCTGGTTGCATTCGAGGAACCACCAGGCCCCCTCCCGGTCCTCCGCGAAGTCGAAGGCGCCGTAGGAGAGTTGGGCGAGGCGCAGGTACGCGGCGACCGAGCGCCGGACGGTGTCGGGGATCTCGGTGGGCTTCCAGGCGGCGTTCTGGGTGAAACGGCTGTCGACCTCGTCCGGATCGGCCTGCTTGCGGGCGGCGAAGAGCCGGCCGCCGACGCAGGTGAGCCGGATGTCGGCCTGCTTGTGGATGTGGCGCTGGAGCAGCGTGGGGGAGGCGGCGACTCCGGTGAAGTCCACGTCCGGGCCGATCCGTGTGGTGGGCAGCACCATCGGGGGCTCGCCGGGGTGTTTGCCGGAGACCGACTTCACCACGAGGTCGCGGTGGGTGGCGGCGAACTGCCGGGCGACCGAGGGGAAGGTGGTGATCAGGGTGGGCGGGATGGTGAAACCGCTCTGTTGGGCGAGGTGCAGCTGCCAGGGCTTGTAGCGGGCCTGCGCGGCCGCGACGGGGTGGTTCATCCAGCGCGCCGGGGTGCAGGTGAGCATGCCGTAGAGCGCGTGCTCGGCCTCCGTGGCGAGCCAGGCGGACTGTTCCTCGGCGCGGGTGCCGGGCGTCCCGGGCCGGCGGACCCATATCGACCGCAGGCTGCGCAGGCTCACCATGCGTTCGTCCGCCTTCAGGTAGCCGTGGAAGGCGTGGTGGGCGTAGTCCGCCGACAGGGCGACCCGGCCGGGCAGGTCGGCGGGGTCGAGGCGGACGAGCGGGACGCCGCGGTCGTGGAGGATCGTGACCACCATGTCCGCGGTCAAGTCCTCCTCGCACGTGAGGACCAGGACGGTCATGGACGCTCAGTCGTCGAAGTGGGTCTTGGAGCCGGCCGTGGACGCGGTGGTGCCGGTGGCCAGCAGCACGGCCCGGCTGGAGGTGGCCGGGCGTCCGTCGGGCAGTACGTTGAGTTGCCGCGCGGCGTCATAGGTGTACGGCGCGGCGGTCGACGGCGTCACCGCCGGACGGGCGTAGCTCAACGCAAACGGTCGCATGCTTTCTCCTTTACAAGACCCGGTTCCCACCCGCCGCGGTGGCGGTGCGGTGACGGGAGCCCCCACCTGATGACTCTGCACGGAGGACGCGACAGTCCGGTCAAATAGTTGCCAGTTTTGCTCGTTTCCGACGATCCTCTTGACGGAAATGCGGTGAGAACGTAGCTGCCGACCCGGTACGTTCGGTCTGACAGCACGGCACTGGGGCCCCCAGGAGAGCATTCCCTCTGCCGTGCCGTAGATGGCCACGAATTGTCCCCTCCACTGACGGGATGTCAGCGGAGGTCAGCCGCCCGACACCTCGGCGAGCCGGAACGGCCCCGCGGCGCCGGGGCCGAACATCACCGGCAGATTGCGTCGGCGCGGTACGACGACGAGCGGTTCGTCGCGGTACTCACGGAGGAATTTCTCCAGCGGCTCCCAGATGAGGTCCCGGTAGCCGGATTCGGTCCGCTGGTGCTCGAAGGAGAGCGTGAGGGCGGACTCCACGAGGCTCACGCTCACCGAGTCCACCTCCAGCCACTCCCCACCGATCCAGGCTTCGAGCCGCACGTATGACATGACGCAAGAGTGCCCCGGACGGTGCCGCAGCCGCAATCGGCGTCCGGGCGCGCGGCGCGCTCAGGGGGCCCGGAAGGACGCGGCGGGGAGCGCGCGCAGCACGCTGTAGACGGACCACACCACCGAAACGAGCGGTACCGCGACGATCGCGCCGGGCACCCCGGCGGTGACCGCGCCGCAGACCACCGAGAGCGCCACCACGACCGGATGCAGCTGGACCGCGCGGCTCATCACGAGCGGGTGCAGCACATGGCCCTCGATCTGGCCGATGACCACGATCAGCAGCACGACGATCAGCGCGATCAACGGGCCCTTGGCGGCCAGCGCCACCACGGCGGCCACGGCCAGCGCGACCGGCGAGCCCACCAGCGGGATGAAGGCGGCGAAGAACTCCAGCACGGCCAGCGGGACGGCGAGCGGCACCCCCAGGATGAACAGCGCGACGCCCACGAGCACGGCGTTGATCGCGGCGACCAGGACGATGCCGCGGGTGTAGCCGGTGAACGTGGTCCAGGCGGCGCGGCCCGCGAGCTGGACCGGGCGGCGCCGGTTGCCGGGCAGCTGGCCGCCGAACCAGCGCCACATCCGGCCGCCGGAATGCAGGAAGAAGACCGAGCAGAACAGCGCGAGCACACCCACCGTCGCCGCTTCGACGAGCCGGTCCACGCCGCTCAGCGCCGTGCTGATCAACGCCGACCGGTGCGTGGAGACGAACCTGCGGACCCATGTCTGCAGATGCGCGAGGGTCTCGCGGCTCAGATGGACCGGCGGGCCCTGCGCCCATCGCTCGATCCTGGCCACACCGCCGTCGAACTCCCGGCGCAGCCCCGCCCACTCCCCCGCGACGTTCGCACCGATCAGGCTCAGCACACCGAAGAGCAGCAGGATGCCGAGCAGCAGCCCGGAGGCGACCGCCACCGACCGGGGCATCCAGCGGTCGAGCAGTCTGGTCAGCGGCTCCAGAAGGGCCGTCAGGACAAGGCCCAGGAAGACCGCCAGGGTCACCAGGTGGAACTTGCCCAGCGCCACGAAGACCGCGTAGACGACCGCGCCCACGATGATCAGGCGCCACCCGTACGCGGCGGCGGCCTGCAGCATCGGGGACGGCCCGGTGGGTACGGCCGGGCGGCGCTCCGGTCCCCCGCCCGCCGTCCGGCGTACGGTCACGGTCCGCCGGCCGCCGCGGGTCCGCAGAACGGTGACCCGGCCGCGTGGCCGGCCGCCGCTCCCAGAGGCGCCGGACGCACTCTCCCGCTTCCTGCCGGGTCGGTTCCGCACCTGGCCGCCACCGCCCTCCGCGCGCCCGTGCCTACCCAGAGGTGGTATCACCCGGCACCGGTTCCCGAACGCCCGCGGGCCGGCATTCCCCCGAAGGCACGCGACCGTACGTCACCCGCCCGGCGGCTACCGGCGCGGCGGGCGGGTGTCCTCGTGGGTCCGGTGGGCGAGGAGGTCGGTCACCAGCGCCAGTGGGGGCCAGTTGATGCTGCCGTGGCGGGCGACGGCGTACGCGCGCAGGACGACCTCCGGAGCCGTGAGCCGGACGATGCGGACACCGGGGAAGGGGGCGAGGTCCCCGGGCAGCAGCCCGACGCCCAGCCCGGCGGCGATCATTGCCTGCACCAGGTCGAGGCTGTCGGCCTGATGGGTCACCCGGGGCGTGAAGTCCGCCATCGAGGCGAGCGTGCGGATGGCCACCTCGTCCGCGGAATTCCGGGAGTTGACGATCCAGTTCTCCGCGCGGAAGTGGGTGACGACGTCCAGGGCCGTGCCCGCGGGCACCCGGGTACCGGCGGGGACGCCGAGGCCCCATTCCGTGGTCCACAGCGGCGTCGCGCCGACGGACGGGTCGAGGGTGGCCGGTGCGAGGTTGTAGTCGTAGGTGAGCGCGAGGTCCGTCTCGTCGGCGGCAAGGGCGTGCAGGGCCTCGGCGGGCTCGTGCTCGCGGATGAGGATCCGCACCTGGGGGTGGCTCGTCGCGAGCCCGGTGACGATGGGCAGCAGGTACGTCCGGATCGCCGTGCCGAAGCCGGCGACCCTGAGGGTGCCGTGGGGCTCGGCCCCGGGTCCCAGGTCGAGCCGGGCCGCCTCGACCGCGGCGAGGATCGTCACGGCGTGTTCGGCCAGCCGCCGGCCCGCCGGGGTCAGCCGGACCCGCCGTCCGTCCGGCTCGATGAGCGTGGTGTCCGTCTCACGGGCGAGCGCGGCGATCTGCTGGGAGACCGTCGAGGTGGTCGTTCCGAGGGTCTCGGCGACGGCACGCATCGACCCGAGCCGGGACAATTCGGCCAGTAGTTCCAGTCGCCTCGTCTCCATGCGCGCCATTGTTCAGCTTTCCCGAACGGAATGTCCATGATCGGCACGTGGACGGCAACGATGCCGAGACCGTCTACTGGCGGCCATGACCGCGCCACCTGCCCTGACGTCCTCCACCGCCGCCCGCCGTCCCTCCTTCCGCGGGACGGACGCCGGGGTGCTGATGTCCCTCGCCTCGATGAGCTGCGTCCAGCTGGGCCTCGCGCTCTCGGTGCGGCTCTTCGACCAGCTCGGGCCGGTGGGAACGACGGCGCTGCGCCTGACGTGGGCGGGCGTGCTCCTGCTGGTCCTCGTCCGCCCGCGCCGCACGGACTTCACCGGCCGGGACCTGCTCGCCTGTCTCGGGCTGGGGGTGGTCACGGCCGGGCTGATGCTGCTGTTCATGTGCGCGGTCGCCCGCATCCCGCTGGGGACGGCCAGCGCACTGGAATTCCTGGGGCCGCTCGGTGTGGCCATGTTCGGGTCGAGGGGCGGCCGCAAGCTGTGGGCCTCGCTGGCCGCGGTGGGGGTGGTGCTGCTCACCGAGCCCTGGCACGGCGGGAGCGACCCGGTCGGCCTCGGGCTCGCGCTGGGCGCCGCGGGCTGCTGGGCCGGGTACATCCTGCTGACCCAGCGCGTCGGCGACCGGGTCACCGGTCTGAACGGCCTGGCCGTCTCGATGCCGGTGGCCGCCCTGGTCGCCTCGCTGTTCGCCGGACCGTCCGCCCTGGCGTCGGTGACCTGGCCGCTGGTGCTCACCGGCCTGGCGCTGGCGGTGCTGCACCCGGTCATTCCGTTCAGCCTCGAATTCCTGGCTCTGCGCCGGCTCTCCACCACCGCCTTCGGCACCCTGATGAGCCTGGAACCCGCCATCGCCCTGGTCATCGGCGCCGTCACCCTCGGCCAGCTGCCCGGTGCGGGCTCGGCGGCCGGGGTCGTCTGCGTCGTGCTCGCCGGTATCGGCGCCACCCGGACCGGCAGCCGCGCACCGGCCGCCGCGGAGGGCTCGCGCCCCGGCGAGTGACGACCGTGCCGCCGCGCGCGGGGACGGGTCAGGCGTCCACCACGTCGACCGTCGCGCCGCGGTCGCGCAGCGCGGCGAGTTCGGCGGCAGGGGTGGCGCGGTCGGTGACGATGCGGTCGTAGCGGCCGGCGTCGCCGTAGGCGTGGGTGGCGGTCTTGCCGAATTTGGTGTGGTCGACGAGGAGCAGGGAGCGCCCGGCGCAGTCCAGCATGGCTTCCTTGATCTCGGCGTACTCGCGGATCGGGTGGAAGAGCCGGCCGCCGAGGACGGAGACGGCGGACATCACCGCGAGGTCGGCGCGCAGCCGGCCGAGGGCCCGCAGCACGTCGGGGCCGACGCAGGAGCCGAACTCGCCGCGGTAGCGGCCGCCGAGCAGCGTGACCTCGGCGCCGGGCGTCTCGTCGAACAGCCGGGCCACGCCCAGGGAGTTGGTGACCACGGCGACCGCCTCGGTCCGGGCGATCCGCGCGGCGAGCGGGAAGAGCGTGGTCGAGTCGTCCAGGACGACGGTGCTGCCGGGCCGGATCTCGTCGGCGACCGCGGCACACAGCGCCTCCTTCAGCGGGCGCTGTACGCCGATGCGGAAGCGGGTGGCGGTTTCCATGGTGAGGGTGGGGAAGGGGGCGGCCCGGCCGCGTTCCTTGCGCAGCAGCCGACGTTCGGCGAGCTGGTCCAGGTCGCGGTGCATGGTGGCGAGGCTGACCCCGAAGTGCCTGGCCAGTTCGTCGATCCGGACCTCTCCGCGTTCGACGACGAAGGCCAGTACGTCCCGTCGTCGCCGGTCGACCTCCGCCAGCGACGACCGTGTGGAAGCCATCGGGGCCGCCCCTTTCCCGGTCGCACAGCGGCAGCGGCGCGCCTACCGCTGCGGATGGATGACGGCCTTCACGGCGGTCGCGTCCTTGGTGGCGACGGTCAGTGCGTGCTCGGCCTCGGCAAGACCGTAACGGTGCGAGACCAGCGAGTCGAGCCGGACCGCACCCGACTCCACCAGCGCGATCGCGGTGGGCCAGGTGTGGGCGTAGCGGAAGGTGCCGGTGAGTTCGAGTTCGTGGTTCTGCACCCGGCCGAGCGGGAGCGAGATCTCGTCCCCGCCCATGCCGATGAGCACGACCCGGCCGGCCCGGCCGACGGTGCGGATCGCCTCGCCGGTGACCGCCGGGACGCCGGAGCACTCCAGCAGCACTGTGGGGGTGTAGCCGGCCCCGGGCAGCGGGGTGCGGGAGACGTCGAGGGTGGTGGCGCCGGCCGCGCGGGCGAGTTCCAGGCGGTGCGGGACGACGTCGGTGACGAGCACCTCCCGGGCGCCGAAGGCACGTGCGGTCCGGGCGGCGACCAGGCCGATGGGTCCCGCTCCGGTGATCAGCACCCGGTCCCCGGGGGCGACGCGGGCCTTGCGGCAGGCCCAGACGGCGACCGAGAGCGGCTCCAGCAGGGCGGCGTCCTCGATGGTCAGGGAGTCGGGAACGGCATGGGCGAAGTCCTGGTGGACGGCGAGGTATTCGCAGAAGGCGCCGTCGACCGGGGGCGTGGCGAGGAAGCGCATGCCGGGACAGAGGTTGTAGCGGCCGTCCCGGCATTCGCCACAGGTGCCGCACGGGGTGCCGGGCTCGATGGCGACGCGCCGGCCGGTCCGCTGCGGGTCGACGCCCGGCCCGCAGGCGACCACGGTGCCGGCCGCCTCGTGGCCGAGGACGAGGGGTTCCCGTACGACGAAGTCGCCGATCCGGCCGTGCCGGTAGTAGTGCACGTCGGAACCGCAGGTGCCGACCGCTTCCACGCGGACCAGGACCTCGCCCGGCCCGGGGGTGGGGACGGGGCGCTCTTCGAGCCTCAGCTTCTCGGGGCCGTGCAGGACGGCGGCGCGCATGGTGGCGGGGATCGCGGGCTGCGCGGGGGTGGCGGTCATGGCGGGCACGGCTCCCTGGGGTCTTCGAGGATGTGCGCTCTTTTTTAGCAGAGCGGTCTTGACTTCGCACAAAATACGAGAAGACTTTGCGGCCGGTCCACCCTTCGGCGGCACCTCCCGACTCCGCCGACGCGGCGGTGGACCCGCGCCCCCTTCTTTCGCCGCCCTGGAGTGCCCATGAGCAGCCCCGCCCCCTCGTCGAGCCCGGCCCGGACCCCGGCCGGTGCGCCCCGGCCGGCGACCGACCGCTCCCGCCTCGCACGACTGGGCATACCCCCGGCGCTGACCTGGGGTTTCGTCGGCGTCCTGCTCTTCATGACCGGCGACGGCGTGGAGACCGGGTTCTTCTCGAAGTACCTGGCCGACCACGGCCTGACCAAGGCCGACGCGGCGGTCGTCATCGCCGTCTACGGCATCACCGTCGCCGTCGGCGCCTGGCTCTCCGGGGCGCTGTCCGACCTCTGGGGACCGCGGCGGGTGATGACCGCCGGGTTCGCCATCTGGCTCGTCTTCCAGCTGCTCCTGCTGTCGGTCGCACTGCCGGCCATGAACTATCCGCTGCTGCTGCTCGTCTACGGGCTGCGCGGCTTCGGCTATCCCTTGTTCGCCTACGGGTTCCTGGTGTGGGTGACCGCGGCGACCCCGCCGCACCGGCTGGGCACGGCCGTCGGCTGGTACTGGTTCGCCTTCACCGGCGGGCTGCCGACGCTCGGTTCGCTGCTCGCCAGCGCGACGATCCCGCAGGTCGGCTCGTACCGCACGCTCTGGTTCGCGCTCGGGCTGGTGACGCTCGGCGGACTGCTCGCCCTGCTGCTGGTGCGCGAACCCACCGGACGGTCCCGGCTCGCGCCGGCCGGTGAACGGCCGCTGGCGACGCTGGCGGGCAGCGTCTCGATCATGCGGCGCCGTCCGCGGGTCGCCGTCGGTGCCGCGGTACGCGTGGTCAGCACCGGTTCCCAGTTCGGGTTCCTCGTCTGCATGCCGTTCTTCTTCACGGAGACGGCCGGATTCACCACCTCGGCATGGCTGCGGCTGCTCAGCGTGATGTTCACCGCGAACATCTTCGCCAATCTCTTCTTCGGCGCCGTCGGGGACCGGCTCGGCTGGCAGCGCACCATGACCTGGTTCGGTGCCGTGGCCTGTGCGCTGACCTGCCTCGCGCTGTACTACGTCCCGCTGCTGGCCGGCCCGTCCTTCGCCGCCTCCGCGGTGGCCGCCGCGCTCTACGGCATCGCGCTGGCCGGCTACGTACCGATCTCGGCGCTCGTGCCGGCGCTGGCGCCGCGCCACAAGGGTCAGGCGATGTCCGCGCTCAACCTCGGCGCCGGGCTCAGCACCTTCGCCGGGCCGGCCGTCGTCGCGCTCGCCCTGGGCCCGTTCGGGATCGAGGGGATCGTCTGGATCTTCGCCGGACTGCATCTGCTGACCGCGGTCGCCATCCGGTTCCTGGAGCCGGACCCGGAGTTCACCGCGTCCGCCGCCACCGCGGTCGAGGAGGGCAGGGCCGTTCCGGCCGGCCGGAACTGACCGGCCGTCAGCCGCACTGCGCCGTTCAGTCGCGGCCGACCGATCGGAACGTAAGGTGGCAGATCGGTACATCACATGACATAGCGAGGTCCCGCATGCATGCTCGCCGTCTCGCCACCGCCGCCGCTCTCGCGCTCACGACCACCGCACTCGTCGCCGCCGGTCCCCCACCCGGCGCCGCTCCCCCGACCGGCAGCCGGACCACCGCCGCGCGGCACGCCGGCAACACCGAGGTTCCCGTCGAACGGGGCACCGCCCGCTTCCGTGTCCCGTCCGCGCTGCTCACCCGGCTCGCCGCCCACGGTGTGGTACCCAAGGCGCTCGGCGCGAAGGGGAAGCTCCGCCCGCACCTCGGACACGACGGCAGCCGCACGCTGAGCCTGCGCCTCTCGGGTGGTGCGGTCACCAACAGCGGCGGCAAGGCAGGCGGCGAACTGCGGTTCGGCGCCGGCGGGGTGGCCCTCGTGCATGCCAAGGCGCACAAGACCCTCCGGCTCACGGGCCTCACCGCCGAGCTCGGCCAGGGCACGCTCAGTGCCCGCACCGGCCGCGGCACCCGGATCACGCTGGGCAGCTTCCCCCGCGCCGACCTCAGGACCGCGCTGAACACCCGGACCCGGGTACTGCGCCTCAAGGCCCCGGTCGCCCTGTCCGCGGCCGCCGCCGAGCGGCTCAACACCGCCCTCGCGACGAAGGCGTTCACCCGCGGCGCCCGGCTGCTGGACGTCCGGGTCACCGCCTCGCTCGACCGGACCGCCGACCTCCGCACCGCGCTCAACCTCAACGGGCGGCGAAGTCCTGTGTCCACCACGGCCCGCCGGTGCCCTCCCGGATGCCGACGCCGAGGTCCTGCAGGTCGCACTGGAGGATGTTGCGGCGGTGGCCGGGGCTGTGCATCCAGTCCTTCATGACGGCGGCCGGGGTCGGCCGGCCCACCGCGATGTTCTCGCCGTACGCGGACCACGAGTAGCCGGCCGCGGTGATCCGGGCTCCCGGACCGGCACCGTCCGGATTGGTGTGGCCGAAGAACCGGCGCGCGGCCATGTCGTCCGCATGGCTTTGCGCCGCCCGCTGGAGCGCCGCGTTCCACCGCACCCCCGGACAGCCGTGTGCCGCCCGCTCCCCGTTCACCAGCCGGACGACCTGGTGGACAGCCTGCCGCAGGGAGCCGGTGGGCGGGCGCCCGACGGCGGCGGGGCCCGGTGTGGCGAGTGCGGCCGGGCCGGCCGGCAGGGCGAGGACCGCGGCGGCGAGCACGAGAGCCATTGTGTGCCGCGGCCCCCTCCCCCGCCGGGCGTGGTGCGGGCACGTGCCGTGCGGTCCGGGCATGCCGAAACTCCCCCTTGGTGGAACGGGACCGTGGTCTCGAACGGCCCGCTCGCCGGTTGTGCGCGAGGGGCGCAGAGTGCCTGGCCGAGGGCGGGTGCGTTCATGCCCTGGTCCGCGGGCCTGACGGGGCATCACCGGCGCGCGGGAACGGCGTGGAACGGCGGACCGGCGCGGGCATCCCGCCGCCGCTCCCCCGCCCCGCGCCGCCCGCGCCGGGCGTCACCGGCCGGCCGCGGCGGCCTCCGCCAGCGGCGCCGCCGCGAGCCCGGCCGGCAGCGGCCCGGTGTGGAGCACGCCCAGCCGCTGGGTCGCCCGGGTGAGCGCGACGTACAGATCGCTGGCGCCCAGCTCCTGCGGTTCGGCCACCAGCACGGTGTCGAACTCCAGGCCCTTGGCCTGCCGCGGATCGATCAGCACGACCGGGCTGGTCAGGTCGGGGGCCGGTCCGGCGGACGCGGACGGGAGCAGCGGCAGCAGGTCCGCGTGCCGGGAGCGCGGGGCGATCACCGCGAGCCGGCCGTCCGCCCGGCTCTCCCGTGCGACGGCCGCGGCCACCGCGCCCGCCAGGTCGTCGGTGCGCTGCGCCCAGGGCCGTACACCGGTGGAGCGGATCGAGCGGGGCGGTGCGAAGTCCGGGTCCAGGGAGCGCGGCACCTCGGCCGCGACCGCCATGATCTCGGTCGGGGTGCGGTAGTTGACGCCGAGCCGGGTGTGCTCCCAGCGGTCACCGACGTACGGGGCGAGGATCGTCTCCCAGGCGCCGCAGCCGCCCGGTTCCGCGGTCTGGGCCGGGTCGCCGACCAGGGTCATCGAGCGGGTCGGGCAGCGGCGCATCAGCAACCGCCAGGCCATGGCGGAGAGTTCCTGCGCCTCGTCGACGATGATGTGGCCGAAGGCCCAGGTGCGGTCGGCCGCGGCGCGTTCGGCGGCGCTGCGGTGGTCGGCCTCCTCGTGCCGCTCGGCGAGCAGTTCCGCGTCGACCAGGTCGTGCGCGGCGAGCACCTCCGAGTCCTCGTCGTCGCGTTCCTCGAACTCCTGGGTGCGGGAGCCGTAGGAGAGGTCGAGCACGCCCTGGGCGTAGTCGATCTGTTCCAGGCGCTCGGCCTCGGCGGCGGCGCGGGCCGCCGAGTCGTCCTCGCCGAGGAGTTCGGCCGCCTCGTCGAGCAGCGGGATGTCGGCGGGCGTCCACTGTCCGCCGGTCCGCCGGATCGCGTCGGCGTCCGCCTCCGGGAGGTGGACGGGCTCGGCGAGGAAGTCCGCGACCAGCTGCTCGGGCGTCAGCGTGGGCCACAACTCCTCGATGGCGTGGTGCACTTCGGGGCTGGTGGCGATGGCCTTGCCGAGCTGGGCGATGTCGTCGGCGCCGAGCAGGTTCGGGCCGCCGTAGGGGTCGGCGCCGATCCGGTCGGTCAGTTGGGCGGTGAGTGCGTCGATGATGCGGAACGCGAAGTGCGGGCGGGCGAGGTTGTGCGGCAGCCGGGTCTCGCGGGCCCGGCGCCGGGCCTCCTTCGCCATCGGTGCGTCCAGCCGCAGTTCGCCGTCGTCGTGCTCGATGACGATCTCCGGGTCGGGCAGGGTCTGCCGGTCCTGGACGAATCGCGCGAGTGCCTCGGCCATGGCCGCGCCGCCCTTGACCTCGGCGGCCCGGGGCGTGTCGGTTCCGGTCGCGGTGACGCCCGGGAAGAGTTCCGCGGGGGTGGCCAGCAGCACCCCGGTCTCGCCGAGCGCGGGCAGCACCTCGCCGATGTAGCTGAGGAAGGCGGGGTTGGGGCCGACGATCAGCACGGCGCGGCGGGCGAGTTGTTCCCGGTGGGCGTAGAGCAGATAGGCCGCGCGGTGCAGGGCGACGACGGTCTTGCCGGTGCCGGGGCCGCCTTCGACGACGAGGACGCCGTGGTGCCCGGCGCGGATGATGCGGTCCTGGTCGGCCTGGATGGTCTGCACGATCTCGTGCATCCGGCCGGTGCGCGCGGTGTCCAGGGCGGCGAGCAGCACGGCGTCCGCGTCGGTGCCTTCGTGTCCGGTGCGGACGGCGTCGGTGAGGTCGAGGATCTCGTCGTGCAGGGCGGTGACGAGGCGGCCCTCGGTCGTGATGTGGCGTCTGCGCCGCAGGCCCATGGGGGTGTGGCCGGTGGCGAGGTAGAAGGGGCGGGCGACCTCGGCGCGCCAGTCGAGGACGAGCGGGGTGCGGTCGGCGTCGTCGCGGCGGATGCCGATCCGGCCGATGTGGTGGTCGCGGCCGTCGCGGAAGACCAGCCGGCCGAAGCAGAGCCCGGACTCCCCGGCGTCGGCGGCAGCCAGCACGCCGGACTGCTCGGCCACCGCGACATCGCGCTCCAGCCGTGCCTGGGCGTTGTTCCCCGCGAGCGCCAGGGCCTTTTGTACCGCGGTCGCGGCTTCCGCGCGCATTTCTGCGAGGCGCTCGTAGAGCAGGTCGATGAATTCCTGCTCCTGCCGCAATTCCTCGTTTGACAATTCGACTCCGCTCAAGTACAGTTTGCTTTGGAACATTGGGCAGTGTGTTCTTGCGCAACCAAGACACAGAAGCCCTCAATATACGCAGAGAAATACCCCGGACGTCAAATTCGTCACGGGGTATTTTTGCGTCCCCGAATCGACGGGCGCTGGGTGTTCCGCGTTCCGGGCCCGTTCAACTTCCGGCCACGCATCCCGCGCACTCTTCGGAACGAGATGTTCCGTTTGGTGACACCCCGGTGGCCCGCCATTCCGGCCGCCGCCTACGGAGGGCCCCATGGCCGGTTTGCACACCCCCACCGACCGTCGTCGATTCCTTCTCTCCTCCGGTGCCGCGGTTGCCGGAGCCGGCGCCGCCTGGGCACTGCCCGGCCAGCGCCGGAGCAGCGCCGCCGCCGACCCCCGACCCGCACGGACCGGCTCGGTGCCGTCGCCGGCCCGGCCCGCTTCCGGGCGCCCGGCGCCGTACGGCGTCACGACCCTGGAGACCACCGCCCGGCTCACCGGCACGAGCGGCTACCGGCGGATGGCCTCCGGGCCCGGCTGGCCCCTGGTCGTACGGGACGAGCTGGCTGCGGCCGGGCCCCGGCGGCAGGACCGGCGGACCCCGCTGGCCTGTTTCGTCCAGCTCACCGATCTGCATGTGGCCGACGTCCAGAGCCCGCTGCGGACCGAATTCCTGCGCGCCGGATCGCCGGGGTCCTGGCGGATTCAGGAGGCGCTGTCGGTGGCCGGTGCGGTGTCGCTGGTGGAACAGGTCAATGCGATCCGCGGCGGGCCGCACACCGGGCGGGCGCCGGCCTTCGCGATGTCCACCGGCGACAACATCGACAATCACGAGATGGTGGAGCTGGAGTGGTTCCTCACGCTGATGAGCGGGGGCCGCATCACGCCGAATACCGGAGCCCCGGCGTCGTACGAGGGCGTCCAGAATTCCGGGCTTCCGCTCTACTGGCATCCGGACGCCGGCCTGCGCGACCAGGACAAGCGGCGCGGACTGCCGGAGATCCCCGGATTCCTCGACGCCGCGATCCGTCCGGTGACCAGCCCCGGGCTGCGCATTCCCTGGTATTCGACGCCGGGCAACCACGACGACCTGCCGGGCGGGTGCCTGAATCCGGCCGATCCCTGGCTGTGCGACTACGTCACCGGTGCCCGCAAAATCTTCTCCGTCCCGGACGCCGATGTGGCCGCACTGGCCCGGGTGCTCAACACCGGTGACGATCCCAAGAGCGTGGTGCTGAAGGAGATCCTGCAGCGCAATTCCGCCGGGGCCCGGAGCGTGGTCGCCGACGAGCGGCGGCGGATGGTGACCCCGCAGGCGTATCTGCGCGCGCATCTGGATCCGGCCCACGCCGGGGCGGGGCCGGCCGGGCACGGCTACACCGAGAACCACCTCGACGGCGAGCGCATGTACTACACGTTCCCGGTCGCGGAGAACGTGCTCGGCATCAGCCTCGACACGACGTATCGCAGCGGCCACTTCGAGGGGTCCCTGGACAGCGAGCAACTCGGCTGGCTGGAGCGGACGTTGGCGGCACACAGTTCCCGTTACTTCGACGCGGACGGCCGCCCGGTGCGCAACCCGGGCGCGGCGGACGCCCACGTTCTGGTTTTCAGCCACCACCACAGTCCGAGCATGACCCGGCGCCCGGACGCGGCCCGTACGGAGGCGCCGCGGCACGACGGCGCCGAGGTCATCGCGCTGCTGAACCGGTTCCCGAACGTGGTGGCGTGGATCAACGGGCACAGCCACGTCAACCGCATCACCCCGCACCCCCACCCGACCCCGGCCCGGTCCTTCTGGGAGGTCAACACCGCCTCACACGTGGACTATCCGCAGCACGCCCGACTGCTGGAGCTGGTCGACAACCACGACGGCACGGTGTCGCTGTTCACCACGCTCATCGAGTCCGCGGCACCGCACCGGACCGACCTCGGCGATCTGTCCGCGGTCGGCCTCGCGTCCCTGTACCGCGAGCTGTCGTACAACGCCCCGGGGCTGGCCGACCAGATGGCGGGCGGGGTGCACGAGGAGATGGCGGGCCGGCCGGCGGACCGCAACACCGAACTCCTGGTCCGCGGCTTCCGTGGGTGAGCCGCGACCGCTCGGATCCGGTCAGATGTAGCACCGGGAGTGCGACACAACAGTCGGATCCGGTCAGAACTTGGAGGCGTGGCGGGCCTCCTCGGCCGCTTTGAGGACGGTGGGCAGGGCGGCGCCGCTCGCGGCGGTGACGGCGGCCGCCACGGCCCCTTCGAGGAACGGGGCATCGGCCAGGACGGCGTGGATGCCGGGGTGATCGGTCAGGACGAGGCGGGTGGCGAGGACCGAGCTGCCCAGGTCGGCGAGGACCACCGCACCCGCTTCGCCGGTGGCGGCGGTGCGCAGCGCGCCCAGGATGCGGGAGCAACTGGTGCCCGTACGGCCGTCATCGGTGCCGCCGGCCGGGGCGACGACGACTCCGGGGCCGGCCATCTGCTCGATGAGGGTCCGTACGCCGAAGGCGATCTCCGCACGGTGCGACACAAGTACGATGCCAACCAGCGGTGTCATGAACGAGGACTCTACGGAGCGGAACGCCGTTCAGCAATACCGAACAGGGAGTTGATCGATGGTCCAGGCTGTCCACAGGGCGATCCATGTGCTCCGGGAGCTCGCCACGGCGACGCCGCGCCTGGGTGTCACCGAGCTGGCCGACCGCATCGGAGTGGCCAAGCCGACCGTCCACGCCCTGCTGCGCACCCTGGAGTCGGAGGGCATGGTCGTCCAGGACCGGGAGACCGGGAAGTACCGGCTGGGCCCGGGCCTGGTGACCCTCGGCAATGCCTATCTGGACTCGCACGAGCTCCGCACCCGCGCCGTGACCTGGGCGGACCTGCTGGCCAACCAGGCCGGTGCGGCCGTCTGGGTAGGTATCTTGACGGGCAGTCAGGTTCTGGTCATCCACCATGCGTTCCGGCCCGGCGGGTCGGTGCAGGTGCTGGAGACCGGGGCCAGCCTGCCCTGGAACGCCTGCGCGATCGGGAAGGCGATCGCGGCGTTCCTGCCGGCCGAGCGGCGCGGCGAGCTGCTCGCGGGTGAGCTGGCCCGGGTCACCGGGGCCAGCATCGACGACCCGGGCTGGCTGGCGACCCAGCTGGACCGGGCCCGGGAGACCGGATATGCCCTGGAAGAGGGCGAGTTGACGCTCGGCGACGCGGGGATCGCGGCGCCGGTGTTCGACCGCAGCGGCGAGGTGGTGGGCGCGCTCGGGCTGGTGGGACCGGTCGAGCGATTGTTGGCCGAAACCGTTCGCCAGGAGTGTGCGATCGCGGTCCGCGAGGTGGCCCGCAGCCTGTCGCGGGATCTCGGCGCGCCGCGCAACGCCGGGCTGCGCGCCGCCGGTTGACGGGCGCCGAAGACCCCGCGGCTTCATCACGGGTTCATCGACCCGCAGTGCTCAGGGGCCGGTTGCCCGGCGATTGTGTTGCCTGCGTTGCCGATGCGCCGAAGCTCTTGACGGGGCCGGGGTCGCTGCGTTTTGCTTCCTATGGCCATTCGGCAATGCCGAACAGCTTTCGGTAAAGCGTTAGTTATCCGACTCGCCCTCAAGGTCGCGGGCACCGGGGGAACGAAGGAGCGCCTGCCATGCGGAAGCCTGCGGAGAAGAGCGACAACTTAGTGCTGTCCGGGCCGGTGACGCCGGTGCCGGGGCCGGAGTTCCGCGCGTCGACGAGGACTCCGCCGCGGTGGCCGGGCGGCCCGGACGCTCATACGGGCGGCCACCGGACGAGCCGGACGGTACGACCCCGCCGGTGCAGGACGATCGGCACAACCGGAGGAGTAGCGGTGGACTCGGCGCTCGCCCTCGGCTGGATGCAGCACACCACCTCGGCCATGCACCGGGACCGGGACCTGCTCACCCGTCTGGACTCCGCCATCGGCGACGGTGACCACGGGGCCAACATGGCCCGGGGGTTCACCGCGGTACAGGCCGGCCTGGCCCGCTCCGGGCCCGTGCCGTCCGCACCCGGCGAGATCCTCCTCCGGGCCGGGAACTGTCTGGTCTCGGTCGTCGGTGGCGCCTCCGGACCGCTGTTCGGCGGCGCGTTCCGGGCGCTCGGTGAGGCACTCGGCTCCTCCCCCGAGGTCGACGCCCGGCGGTTCGCGGCCGGGCTCGCCGCGGCGCTGGCGAAGATCCAGCAGCTGGGCGCGGCGGTACCCGGCGACAAGACCATGATCGACGCATACGCCCCCGCGGTCGGTGCCTTCCGGGCCGCCGCGGAGTCCGGTGCCGCGTTCGCCACGGCGGCGCACGCCGCGGCCGAGGCCGCCGAGGCCGGGATGCGGGAGACCGTTCCGCTGCAGGCCCGGAAGGGCCGGGCGGCGTACCTGGGGCTGCGCAGCATCGGCCACCAGGACCCCGGCGCCACCTCGACCGCCGCCATTTTCCGCTCACTTGCCGAGGCGTCCGGTCCCCTCCGGTAGCCCGCTCCCGCCCCTTGTCCCCTGCTCCGTCGCCGCACGCTTCCGGCGCCGCGCCGAGCCGCGGTGCGCCGGCTGCGGCTGCTCCCACCTCCCGAGCAACAGATTGGATCAACTGTGACCGCCCACTCCATCGACCACGTTGAGTTCTATGTGGGGGACGTCAATCAGGCTTCCCACTACTACTGCGGGACCTACGGCTTCCGGGTGGTGGCCGAAGCGGGGCCGCTCACCGGTCTCGCCGGCGCCCGGTCGCTGGTCCTGGCGCACGGCGGCGTCCGCCTGGTGCTGACCTCCGCCCTGCACGCGGACCACCGGGCCGCCCGTTTCGTCCACCGGCACGGCGACGGCGTACGGGACGTGGCCCTGCGGTCGACCGATGCCGTCGCGGACTTCGAGCAGGCCCTGGCCGCCGGGGCCGAGCCGGTGGCCGGGCCGGAGACGTTCGAGGACGACGGGGTGCGGGTGGTCCGCGCCACCGTCGCCGCGACCAACGACCTGGTCCACAGCTTCGTCCAGCGCGACGGCGACGACGAGGCCTCGGCCCACTTCCTGCCGGGGCGGTACCGGCCGGTGGCGGAGGCCGCCGAGGCGTCCGGACCCGCCCTGCTCCGCTCCGTCGACCACCTGGCGCTCTGCCTGCGGGCCGGCTCGCTGGACACCATGGTCGACTTCTACCAGCGGGCGCTGGGCCTGAAGCACACCTACGACGAGTACATCGTGGTCGGCGGCCAGGCGATGGCCTCCAAGGTCGTCCAGGACGAGACCCGGGGCATCACCTTCACCATGGTCGAGCCCGACCCGGTCGGCGGCCGCGGACAGCTCAACGACTTCCTCGACGGGTTCAACGGCCCGGGCGTCCAGCACGTCGCCTACAGCACCGACGACATCGTGCACGCGGCCCGTGAACTCCGGTTGTCCGGCGTGGAGTTGCTCTCCACCCCGGCCGGCTACTACGCCTCGCTCGCGGAGCGCGGCATCGAGGTGGGCATCGACCCGGCGGTGCTCCAGGACCTCGGCCTGCTCGCCGACCGGGACGAGTGGGGACAGCTGGTCCAGGTCTTCACCCGGTCCCCCTACGCCCGCCGCACGGTGTTCTTCGAGCTGATCCAGCGGCTCGACGCCCGGACCTTCGGCAGCGGCAACATCAAGGCGCTGTACGAGGCCGTGGAGCGCGAGCGGACGCGCACCGACGAGGCCGACGATCCGCGCGGCGACGCGGTCCCCGCCGGCGCGTCCGCGAAGGCCGGCGTATGACCGCGCGGGCCGGCCGGGAGCCCGGGGCCGACGCCGGGGAGGTGCTGCTGTCGCCGGAGGACTACGAGGCGGCGGCCCGCGCCCGACTGGACCGGGCGGTGTACGACTTCATCGCCGGCGGCAGCGGGGACGAGGTGACGCTGCGCGGTGAGCGGGCGGCGTACGAGCGCCACCGGCTGCGCCCGCGGACCCTGGTCGACGTCTCCCACTGCGAACCGGGCACCACCCTGCTCGGCTCCCCGGTGTCCTTCCCCGTCGGTGTCGCGCCGATGGCGTACCACCGGCTGGTCGACGCGGAGGGCGAGACGGCGACGGTTCGGGCCGCCGGTGCGGTCGGCGCGCTCACCGTCACCAGCACCTTCGCCAGCCGGACGATCGAGGAGACCGCCCGGGCGGCGACCGGACCGCTCTGGCTGCAGCTGTACGTGCTGCGCGAGCGCGCGGTGACCGAGTCGCTGGTGCGCCGGGCCGAGGCGGCCGGCTACCAGGCGCTGGTGATCACCGTCGACGCACCGCGGATGGCGCGCCGGGAGCGCGACCTGCGGAACGGTTTCAGCCTTCCCCGGCACATCCGGCCGGTGAACCTCGACGACGGCCAGGCCGGCGGTCTGCACGGCAGCCGGGCCGGCAGCTCCACCCTGGCCGAGCACGCCGCCCGGCACCACGACGCCGCGTTCACCTGGCAGGACCTGGCGTGGCTGCGCTCACTGACCAGCCTGCCGCTGGTCCTCAAGGGCGTACTGACCGGCCAGGACGCCCGGCAGGCGGCCGAGTTGGGCGTCGAGGGCCTGATCGTCTCCACCCACGGCGGCCGGCAGCTCGACGGTGCGATCGCGGCGCTGGACGCCCTGCCGGAGGTCGTCGCGGCCGTACCGGACACCTGTGAGGTGCTGGTCGACGGCGGCATCCGGCGCGGCACGGACGTACTCAAGGCGCTGGCGCTGGGGGCCCGTGCGGTGCTGGTCGGCCGCCCGGTCCTGTGGGGCCTGGCCGTCGACGGGGCGGCCGGCGCCGAACGGGTGCTGGCCACCCTCCGCGCGGAGCTGACGGAGGCGATGGCCCTGGCCGGCCGCCCGGTCCTCGACGCGATCACCCCGGACCTGCTGCACCTCGCCCCCGCCGCGGCGGCACCCGCCGCCGGCCTGCCCCACCTCTCCCCCGGCCCCCTTTCCCAGCTTTCCCAGCTTTCCCAGCCCCTTCTCACCAACGACAGGGATATGGCATGACTCGCAAGGACACCCCGCGCCCGCTGACCGCCGCCGAAGAGGCGTTGCTGCCCACCGATGACGAGGTGCAGTTCTACCAGGAGCACGGCTGGTATCTGTCGAAGAAGCTGCTGACCGACGAAGAGGTCGACACGCTCGATGCCGCGGCCGACCGCTTCTACGGCGGCCATCGGGACCGGACCCTCCCGGTCCGGCCGCCGCGGCTGGCGTACTGGGAGCCGGAGAAGGGCGATGTGCACCGGCACAACGACTACATCTTCTACGAGGACGACACCATCCGGAGCATCCTGTCCAAGCCGGTCATCGCCGCGGTCGCCGCGCGGATAGCGGAGACCAGCCAGATACGCCTGTGGAACAGCACCCTGATCCACAAGCCGCAGCGCGCGGACGACGAGCGCAACATCGTGCCCTGGCACTTCGACCGGCACTACTGGCAGACCTGCTCCTCCGACGAGATGCTGACCGCGTTCATCCCGTTCCACGACTGTGGCGAGGAGATGGGCACCATCACGATGGTCGACGGCAGTCACCGCTGGAAGGAGACCGGTGGGGACGACACCACCAGCCGGCACTTCGCCGAGCGGGACCGGTCGGAGCTGGAGGACATGCTCGCGGAGAACGCCGCGTTCAACAACTCCGAGGTGGTCAAGGTCCCGGTGAACATCCCCAAGGGCCACATCAGCTTCCACCACTGCCGCACCTACCACGGCAGCGGGTACAACGTCAGTGACCGTCCGCGGCGCGCCATTTCGCTGCACCTCCAGGACCGCACCAACCAGTGGCGGCCCTACGAGCTGTCGTCCGGCGACCTCGTCGTCTACAACAATGACGTGCTGGTGCGCACCGACGCGCACGGCAACCCCGACTACACCGACCCGGACTTCTGCCCCGTCCTCTGGGAGGACCCCCGGTGACCAACGGCTCCACCCCCACCGTACTTCCGGCCGGCGAGCTGCACGGCTCGCTCGGCGACCCCCTGATGGAGGTGATGAATTTCCTCAACGAGGTCACCTCCCGCTATCCGGAGGCGATCTCCTTCGGCCCGGGACGCCCGTACGAAGGGCTCTTCGAGGTCGAGCGGATCGGTGAGTACCTCGCGGCCTACCAGCGCCACCTCGTGGAAGACCTGGGCCGCACCCCGGACGAGGTCCGCACGCTGCTGTTCCAGTACGGGCGCACCAACGGCCAGATCCACGAGCTGGTGGCCCGGGCGCTGCGCAACGACGAGGGCATCGAGGCGGCGCCGGAGTCGCTGGTGGTGACCGTCGGCTGTCAGGAGGGCATGTTCCTGGTCCTGCGGGCGCTGTTCGCCGAGCCGTCGGACGTGCTGCTGGTGCCGTCCCCGTGCTACGTCGGCATCACCGGGGCGGCCCGGCTGCTGGACCTGTCCGTCGCGCACGTCCCGGAGGGCCCGCACGGGACGGACCCGGAGGTGCTGCGCCGTACGGTCGCCGAACTGCGGGCGGCCGGGAAACGCCCGCGGGCGTTCTACGTCGTGCCGGACTTCGCCAATCCGACCGGGACCTGTATGCCCGTCGAGGCCCGCCGGCGGCTGCTGGAGCTGGCCGAGGAGGAGGACCTGCTCCTCCTGGAGGACAACCCCTACGGGTTCTTCACCCGCACCGGCAGCGGGCTGCCCACGCTCAAGGCACTGGACGAGCGGCGGCGGGTGGTCTACCTCGGTTCGTTCGCCAAGACCTGCTTCCCGGGCGCCCGGGTCGGCTATGTCGTCGCCGACCAGGAGGTCGAGGCCGCGGACGGCCGCCGCACCCTGCTGGCGGACGAACTGTCCAAGATCAAGGGCATGGTGACGGTGAACACCCCGGCGCTCAGCCAGGCGGTCATCGGGGGGATGCTGCTCACCCATGACTTCCGGCTGCGCGAGGCCAACAAGCCGGCCGCCGACTTCTACCAGGAGAACCTGGCGGTCCTGCTGGAGAGCCTGGAGCGGCTGCTGCCACCCGAGCGGCGGGAGGCGGCCGGCATCGACTGGAACGTGCCGGACGGAGGGTTCTTCCTGACCCTCACCCTGCCCGTGCCGGCGGACAATGCGCTGTTGGAAGAGTCCGCCCGCGAGCACGGAGTGATCTGGACACCGATGAACTACTTCTACCCGGACGGCGAGGGGGGCCGGTGCCAGATCCGGCTCTCCCTCAGCTATCTGACACCCCAACAGGTCGCCGAAGGGGCCCGCCGGCTGGTGGGTCTGCTGGAACGGAGCTGCCTGTGAATGCCGTTCTCTATGTGGTGACGGTGCTGATCTGGGGTTCGACCTGGCTGGCCATCAAGGGCCAGCTGGGCGATGTGCACCCCACTGTGTCCGTTGCCTACCGGTTCGCGCTGGCCGCGGTGATCCTGCTGGCCTGGGCCCGGCTGCGGGGACTGCCGCTGCGCTATCCCCTGCGGGTGCACGGGCAGTTCGTCCTGATGGGCGGGCTGATGTTCTCCACCAACTTCGTCTGCTTCTACTTCGCCGAACAGCATCTGACCACCGGCCTCGTCTCGATCATCTTCGCGATGTCGCTGCTGGTGAACATGGTCTTCGCCCGCGTCTTCTTCCGGCGGACGATCACCGCGAAGATGCTGCTCGGTGGGGCGATCGGACTGCTGGGGATCGTCACCGTGTTCTGGCCGGAGTTCCAGAACTTCGGGCTGTCGTCCGGGTCGGGCCAGGGCATCGTGCTCTCCGCCCTCGGCACCCTGGTCTTCTGTCTGGGCAACGTCGTCTCCGGCAAGACCCAGGCCGCGGGCATTCCGGTGGTGCAGGGCACGGGCTTCGCGATGGCCTACGGGGCGCTGCTCACGGCCCCGTTCGCGCTGGTCTTCGGCGGTGGCGGGGCGGCCTTCGACCCGTCTTTGAAGTACACCGGTTCGCTGGTCTATCTGGCCGTCTTCGGCTCCGTGCTCGGCTTCGGCGCGTACCTCACGCTGCTCGGCCGGATCGGTGGTGAGCGCGCCGCGTACGCCATGGTGCTCTTCCCGATCGTGGCGCTGTTGCTGTCCACGGTGTTCGAGAGTTTCCACTGGACGGTGCGGGACCTGGTGGGTGTCGCCCTGATCCTGATCGGCAACGCGGTGATGCTGACCAATCCGGCGCTGGTGCGGCGGTTGTTCGGCAGGCCGGCCGAGGCGGCGGAGCAGGCAGCTCCGGCCCAGGCACCGGCCGACCGGTAGTACCTGCCCAGGACCTCCGGGCCCGCCCGTTCCCCTGCCGGGCGGGCCCGGACGTGTCCGCCTTCCCCCTTCATGGCCCAGGAGCGTTCTCTTGCATACCGCTTGCGTCGTCGGCACGGGTCTCATCGGTACTTCCATCGCCCTGGCACTGACCGGCCGGGGCGTGACCACCTATCTGATCGACCGCGACCCGGACAGCGTGCGGATCGCCGCAGCGCTGGGGGCGGGCGTCCCCGGCCCCCCGCCGGACCCGGTGGACGTCGCGGTCATCGCGGTCCCCCCGTCGGAGGTCGCCCGGACCATCGCGGACCACCAGAAGGCCGAACTCGCCCAGGTGTACACGGACGTGTCGAGCGTGAAGGCGCTGGTGCACGCCGAGTGCCTGGCCCTCGGCTGTGACACCACCGGTCTGGTCGGCGGGCATCCGATGGCCGGCGGGGAGCGCTCGGGTCCGCTGGCGGCCCGCGCCGATCTCTTCCAGGACCGCCACTGGATACTGACCCCGACCCCGGAGTCCCGGGAGAGCGCGCTCAACCGGGTGCTGGAGCTGGTCTCGTTGTGCGGTGCGGTGCCGGTCCTGCTGCCGCCGGCCGACCACGACCGGGCCGTGGCGCTGGTGTCCCATCTGCCGCACCTGATGGCGAGCCTCACCGCCGCCCGGCTGGTGGACGGCGAGGAGTACGCGGTGCGGCTGGCCGGCCGCGGCATGCGGGACGTCACCCGCACCGCGGCCGGCGACGCCGGACTGTGGACGGACATCCTCGCGGCGAACGCGGCCGCCCTCGGCCCGCTGCTGGCCGAGCTGGGCCGGGACCTGACGACGGCGGCCCGGGCGCTCGCCCGGCTGACCGAGGACGTTCCGCAGGAGCACCCCGCCGCCCTGGCGGAACTGACCGGGGTGCTGCGGCGCGGCAGCACGGGCCGGGCACGGATCGCCGCCCCGCACGGGCCGGCGGGCGCGGACCGGCACAGGGTGCTCTCGATAGCCGTCGGCGGTCCGCAACGGCAGCTTCAGCGGCTGCTCGGCGATGTGGCCGAGGCCCGGGTGGACCTCGAAGGCATGGTGCTGCCGGACGCCCCGGCCGTACCGGACGCGACGGACGGCGCGGTCGAGTTGTGGGTGGCTCCGGACGTGGCGCGCCCGCTCACCGATGCGCTGCGCGACCGGGGCTGGGTGGTCCGCTGAGTTCCGGCGCATTGCCGGGGCGGGACGGGGCACCCGACCACAACGGGGCGCCCCGGTACGGAAATTGCCGACCGGTGTGCGGCCAGGCCCGCCCGCCCCCGCAGCGGACATCGACCGCGCTCGTGGCGCGGAACGGAGGTACTCCCATGGACTGGCGTCATCGTGCCCGGTGTCGGGACGAGGACCCGGAACTCTTCTTCCCGGTCGGCAGCACCGGCCCCTCGCTGCTGCAGATCCAGGAGGCCAAGGCCGTCTGCCGGCAGTGCCCGGTGATCGCCGAGTGCCGGGACTGGGCCCTCGCCTCCGGCCAGGACAACGGCATCTGGGGCAGCCTGGACGAGGAGGAGCGGCGCGCCGAGCGGCGCCGGATGGCCCGCCGGCGGGCCCGCATCAACTCCTCGTGACGGTGACGTGGCACGGCGGGCCCGGTGGATGCCGGGTTTCCGGCCGTGCCGCGGATACGCTGCCCCGCACCGGGCGACCCGGCCCGGGTGCGGAAAGGACGAACGCCATGGCCCTGCCCGCCGACGCCCACCCCGGTCCGCTGCGCGTACTGGTCCTCGGTGCCTCGCTGCGGGCCGCGTCGGCCAACGCCCGGCTGGCCGCCCTCGTGGCCCGGATAATGACCGAGGCCGGCGCCACGGTCGACCTCGCGGGGATGCGGGACTTCGGCATGCCGCTGTACGACGGGGACCTGGAGGTCGCGGAGGGGCTGCCGGCCGGCGCGCTGGCGCTGCGGGACCGGATCGAGCGGTCCGACGCCTTCGTCATCGCCTCGCCCGAGTACAACGCCTCCGTGCCGGGCGTGGTGAAGAACGCGATCGACTGGGTCTCACGGATCCGTCCGCAGCCGTTCAAGACCAAGCACGCCCTGCTGCTCTCCGCCTCTCCCTCGCTGGTCGGCGGCAACCGGGGGCTGTGGGCGCTGCGGGTGCCGCTGGAGCACCTCGGCACCCGGGTCTATCCGGACATGTTCAGTCTCGCCGCCGCACACCAAGGCTTCACGGAGGACGGGGAGTTGGCCGACTCCGGGTTGCAGCAGCGGCTGGCCGAGACCGTGACGGCCTTCCTCAGCCTGGTCGAGGCCGACGCCCGCTACGTCTGTCTGCAGCGCCGGTGGTACGAGTTCCTCGGCGACCGCACCGGGGCGCCGGTCACCCAGCGCGCCGAGGACTGAGCGCGCCCGGCGCGCCCCGCCCCGTCAGGTGCCGTACACCGCGGCCACGTTGTTCCGCGGTGCGGGCCTGGTCCCGGCGGCCGGCCCCGAGGCGAAGGCGCGGAGCAGGTTCTCGGTGGTCCGGGTGACGAACGCCCTGGTCCGGGCGTCCATCCCGTGGTCGCGCCCGTCGTCGCCGGTACCGGCCATCAGCGCCTCGACCCAGCGCATCGTGCCGGTGGCGAAGACCCCGGCGCCGCTCGCCGCGGTGTAGTACGCGGAGTCCGCGTGGCTGCTGCGGCCCGCGCAGACCAACGGTGAGTGGGCGATGATCTCCAGCTTCTCCGGGGTGGGCGCATCGGGGGTGACCCGGTCGTACTCCACCCCTACCAGGTGGTCGAACGACGCCCCGCGGCCGGCGCCGGTCCCCGCGAAGAGCCAGTGGTCCGGCTCGTGGACGACGTAGGGGGCGTCGGTGGGGTAGCCCTCGTAGAAGACGCCGGTGAGGGACGACTCGGGGTCGGCGGCGGGTGGCAGGCGGAAGTCCTGGGTGGGCGGCTCGTGCCGGGCCGCGAAGGACGGGTCGTCCCGGTAGGCGGTCTTGTAGCAGGTCACGGTGCGCAGCGCGGCGGAGGGGCCGGGGTCGAGCCGGACCCGGCGGAAGCAGGCGTTGGCGCCGAGGAAGGCCAGGTTGGCGCCGGTGTCGCGGGCCCTGGTGACGTGCGCGCGCTGCTGCGGGGTCCAGTACTCGTCGTGGCCGAGCGAGAGGACGGCGGTGGCGCCCCGCAGCTCCGACGGGGAGCGGTGGACGTCCACGGACGTGGTGTAGGCCAGCGGCAGGCCGAGCCGTTCGGCGAGGACGACCACGGCGCGCTCATGGACCAGGAACTTCCCGGCGCCGTTCGCGTCGTAGGGCCGGTCGAAGCTGACGGCCAGCGACCGGGTTCGATAGGCGCCGTCCTGGCCGGCGTAGAGGCTGTAGCCGCCCCAGCGGTTGTACGCCTGCCAGGTCGTCACGGCGTGCATCAGCACGGTCCGGCCGGCGGCGGTATCGGACCGGACGATCAGCGGGACGTACCGCTGGTGCCCGTGGTCCGCGTCGAGCCGGAGCAGGTACGCGCCCGGTGGCCAGCCGGTGGTGCGCACGGCGAGGGTGCGCCGCCAGTCCGCGCGGACGGTCCGGGTGCCGGGCAGCAGCCGCGGGCGGCGCTGATGCTGTCCGGCGATCCGCGGCGAGCGCCAGACGAGCCGGGCCTGGGCGCCGCCGTACCAGCCGACGCGGTAGGCCGAGACCCGGAAGCCCGGCGCGGTGGTGGAGACGTACAGGCCGAATTCCTCGCCCGGCCGGACGCTGACCGTGTCGGTGTAGCCCTCGACGGCCTCGGGCGGGCCGGGCGCGCGCAGCCGCCAGTCGGGACTGCCGGCCCTGGCCCGCTCCGCGGCGAGGTCGTCGGGGCCGGTGCCGGGGGCCGGGCCGGGGGTCTTGCCGGAGGGGGCGTCGCAGCCGGTGGCCGTGGGGAGGGCGAGACCGGCGGCGCCGGCCGCCGCGGCCCCGAGGAAGTGCCGCCGGACGAGGCCGCCGTGACCCTCGTGCGGGGCGCGCGGTCGTGCCTCCTGGTCCGCGTCGTCGCCGCTCATCGCACCACTCCCGTGCGCCGCCGTTCCTGACCGGACCGGTCCGGCCTCTCCTAACGATCATCCGTGGCGACGGCCGGCCGGACGACCGCAGGGGGCCGAATGCGGGTAGGGCGGCCGCGCATGTTGCTCTCGGTGCGGAAAGCGGGAAGGGGGAGAAGAGTGCGTGAAGTAACCGATCCGCTGTTGGATCTCGTCCGGCGGCACAGCGAGCCCGTGGTCGCGCAGACGCTCCGCTCGACCATCGCCGCCGTGATCTCGTACGTCGTCGCGCTGATGGTCAGCAGCGAACCGGCGCCGCTGACCGCACCCCTGACGGCCCTCCTCGTCGTCCAGGTCACCCTCTACACCACGCTGACCACCAGCATGCGCCGGGTGAACTCGGTGGTGGTCGGGGTGGTCATCGCCATCGGTTTCAGCTCGCTGGTGGGGCTGACCTGGTGGAGCCTGGGGCTGATCATCCTGGCCTCGCTGGTGATCGGCCGGTTCGTGAAGGCCGGCGAGTTCGTCCCCGAGGTGGCGATCAGCGCGATGCTGGTGCTGGGGGTGACGACGACGCGGGTGGCGGCGACGGCCTGGGACCGGGTGCTGGAGACGCTGATCGGGGCGGTGGTCGGGCTGCTGTTCAACGTGCTGTTCGTGCCGCCGGTGCTGGTGCAGCCCGCCAGTGAGGCGATCGAGGGGCTGGCCGGCCGGATGCGGGTGCTGCTGCTGAGCCTCAGCGACGAGGTGGTGGGCCACACACCGGTCGCGGAGGCCGCCGCCCGGCTGCACGAGGCGCGGCGGCTGGACCACGACATCGTGCAGGTGGACGCGGCGCTGCGGCAGGCCGAGGACAGTCTGCGGCTCAACCCCCGGGTCAAGGAGGGGCTGCTCTCCCGGGTGGTGCTGCGGACCGGTCTGGACACCCTGGAGATCTCCGCGGTGGTGCTGCGCACGGTCTGCCGTACGCTGACCGACCTGGCCAAGGCCCGGACCGAGGAGTCGCTGTTCTCGTCGCGGATCGGCACGTCCCTGAGCGAGCTGTTCCGGCACATGGCCCGGGCGGTGGACAGCTTCGCCGTGCTGATCACGACGCAGGTCAGCGCGAACGCGGACAAGGCGGAGGACCGGCTGGTCAAGGAGCTGGCCGCCAGCCGGGAGAGCCGCGAGACGGTGGCGCATCTGCTGCTCGACGAGGTGCAGGAGCATCCGCGGCAGTGGCAGCTGCACGGCGCGCTGCTGGCCGAGATCGACCGCATCCTGGACGAGCTCGACGTGGAGAAGCGCTCCCAGCGACTGGTGGAGGAGCTGGACCGGCAGTCCCGTGAGCAGTGGGAGAAGTATCCGCTGGCGGACAAGCTCCGGGGCCGGCTGCGGCTGGGCCGGTCGCGCCGGGCACCGGTGCTCTGAGGGGCGGCCGTGCCGTGGGCCGCGGGAGGTGACCGGGCGCCGACGCCCGCCGCGTGGGGCCGTTTCCGGCCGTCCACGGGCGGGCGCTCGACGTACGTCCCGGCCGGTGCCGGTCAGTCGCGGCCGGCGACCGCCTCGGCGAGGGCCAGGATCCGGCGGGCGTCCTCGACGTGCAGGTTCTCGATCAGCCGGCCGTCGACGGTGACCACGCCGCGGCCCTCACGGGTGGCCTCGTCGAAGGCGTCGATGATCTTCCGGGAGCGGTCGATCTGCTCGGCCGAGGGGGCGAAGACCCGGTTGCACGGCTCCAGCTGCGAGGGGTGGATCAGGGTCTTCCCGTCGAAGCCGAACTGCCGCCCCTGGACGCACTCCGCTTCAAACCCGGCGGCGTCCTTCACGTCGTTGTAGACCCCGTCCAGGATCACCTTGCCGGACTCCCGGGCGGCCAGCAGCGCCAGGGACAGCCCGGTCAGCAGCGGGGCCCGGCCGGGGACGTGCTCGGCGTGCAGTTCCTTGGCCAGGTCGTTGGTGCCCATGACCAGGACGGTGAGCCGTTCGCTGGCGGCGGCCACCGCGCGGGCGTCCAGCATCGCGCGCGGGGTCTCGACCATGGCCCAGATCGCCGTACGGTCCGGAGCGCCGGCCGCCTCCAGTGCGCGCTCGACCTCCCGTACGGTCGCCGCGGACTCGACCTTGGGGACGACGACCGCGTCCGGGCCGGCCTCGGCGGCGGCCCGCAGATCGTCGGCGTGCCATTCGGTGCCCGGTCCGTTGACCCGGATCGTCACCTCGCGGTGGCCGTACTCGCCCGAGGCCGCGGCGGCCGCGACCCGCTTGCGGGCATCGGTCTTCGCGTCGGGGGCGACCGCGTCCTCCAGGTCGAGGATGAGGGCGTCGGCGGGGAGCGACTTGGCCTTCTCCAGGGCGCGTTCGTTGGCGCCCGGCATGTAGAGCACGGAGCGGCGCGGCCGCAGGATCGCGTCGGACACGGACTTACTCCTTGTTCTGCGAGGACTCTGCCGCGGCGTAGGCGTCGCGCAGCTCGGGGTCGCGGGCGGCGAGGGCGTCGGCAAGCTGGGCGACGACCTGGCACTGCTTGTAGGTGGCGTCGTCCTGCATCTTGCCGTCGATCATCACCGCTCCGGTGCCGTCGCCCATGGCGTCGATGACCTTGCGGGCCCAGGCGACGTCGGCGGGGGACGGGGAGAACACCCGCTTGGCGATGGCGATCTGCACCGGGTGCAGGCTCCAGGCGCCGACGCAGCCGAGCAGGAAGGCGTTGCGGAACTGGTCCTCGCAGGCGGTGGTGTCCTTGATGTCACCGAACGGCCCGTAGTACGGCAGGATGCCGTGCGCCGCGCAGGCGTCGACCATCCGCGCGAGGGTGTAGTGCCACAGGTCCTGCTGGAAGGTGGCCCGCGGCGCGCTGCCGTCCGCTCCGTGCGGGTCCTCCCGTACGAGGTATCCGGGGTGGCCGCCGCCCACCCGGGTGGTCTTCATCCGGCGGCTGGCGGCCAGGTCGGCCGGGCCGAGCGAGATGCCCTGCATACGGGGGCTGGCGCCGGCGATCTCCTCGACGTTGGCGACGCCGGTGGCGGTCTCCAGAATGGCGTGCACCAGGATCGGCCGCTGGATCTGGGCCTTCGCCTCCAGCTGGGCGAGCAGCCGGTCGACGTAGTGGATGTCCTCGGCGCCCTCCACCTTCGGCACCATGATGACGTCCAGCTTGTCGCCGATCTCGGTGACCAGCGTCAGGAGGTCGTCCAGCGCCCAGGGCGAGTCCAGGCTGTTGATCCGGGTCCAGAGCTGGGTGTCGCCGAGGTCCGTCGCCTTGGCGACCTTCACCAGGCCGGACCGGGCCGCCTCCTTGCGGTCGGCGGCGACGGCGTCCTCCAGATTGCCGAGCAGTACGTCCACGGTCGGCGCGATGTCCGGCACCTTGGCCGCCATCTTCTCGTTGCCCGGATCGAAGAAGTGGATCATCCGGGACGGCCGGAAGGGTACTTCGCGCACCGGTGCCGGTGCACCGACGGCCAGCGGGCGGAAGAAGTCCTTCGGAGAGCGCATGCAGTCTCCCTGGTCGGATAAAGAGGGGTGCGGGCCGCCGCCGGCTGTCCGGCGGCGCCATCGGGCCCTCACTCTAGGCCCGCGGACCGGTAACGCTACTGGTCAGTACCTGTGCTGTTGGTCACCGAACGCAGCGCGGCGGCAAGGAACATCGCCTTCGCACCTAAGATCCACTTCGTGCAGCTTCGCCCTTCCCGCCCCACCCGCGCCCTGCTCCTGGCGCTGTCCCTGCTGCTGCCGTTCGGCGCGGCGTGCTCCACCGGACGCGGCCCGCAGGACACCGGCGCGGCGACGCCCCGCGCGGTGCGGCCGCCGGCCGCGGACGCGGAGTTCGACTACCAGCTCGGCGGCCCCTATCCGCCGCCCCGCGGCGTCCGCGCGGTCTCCCGCGACCGCACCGCGAAGCCCGCCCCCGGCCGCTACAACGTCTGTTACGTCAACGCCTTCCAGGCCCAGCCGGACGAGACCCGCAGCTGGCAGCAGCGCCACCCCGACCTGCTGCTCCGGGACGCGGACGGCAGGCCCGTCGTCGACGAGGACTGGGACGAGCCGCTGTTGGACATCTCCACGGCCGCCAAGCGCACGGCACTCATGGACGTCGTCGGCCCGTGGATCGACGGCTGCGCCACGGCGGGTTACGACGCGGTGGAACCGGACAACCTCGATTCCTACGAGCGCTCGGACGGCCGGCTCACCGCCGGGGACGCGGCGGCCTTCGCCCGGCTGCTGGCCCGCCGCGCCCACCAGCGGGGTCTGGCCGTCGCCCAGAAGAACACCGCCGACCTGCTGCCCCGCCGCCGGTCCATCGGCTTCGACTTCGCCGTCGTCGAGGAATGTGCCCGCTACAAGGAGTGCGGTGATTTCGCGGACGCCTACGACGACCGGATCTTCGTCATCGAATACCGCGAGCAGGACTTCACCGCCGCCTGCCACACCTGGGGCCCGAGGCTGTCCGTCACCCTGCGCGACCGGGACCTCCGGCCGGCCGGCACCAAGGGATACGTCGACCGGCACTGCTGACGGCTGGTCGGGCAGCTCCCGCGGGCCTCCGCGCCCGGCCGGTGGCCGCCCCTACGCCGTCTCATGTCCGGCCGTCCCGTTGATCCGCTCGATCGCCTGCCGGGCCTGCTCCTGAGGGGAGCGGGCGGGCAGCGGGGACACAGTGGTGGAGGTGACCGCGGGGGGCGTCCGCTCCTGGGGCACGGTCTTGACGGGGGCGGCCGGCGGCCGGATCCGCAGCCGGTGGGCCGCCGCCTCGTCCAGCGTCACCGGGCGTTTGAACCGGGCGGCGAGCCGGGTGGCCTCCTGGCCGAGGGCGGCGACGTCCTCCCACTGGAGGCGGACCACCAGCGACAGTTGGGCATCGCCTTCCGGCAGGGCCTGGAGCTGCGGGCTACCGGCGTCGGTCATGGGCGCTCCTCACTTCGTCGGCCCATGCCCCCGTGGGGCACGGTTGCCGGAAGATACGGACGACGGCCCGCGGGCGTTCACCTCCCGTCAGATCCGGTGAGCGGCAGGACACCATCCGGGCAGACTGGACGTATGCCGCATCTTCCTCCCCAACCGCCCCAGCAGCCCGACCCGTCCCACGGCCTGCCCCACGACCTGCCCGAACCGGGGTTCCCGCCCGAGGAATACGCCCAGCGGCTGGCCGGTACCCGGGAGGCGATGGCGCGCGACGGCCTGGATCTGCTGCTCGTCACGGCCCCCGAGGACATCCACTACCACTGCGGCCTCAACCACCAGGGGCACTTCGCCGTCACCGCCCTCCTCCTGCCCCTCGACGGGACGCCCGTCCTCGTCGAACGGGCCATGGAGGCCCCCACCGCCCACGCCCAGACCCATGACGTGGCGCACCACGGTTACGGGGACGGCACCGCTCCGGCCGAGGCGCTGGTCGACGCGCTCGCCCAACTCGCCCGGCCCGCACAGCGGGTGGGCTACCAGGCCGATGCCCTCACCCTCCCACCCGCCGTGTGGGACCGGCTGCGCCGCGACGTGCCGGTGACCTGGACGGACTGCGGCGATCTGCTCGTCCTCCGGCGGTCGGTGCACACCGCCCGCGAGCTCGGCCACCTGCGCACCGCGGCCCGGCTCTCCGACACGGCCATGGCCGCCGGTCTCGCCGCGGCCACCGCCGGGGCACGGGAGAACGAGGTGGCCGCCGCGGTGCACGACGCCATGTTCCGGGCCGGCGGTGACCTGCCCGGCTTCGCCCCGCTGGTGCGCAGCACCGACCGGCTCGATCAGGAGCATCTGACCTGGACCCGGCGGGAGTTCGGGCCCCGGGACGGCGTCTTCCTGGAGCTGTCCGCCGCCTACGGGCGCTACCACGCACCCCTCGCCCGGCTGCACCACCTCGACCCACGGGAGGCGGCCCGGCACCGCCCGGCGGCCGAGGCATCACGGGCGGCGATGCGGGCCCTGTGCGCGGCGCTGCGCCCGGACCGCACCGCCGAGCAGGTCTTCGGCGCCTGGCGCGCGGCCGTCGAGGAGGCGACCGGCCGGCCGTACCGCCGCCACCACTGCGGGTATCTCGTCGGGATCGGCTTCCCGCCGAGCTGGATGGGCGGCACCCGCACCCTGCGGCCCGGCAACCCGCTGCGGCTGCGCCCCGGGATGACGTTCCACATCCAGTCCTGGGTCCTGGACGAGCGGCTGGGCAGGTACGCGTGCTCCGACACGGCGCTGGTCACCGAGGACGGCTGCGAGGTGCTCACCCGTACGCCGTATCCGAACTGAGCCGGCGCGGCACCACCGCGCGCCCCGCTGCCCAAGCTTCCGAACCGTGCGCCCGGACTGTGCCACGGGCGCATTCCCGGCGTCCTGAGTGCGCCCTGTCGGGCTGTCGCACCCAGCCGCCACCATGGGGCGGTGCAGCCCACAACCGGCTTGGAGGCCGACTGATGGACGCAGGCCGCCTGTCCCGTCTCGACGACGCCGTTTACGAACAACTCGTCCTCGACAACGCCCACCCGCCCGCCCGGGACCCGGACGTGTGGGCGGCCCTGATCGACCCGGCGCTCATCGACCGCACCCGCGACGCCCTCAACGCCCTCTTCCAGCGCAGTTCGTCGGTCCTGCGCAAGCGGCGGGAGGAGCGCGAGCGGTTCCGCCTGGAGTGCTTCGCCCGCGGGCCGGCCGGCAAACAGGAGTGGTTCGCCTCGAAGCGGGAGTACGACGCCTGGCGGCACCGCGCGGCGAACTTCAGCCGGACGGTGCAGAACGCCCTGTCGGAGATCAACAAGGCGAAGAAGGAGCTCAACCGTTCCATGAACCACCAGGTCGCGCAGAACCACCGCGACCGGCTGCGCGACCTGGCCTGCGCGGTGCACCGCCACCAGGCCGCGCACGCCCGGTCCGGCGGCATCGCCGACCAGGCCGACTACGAACTCTGGCGCACCCTGGACCGGATCACCGTCCCGATAGGGCCGGCGAACGAACCCACCTCGCTGCGCACGATGCTCGACATCTACTGGAGCGAGGTCACCCCGGTGGACGAGAGCGAGGAGCGCCGGGCCCACGCGGAACGGGCGATGCGCGCGGCACCGGCCGGCCAGGCGGCGCGGTTCAGCGGCGTGCCCAAGGCCCGGCACGTGGGCAACGGCAAGCACCTCGCGTAGCGGGCTCCAGCGGCAGCCGCGCCCGGACTCCTCACGCCACTGCGTGGAAGAGCGCCGCGGCCGCGCCCCGTGACTCGACACCCAGTTTGGTGAGGATCTTGGCGACGTGGAACTTCACCGTCGACTCGCTGATGTGGAGTTCCTGGGCGATAGCCCGGTTGCGGTGCCCGAGCGCGAGCCGCGCCAGCACCTCCAACTCCCTTTCCCCCAGGGCGATGAGGGGGTCGGGCGCGGGGTCCTGGGAGACCCGCAACGGGATCGTCGCCGAGACCGTCGTGCCCCAGCCCGGCACCGCGTCGACGTCCAGGCGCCCTTTGAAGACGTCGAGCCGGTCCCGGACCCGGCCGGGAGCCAGTGCCTCGGGGGTGAGGGTGCCGGGCCCGTCGTCCCGTACGGTCGCGCGCAGTTCGTCGTCGTTGATCTGCCAGCAGACGTGCACCCGGGTCACCGCCTCCTGCTCCAGTGCCTTCATCAGCACGGCCCGGACGACCGCCCGCGCGGTGTGGGCGACGTCGGCCGCCAGCGTCCGCACGGAGTCGGGCGCGCCCAGTTCGAGCCGTACGGGGCTGTAGCGCACCAGCGGCCGGAGGGATTCGGCGAGCCGGGCGAAGGCCTGGTCGGCCGGCTCCTCGGCGATCTGCTGGTCCCGTTCGGCCTCGGCGCGCAGTTCGACCAGGGCGGAGACCGCCAGGTCCGTTGCGGTGGCGCGGGCGGCCGCATCGTCCAGGGTGCGGCTGCGCAGGACACCCAGCACGCCGGTGAGCGCGGCCGAGTACGCCTCCCCCAGCTCGGCGATCACCCGCGCCCGGGTGCCCGCGGCGGTCCGCGAACGGGCCAGCGCACCCGGCATCGCCTCCGCCGCCAGCCGTTCGAAGTGGCTGGTGACGATGTCCCACAGGGCCTGGACGAGCGCGGTAACGTTCTCGTCGACGGGAGTGGCCGCGGTGTCCCGCACCAGCAGCAGGACCGCGCCGCGGGGCGTCGCATGGCTGGTCACGGCGAGCACCGGCCGCTCGGCCCCGGCCAGGTCGAGCGTCCCCTGCCACGGCCGGCCCGGGGTGCCGGCAGCGAGCAGCGGGGCCAGGTCGGCGGTGGAGAGCCGGCCGGTGATCTCCGGGTCGCCGGCCGTCTTGAACGGTGAGTGCGCGCAGTGCGTGGAGAGTTCGGCCGCCGCCAGGTGCGGGACCGCCTCGGACAGCACCTCGGAGAGCCGCGGCAGGATCTCGCCCAGCGGCCGGCGGATCACCTCGTAGGCGGCGGTCAGGGCGGGGACGGCTCCGGTCAGCTCCATGCTCGTCAGCCTAGCCAGCCGCGGCGGGACGGGCGCTGGACTTTTGGCCAGGGGGGACTGGTCCGATGGCCGGGGACCGGGCGCTCCCCCGGCGGCGAGGCTGGAGCCCTCACACCACCAGCGGGGAGATACACCATGAAGGCGATCATTTACCACAGCTTCGGCGGCCCGGAAGTGCTCACGTTCGGGGAGACCGAGAAGCCCGAACCGGGCCCGGGACAGGTCCGGGTGAAGGTGGTCACGGTCGGCGTCAATCCACTGGACTACAAGCGGCGTTACGGCTGGGTGGAGCAGCACTACCCGACCACGTTCCCCGCGGTGCCCGGTCTGGAGTTCGCCGGGATCGTGGACGCGCTCGGCCCGGGCGACCACGAGGTGGCCGTCGGGGACGAGGTCTTCGGCTGGACCAGCACCGGTGCCTACGCCGAGTACGCCCTCGCCGGCGACATCGTGCCCAAGCCCGCCGAACTGTCCTTCCGGGCCGCGGCCGCGCTGCCCGTCGCCGGGGAGACCGCGCAGCGGGTGCTCGACCAACTGGGCCTGGCCGAGGGCGAGACGCTGCTGCTGCACGGGGCCGCGGGGGCGGTCGGCCAAGTGGCCGTCCAGTTGGCGGTGGCCCTGGGCGCCACGGTGGTGGGCACGGCGTCGCCGGCCAACCACGACTTCCTGCGGGCGCTCGGCGCGATACCGGTGGCGTACGGCGAGGGGCTCGCGGACCGGGTCCGGGCCGCGGCCCCGCAGGGCGTGGACGCCGTCTTCGACGCGGCCGGCCAGGACGTGCTGCCGCTCTCCATCGCCCTGCGCGGCGGGACGACGGACCGCATCGTCACCATAGCCGACCCCAACGCGGCCGAGCACGGCGTGCCGTTCTCCGCGGGCGGTACGCCGTCCGAGCAGGTGCGCTCGGGCCTGGTCCGGCACGCCCGGCTCGCCGTCGAGGGCCGGCTGTCCGTCCCGGTCGTCGAGACCTTCCCGCTCGCCGAGGCCGTCAAGGCCCAGGAGCTGAGCGAGGCGGGCCATGTACGGGGGAAGCTGGTCATCGAGGTCTGAGCCGGGCGCGTCCGCCCGTACCAGGTGACTTGGGTGCCGTCACGGTCCGCGAGGCCGTGGCGGCTTTCCCGTTGCCGTGGGTTTTCCGTTATCCCTGCGCTCTCCTGTGGTCCCTGCGCATTCCCGTTGCTCTTGCCCTTCCGACCCTCTACGTTGAGCGGCGCCTGAACAAGGCTCAACTCACCGCTTCAGTGGTGACGTTCGGAAGGAATAACCCCCCATGCTCAGACGCTCCCCCTCCATACCCGGCACCGGTCGGCACCGTGGTGCCACCGGACGCAGCCCGCGCCGCCCCTCGCTGCGCACCTCCCTCTCCGGCGCACTGGCCGTCGCCGCACTGGCCGCCACGACGGCCGCGGCGAGCACCGCGCAGGGCGCCACCACCCCGGCCCCGTCCCCGCAGGCCCAACCCACCCAGCGGGTCGAGTACTTCACCGGCCCGGGCGGCCACCCCCGGCACACCTCCGTAGCGGCCCCGAAGCCGCTGTCCCCCTCGCAGAAGTCGGCGATCGCCGCGGGCGACGGCGAGGTCACGCCGATCGTGCAGAACGGCCCGGTCGGCAGCAAACTGGACGTCGTCTTCGTCGGCGACGGCTACACCTCCGCCCAACAGGAGGACTTCCACGCCGACGTCCGCGCCAAGTGGGCGAAGATCAGTGCCGTGGAGCCGTACGCGTCCTACGCCGGCCAGTTCAACGTCTGGGCGGTGGACGCCGTCTCCCACGACTCCGGTGTCTCCGGTGACCCGACCCAGGACGTGGTCCGGGACACCGCCCTCGGCTCCGCGTTCTTCTGCGACGGGACCGAGCGGCTGCTCTGCGTCGACACCGGGAAGGTCGAGGCGTACGCCGCCAAGGCCCCCGCCGCCGACCTGGTCGTCGTCCTCTCCAACTCCACCAAATACGGCGGTGCCGGCTACAACGACATCTCCTCCCAGGTCGGCTACGACGGGATCGCCACCGCCTCCTCGGACAACGACCGGTCCGACCAGATCGCGGTGCACGAGACCGGCCACTCACTCGGGAAGCTCGCCGACGAGTACGACTACGGCCAGTCCGGCACCTACTCCGGGCCCGAACCCCAGCAGGCCAACCTCTCCACCCTCTCCGCCGACCAGATGGCCGCACAGCACCAGAAGTGGTACCGCTGGCTCGGCCGGCAATCCCCGGACGGCGGCGCCGTGGGTGCCTACGAGGGCGGCGGCTACTACCAGTACGGGCTCAACCGCCCCACCGAGAACTCGATCATGCGGAGCCTCGGGCGGGAGTTCAACCTCCCCGGCCGGGAGGCGATGATCGCGGGCTTCTACCGCTTCGGGAGCGTGCTCAGCAGCCCGTTGCGCACCGACCGGACGCTCACCCGCGGCACCCGCATCCATGTCACCGTGCCCGCGTCCGCGCAGCTCAAGTGGTACGTCGACGGCCGGGAGCGGAAGTCCGCGCGCGGCCGGACCACGGTCGTCCCGCGGGCCCTGGGCGTCCCGGCCGACGGCCGCCGGCACACCGTCACCGCCCGTGCCGCCGACCGGACCGCCGCGGTCCGCGACCCCGCTGTGCGCCGGCTGATGTCGGGCGCACTGAGCTGGAAGATCGCGCCGTAACGGCCTGCGGAGTCGTCTCCGGGGTCGCCTCCGGTGTCAACCGCCGTCCGCTGCGGCGGTTGACCCTTGCCGGGTATCCCCGACCGCGCCACCGCCCCTCCCCGCCAACTCCGGAACCCGGGGGGGGAGGGGCGGTGGAGGGCCCGTAAATGCGCAGGTCAGCGGCGATTGTCAGTGGCCCCTGCCACACTCGGCGGTATCCACATCCGGAACCGTTCGCGTCCGAGAGGGCACGACCGCGAGGCGGGCCCCGACGCCGGGAGACCGGCACCGGAAGCCCGACGCCGGAAGCCACGCAACGGGAGCCACACGATGACCGACCGATCGACCCCTGCGCAGAGCCCTGTGCAGACCCCTGCGCACTACTCCCCCCAGCTGGCCAGCGACACCCGCCGCCCGACACCCGCGACCGGTGGGGAACGGGAGACGCTGAGTGCGGTGCTGGACTGGCACCGCGCGACCTTCGCACTGAAGTGCGCCGGCCTGTCGGCGGAGCAGCTCTCCCGGCAGGCGGTGCCGCCCTCCGGGCTCTCCCTGCACGGCTTGGTCCGGCATCTGGCCGGTTGCGAACGCTGGTGGTTCCGGATCCAGTTCGCCAGCGAGGAGGTGCCGTTGCTGTACTACTCCGACGACGACCCCGACCAGGACTTCACCTCGCTCGACGGTGATGTAGACGAAGCCTTCGCCGTCTGGCGGGCGGAGTGCGAGCGGTCACGGCAGATCGTCACCTCGGCGACGTCACTGGAGGAGACCGGAATCCGCAAGAGAACCGGCGAACCGGTCTCCCTGCGCAGCATCCTGGTGGACATGATCGCCGAGTACGCCCGGCACAACGGCCACGCCGATCTGCTGCGCGAACGCCTCGACGGCACCATCGGCCGATGACTCACATGACGGAGAGCCCCCCCCAGCATGTGACTCAGGTCACACAGAGGGGTGTCATACGTCGAAGGGCCCCTCTCCGTGTACGGGGTGACGGGCCCGCACGGGGCCCGGACCTACGGGGAAAGGACATCACGTGCGTAACATGCGGAACAGGCGAGTTCTCACCACCGCGCTGGCGGCCGCCGCGCTCACCGTTGCCGGTCTGGGCGGTGCCGCCCAGGCCCACGCCATCACCGGCGCCCAGACCGCCACGCAGTCCCACGCCACCGCGGCCAAGCCCGCCGCCGTGCGGCAGCAGGTGCGGCCGATGGACGGTCCGCCCGGCACGGTGTGGACCGGCAAGAAGTTCTGGACCCTCAGCGGCTGCCAGGCGGCCGGCACGGACCTGGTCGCCAGCGGCAAGTGGGCCGACCCCTTCTGCGACGGCTCGGGCCTCATGTGGGACCTGTGGGCCCGTCCGCTCTAAGCCGCCCCTAGCCGCTCTGAGCCGCTCTGAGCTGCTCAGGACAGTGCAGGCCACTGGTGAGCCACCGATAGGAAGTTGACAGGCAACCGGTAGGCCACTGTGGTCCCCAGCGGACCATCCGCATCAACGGCCGTCCCCGCGCAGATCCGCGGCTGCGCGGGGACGTCGCCCTTCCGGCCACGACCGAAGCCCCTCCCTTATCTCGTGGACCACGGCCGAAGCCCTCCCGTGTCTCGGGGGCCACTGCCTCACATGAGGTGTTCCACCGTGCGCACCACACGTTCCAGCAATGTCTCGTCGTACGGCAGGAACGGCAGGGGGACGGCCCGTCGACCCGTCGGCAGGGTGATCTCCACCGGATCGCCGTCGCGGGTGACCCGTCCGGTGGCCAGGTGGACGGCGTAACGCCCGTCCAACAGCAGTTGCCTGGCGCCGAGTTCGACCCGGCCGGACGCTATCTGTGCGGCCAGGATGCGGCGCAGCGCCTCCCTGCGCATCCGTGCGCCCTCGCCCAGCGGCTGGTCGTAGAGGCGGTTCAGCTGCTGCCAGGCGCCTGGTTCATGGGCGTGGGTCTCGCACCAGCCGAAGCTGCCGGCGCTGACGAGCAGATCGACGGCGCGCAAGATCTCCGAAAGCCGTACGGCATCGACCTCCGCCAGGGACTGGGGACTTCCGTCGGCGCGAAAGAGCTTGACCTCCATGGCCTCCGCCCAGCCACTGGCCCCGGGATAGAGAGACCCGGCGATCACGAAGCAAGCGGTCAACTCGCCCACCGGCAGGACGAGTACCTCGTCCTCGATGTTCCAGCCCTGCCGCACGGCCAGCCCGAGGACCGCCTCGATCCGCAACAGATGACCGTGGAACATGATCGTGGAGTGGGCGGAGCCGGTGCCGCCGCCGTCTCCGGTGGCGCCGCATCCGGTATCGCCGTCTCCGGTGGCGGACTCTCCGGTGTCCTCGGGGCGGTAGTGCTCCCGGTAGGCCTGGCGGAACGGCTGGCGGAGTCCCAGCTCCGCGATGCGGTCGCGCCAATAGTGACGTTCGGCAGCGGTGGCGCGGGCCGGATGCCAGAGCCGGACCGCGGCGGACCCGGCCGGTTCGGGAGTGTCGTCGGCCGGCCCTGCCGCGGGCAGGACGGCCCGCCACTCCCCCGGCGCATGCTCGATCTCCCAGATGAGGCGGCGAGCGGTCCCACGGACCACGGCACTCTGGTCGAGGGCCTCGCGCCAGCGGTCGTACCGATGGACGGTGCCCTCCAGATAGCCGCCTTCCACTCCGCGGATCAGCGTGCGTATCTGGGCGCGTGCCTTGGCCAGGAGGTCACGGGCGGCCGCGACCACGTCCGGGTGGTCCCGCCGGGCGGCGGCCGGCAGGGACTTCAGTGCGCGGCCGTCGGCACTCTCCCAGGCCAGGGTGGCCTCCTCGCCGACCGTGAGCACGGCGGTGTACGGGCCGCAGGGGAGGCGCCGGACACCGTCGGCATCGAGGCCCAAGTCGGTGAGGCGCAGGGTGAGTTCGGGGCGACGGGCGAGATGACGCTCGGCGCGCCGCAGTGTGCGGTCGAGCTTCTTGGTGACGCCCGCGTGCCGGACGACGCGTCGGGCCTCGCGCAGTGCGGCCACGGCCTCGGGGGTCGGGTGGGCCTCCACGGCCTGCGCCAGGCCGATACAGGCTGCCTGCGACGGCAGGGTCTTAGCGGTGGTCGGGGCCACGGCACTGTGCGGCAGCAGGGTCGCGAGGAGCTGCCCGGCCCATGGTTCGTCACGCCGCAGGGCACGCCGGGCCGCCCGCCACAGGGTGTCGGTATCGGAGGCGGTGAAGGCCTTGTCTGCGGCGTACGGGAGCCGGCCGGCGTGCAGGGCGGCGAGGTGGTCGGCCGCGGTGCTCAGCACCCGGTGCGCCAGCTCGGTGTGCAACTCCTCGGCGGACGGCCCGAGCGCGGCGTCCGTCAGCAGCGGCCACTCGCCGGTCAGTGGTGCGTACCGCCGGTCCTCGGCGACCAGGGCCCGTTCGCGGGGGCCCGTCGCGAGCAGGACCTCGATCTCCGCGGAGCGCAACGGGCTGTCGGCGTACAGCTCCCACAGACGCCCGGCCAGCTCCCGTTCGGCATCCGGGCCGGCCAGCGGGGCCACCGCCAGGGCGGCATCGGCGGTTTCGTCGGCCTTGCGCCCGGCGATCTCCACCAGGACGGCCGCGGGCTTCCGCAGCGCCTCCTCGTCCCAGGGTTCGGTGCAGCGCAGCAGGCCACCGGCCGCGAACCGCACATCGCGGGGCCGCGGGGACTCGGCCAGCGCCAGGAAGAGTTCGGTGAGCGTGAGGGAGGTGAACGAGGGCTGCACCTTCGTCCAGGTGACCTCGCGGGCGACCTGGCGGGCGTGGTCGGGCGCGTCCTCGGCGGCGAGGGTGCGGTATGCGACCGGCAGCAGCATGCCCAGCTCCGCCGACGTGAGCTGTGCACAAGCGGTCCAGAGGCCTCCGGACCACGCGGCGTCCTGCGGCGGTCCGGCCATCGCGGCGCGCAATTGGGCCGCGTGCGGTGACAGTTCGTTCATGTCGACGACCGTAGCCTCAGGGTCTGACAATGCCCCCTGACCTGCAGCGCAGCCGGTGAACCCGGCCGTACCGACCGCCTTTGCCCGGCCGGTTCGGACGCCCCGGGCGGTGCGTCTCCCGCTCCCTGGAAATCCGTTTGCCCGGCGACTTCCGGGCCGCCTACGCTCGCCGATCATCGACGTGTAGCTCAACAGCAGAGCACCGGGCTCGGGACCCGGAGGGCGCGGGGGCAGCACCCGCCACGTCGGCTTATGAACGACGACGCTGAGCAGCAGCTTCCCTTCGCCGGTGGACCGCCCTACGCCCAGGCACAGTTGGCCTGGGCCTTCGGCACCGCGCTCACCCATGAGGACGCCGCCACCCGCCGACGCGCCGAGGAGCGGATCCGCCGCTGGCGGAGCGTGCTCGACGGTATCGCCGGCGGCCGCCTGTCCGTGGGGTCGCGGGCCCCGGTGGCGGGCCTGCCGGCCTGGGTGACCCCGGAGGTCGTCCGCGGCGGCTTCGCGACCGGTGCGGCGAGCGCCGGCGGTCCGCTGCTGCCGTACGAGCGGGACGCGGCGCGCCGGGCGGGCGTTCCGGCCGAGCGCCGGGCGCTCTTCGCGTACTCCCTGACCGAGGCCGGGCTGGCCGGACTGTGCCGGCTGCTGGACAACGGGTGCTACGAGGTCGCGGTCCCCGAGGAGGCCGCGCTGCTCACCGTGGCCTGGTTGGTGCGCTCCGGGCAGGTGGCCGAGGCGCTGGAACTCGTCGACGTACTGGAGCCGTTCGCCGGGCAGTTGCGGTTCACGCCGCGGCCGACGGCGGCGCCCGCGCCGGACGCCTCGACCGTGCACCGCCGGACGGTCGGCGAGGCCGGGCAGGCCTTGGCACGCCGTCGGCCGCATGCGGCCGTCGAGGCGCAGCGCGAGGCGCTCACGGTCTGGCAACCGTTCGCCGATGAGCTGCTGGTCCACTGGCTGGAGACCGCCGAGGGCGACCGGGTGCTGGTCCGCACCCCCGGCGAGGACTGGCTCGCGCGCGGCGCGGCACTGCTGGACCGCTACCGGCAGCTGGCCGAGGTCCACACCCGTTGCGGTAAGCACCGCAAGCCCAAGGAGAACCTCGCCATCCTGCGGGCCTCTCTGGAGACCACCCTCGCCGGGCGGCCCCTTGATGCCCGCCGTCTCGGTCTGCTGCGGCATGCCGTGTCCTCCATGGTGCGACGACGCGGAGCCCCCGGTTCCGTTCCGCATGCGGCGCTGCGGGCGCGGCAGGCGGCCCAGGCGGCGCTGCCGTCCCATCACGCGCTGGCGCAGCTGGTGCTCCGCCGGCTCGGCGAGCTGCCTCAGGACGTGGGGGCGGCCGATGTCGAGTCGCTGGTCGTCGCGGTGACGGAGGAGGAGCACCGGGAAACCGGGCTGCCCGTGGGAGCCGCGGTTCCGGCGGCGATCCGGCAGGTCGTCGAGTCCACGCTGAGCGCCCCGGTCGGCACGCTCATCGAGCGCGGTGTGGTGCCGTCGGCGGAGGTACTGGCCGAGCTGGTGCCCCAGTTGGTGGCGACGACCACCGCGCAGGCTTACCCGGACGCGGCGCTGCGCCGGCTGATGGCCGCGCATTACCGGGCGTTCGCGCGCCGCCGTTCGCTGCTGCTGCTCAACCTGGAGCGCCAGGTGCGGGTCGAGGAACTGCCGTGGGTGCGGGCGGTGGCCGGGCAGCGGGCGGCCGACGCCGCCCAGGACGACGCGCTCACCACGCTGCGGCACCTCGGCGAGCTGGCCGTCCAGGGCTTCCCGGGCACGCTCCTGCCCAACCCGCTGATCCGTGAACTCGGTTCGCTGGCCCGCCAGGCGGACCTCGACGCTCCTCTGGTGGAGGAACTCGCCGCGGACATCTTCATGGGCACGTTCTCCCGCAAGTTCCTCACAGCGGCCCGGATCGCCGGCGAACTACTGGGCGGCACGCTCTACGAGCGGTACTACGGCATCGACTATGCGGCGCTGCGCAATCTGGCGATCGTCGAGACGAGCACCGCACTGGTCCGCGGCCACCAGCCGCGGACATCGCCGGGTTTCGCCCGGTTGTGCGGCGAGCGGGCCGGGGTCTGTGGGCACGGCTCGGTGGCGGAGTGCGGTGCGGTGATCGAGCAGGCGCAGATCCTGACCACGCACAATCTGGCCACGCTGGTCGGCCGGGTCGGCATCGCCCCGGAACCGGGCCCGGCCGATCTGGCGCGGCGCTGCTTCCGTACGGTGTGCCGGCTGACGGCCCGGGTGCACAACCACCCGTGGCCGCTTGCGACGATCAAGGACGCGGCGTACGCCTGGCGCCACCTGGTGTTCCATCTGGCGCTGTGCGACCCGGGCGAGCAGGCCCGGGTGCTGGCCTGGTTGGACGAGGAGACGGCCCGCCATCCATGGCATGTGGCAGCCCGGCTGGGGCCCGCTCTTGCGGGCCTGCGCCTGGTCGCCGGGGGTGGCAGCTTCGAGCCCGACGGTACGGCCCGGGGCGGCGCGGCCCGCCGTTTCCTGGGGTGGAGCGCGCGCGGCCGCCACTGGCTGAGCGCCCCGCCCGCCGTGTAAGCCACCCGGCGGGCGTGCTCAGCCGCGGGCCGCCGCGACCGGCTCCGCCGACCCCGCGCCCCGCTTCCGCACCATCCACCGCAGCGGCGCGTACACCGTCACCGACACGGCGAAGGCCACGTAGTACTCGAGGTCGGCGCCGTGCAGGGCGGCCGCGACCGGGCCGGTGAAGAGGGAGGTGTTCATGAAGGGCACGGCGGCGGCGAACGCGGCGAGGAAGGCGACGCAGGCCGGCCACCACGGCTGGGGCCGGGCGAACTCGGCCGCGACGTCGATCGGCGCGCCGCCCCGGGCCCTGGCCCGCACCCGCGCGTCCACGAGCACGATGCCCACGAAGCCGGGTATCCAGTAGCCGACGAAAAGCAGCAGGTTCTGGAAGCGGACGGTGGTGTGGGCGGCGTGCAGCCACAGTACGAGCAGGAAACCGAGGACGGCGGCGGCCGCCGCGGCGAGCGGCCTGGGCACCCGTAGGCCGGCTGCCTGGAGGGCCAGCGAGCCGCTGTAGTCGTTCATCGCGTTGCTGCACACGGCCGCGGCCGCGAGGGCGAGCAGGCCGAAGGCGCCGAGTGCCCCGCCGCCCAGCAGGCCGTGGACCGCGGCGGCGGTCTGGTCGGTGAACAGCCCGGCTCCCCACAGGCCCAGCGTCTGCACCCAGACGAAGGAGAGCACCATGCCCAGCAGCGAGTACCAGAACATCCGCGGCCGGGAGGTGCGTCGCGGCAGGTAGCGGCTGAAGTCGGAGGCGTACGGCGCCCAGGAGACGGCCAGGCTGAGCGCCACGGTACTGGTCAGCACGAATGCGCCGGCCCGGTCGGCGCCGTGCGCGGTGCCCGGCACCGGCAGCGGCACGCCAGTCAGCAGCTTGGCGCCGAGGACCAGGAACGCCGCGCCCAGCACGAAGGTCATCACGGTCTGGAGCCGGTGCAGGACCTCGTATCCGAAGACCCCCACGAGCCCCTGCAGGAGCAGCACCGCCAGTGCGCCCAGCCAGAACGGCCAGCCGAGCAGCTGCGCCAGCGCCTCCCCGCCGAAGAGCCCGATGAGGGCGTCCCAGGCGACGGAGGTGAGCCACTGCATGACGCCGGGCAGCACCACCCCACCGCCGAACGCGAGCCGCGCCAACGGGAGCTGCCCAGTACCGGTCCGGCTGCCCCAGGTGCACAGGTAGGCGGCCGGCAGCGCGCCGACGACCGTGCCGAGCACCATGGCGACGAGCGCCGTCCAGAAATCCAGCCCCAGCGACACGCCCACCGTGCCGGTGAAGACCCCGCTCATGGTCAGGTTCGGTGCACACCAGACGGTGAACAACCGCGCCGGCGTCCCGTAACGGTTGCCCTCGGGCACCGGCTCGATGCCGTGCCCCTCAACCGACAGGTCCCCGGCCCGCCCGGGCATCCGCCCACGGAACACGGCATCTTCGATGGTCATACCTCTCCCGGCGTCAACGGCAGCGCCCTACGGTAGGCGGAGCCGTCGACGGTGCCGTCACCGGGATGCCGTCACCGGGGATGCCGTCGCCGGGAAGGCCCCCTCCAGGACGGTCGTCAGCCCAGCGCCCGGTCGAGGTTGAAGGCGGCGCTGATCAGTGCCAGGTGGGTGAAGGCCTGGGGGAAGTTGCCGATCTGTTCGCCGGTGCGGCCGATCTCCTCGGCGTACAGGCCGAGGTGGTTGCCGTAGGTGAGCATCTTCTCGAAGGCGAGCCGGGCCTCGTCGACGCGGCCGGCGCGGGAGAGCGCCTCGACGTACCAGAACGAGCAGATCGAGAAGGTGCCCTCCTCACCGCGCAGGCCGTCCGGACTGCTGCGCGGGTCGTAGCGGTAGACCAGCGAATCGGAGACCAGGTCCTCGCCCAGCACGTCGAGCGTGGAGATCCACTTCGGGTCGGTGGGTGAGATGAATTTGGCCAGCGGCATCATCAGCACGGCGGCGTCCAGGACGGTGTCGCCCTCGTGCTGGACGAATGCCTTCCGCTCCGCGGACCACCCCCGGTCCATGATCCGCCGGTAGATCGCGTCGCGGGTCCGCCCCCACCGGAGCGTGTCCGCCGGCAGACCACGGTGGGTGGCGATCCGCATCGCCCGCTCGATGGCGACCCAGCACATCAGCTGGGAATACAGGAAGTTCTGTGTCTTGCCGCGGGTCTCCCAGATCCCCTCGTCGGGCTGGTCCCAGTTCTCACAGACCCAGTTGACCAGGTTCCCGATGGTGTCCCAGTGCTCACTGGACAGCGGCTCGCCCCACTTGTCATAGAGATAGAGCGAATCGATAAGCGCGCCGTAGATATCCAGTTGGAGCTGCTTGACGGCATTGTTGCCGATCCGGACGGGCGCCGACCCCAGATGCCCCTCCAGGTGGGACAGCTCCTCCTCGGGGAGTTCGCTGCGGCCGTCGATGCCGTACATGATCTGCAGCGGCCCGGCCGCGCAGGCTTCGGAGCGGACATTGCCGGACAGGAAGTGCACGAACGCCTTGGCCTCATCGGTGAAGCCCAGCCTGAGCAGCGCATAAATACAGAAGGCGGCATCCCGCACCCAGGCGTACCGGTAGTCCCAGTTCCGCTCGCCACCGATCTGCTCCGGCAGGCTGGTCGTGGGCGCGGCCACAATGGCACCGGTCGGCGCGTAGATGAGGAGCTTGAGGGTGAGTGCGGAGCGGTGCACCATCTCCCGCCAGCGTCCCCGGTACCGGGAGTGGGAAAGCCAGCTCCGCCAGTAGCGCACCGTGGCGCCGAACAGCTCCTCGGCCTCCATCGCCGGACAGGCCCGCGGCTCCAGCCCCCCGCCAATACGGTCGAGCGCGAACACCGCGACGTCACCCTCGTGCAGCTTGAACGAGGACCAGGCGTCCGGACCGTCGATCTCGACCGGAACGCTGGACGTCAGCGACAGCGTCAGCCCCGGCGACTCGAAGACCGTATGGCACCCGTGGCTGCTCACGGTGTGCGTACGCCGGCCGTAGTCGAACCGGGGAGCCACCCGGGCGATGAACGGCAGCGTGCCGCGGACGCACAGCACCCGGCGGATCAGCCGGTGCCGGTCCGCCTCGCGTGAGTCGTCGACGATCGGCATGAAGTCCTGGACCTCGCCGACACCGTTGTCCGCGAAGAAGCGTGTGATCAGGATGTTGGTGTCGGGGAAGTAGAACTGCTTGGTCCGCGTGGGCACGTCCGGCGCCAGCTCGAACGACCCGCCGCGGTCGGCGTCCAGGATCGACGCGAACACACTCGGCGCGTCGAACCGGGTGCAGCAGTACCAGTCGATGGTCCCGTTCGTGCCCACGAGCGCGGCCGTCCGCATATCGCCGATCAGACCGTGCTCGGCTATGGGGATGTAGCGCGGCGCGTCCGCCCTACTGGGACGCAGGCTCTCACCGGCGACCATGTGACCTCCCCGGCTGCAGGGGCAGGAGGGCTCCGTTCAGGTTACCTCCGGGCCGTGACGCACCGCGAACGTTGACGGGCGGGGACGGGGACGCAGGCGGGTGGCGGGACAGGGACGGCGGGCGGGAGCGGGACGGAGAAACAAATGTTGCCGAGGGCAACGAACCCCGGACACCAGCTCGCTCCTCAATCCCTGGGTCGCTCCTAAAACTCCATCTCCACGTACTCGATGTCGGTGAACTCCACCTGCAGCCCGTCGGCGCGGCGGCCGTGGTCCTTGAAGTAGATCTCCTGGAGCCCCTCGGCCGCGATCTCGCGCAGTTGCTGTTCCGTTGCCCCGGCGGCCTGGGCGTCGAAGAGGCGGGCGGCGTAGGCCGGGGGCAGGGCCTGGGTGATGCGCCGGATACGGCTGTCGTCGGTGCTGCCCGGGGCGGCGGTGAAGCCGAAGCGGGCGCGGGTCTCGATGACGATGCCGCCGACGGTCGCCGCCCGCTTCTTTGCCCGCTCGCGGACCCGTGGTTGCCACCGCCTGCGGACCTCGCGCTCCATACGGGCCGCCAGGTCCTTGCGGGGCCTCTTGATCTGCGCCTTGACGTACCGCTCGACCGTCCGCTGGGAGACCCCGAGCAGCCGCGCCACCGCCATGGTCGAGCCCTTCTCGGACTTGACCAAAAAGCGCATCTGCGCCGGCGCCGACTTGGGGAGGGGGCGGGTGGCGGTGTGCTCCTCAGCCTTGTCCAGGCTGTCCTGGATGATGCCCATGGCGCGCTCCTACTCCCCGTCTCCGGCGGCGTCGGTGCCCTTGATGTGCCGGGCCGGGTTGATCCGCTCGTCCTCGATCATCGCGGCCACCCACAGGAAGTCCTGGGTGCCCTCGTGCTTGACCATGCCGGGCGAGACCCCGAGCCGGAAGCCCCCGGGAAGCGGTTTGCCCTCCTCCGTGTACGGGAGGAAGTCGAGCGGCGACGGACCGTGGGAGAGGTAGACGGCGCAGTCCGACAGGACCGCGACCGGGAACCGCCCGACGGCGGCGAGCTTGGTCATCTTGCGGTGCATGTTGGTGCGGGCCTTGCCGATGAGCTCCGCCCGGATGTGCGGGCTCCAGGTGGGGCGCTCCAGGGCGGGCCAGCGCTCGCCGTATTTGTGGCCCACGCCCTGCGGCCGCTCACGGAGCTTGCCGATGCCGCCCTTGACGGTCGCCTTGATGGCCGACAGCACGGCCGCCTGTCCGGGGTCCACGTCCTTGTGACGCGCCATGGCAGACAGGAAGTCGGCGTCCGACATCCCGGCCGTCACCCCGAGGTCGGCCATCGTGGCCATGTAGGCATCGCGCAGCCGCGTGTACCAGGCGTCCAGATAAGAGCCGTGCTCGTACCGTACGTACGCCTCCAACGGCTCGACGCGCGCGCCGAGTTCGACCGCGTACGCGAGCGTCGAGGTGGCGTACCAGGCCGGTCCGGCCGGGCGGGCGCCCCTCGGGGTGAACGGGTTGGGCAGCCGGGGGTCGACGTCGACGCGGGAGAGGTCGACGAGCCAGGTGCCGGGCAGCTTGGGGTCGAAGGCGGGGGCGTGTACGTGGGTGGCCGGGCCGGTGCCGACCGTGAGGCGGTTCGCCGCCGCGGCGAACGCCATGTTGACGTCGATGCCGACCCCGTACGCGTAGCCCTGGGCGCACTCCTCGTCGGTGAGCGACCGGAACCAGTCAAAGGCCTCTTCATCAAGGACCTGGTCGGAGGTGCGCTCGTGGTGGCGCGGGTAAAGGGCGGCGACCACCGGGTGTTCGCCGGGCGCCTCGGGCGGCGCGGGATCGACGGGTTCTGTGAGCGCGCCCGGGTTGGGCCCGGAAACCCAGGCGCCGGTGCCCTCGTCCTTGACGGCGCGGGTCGGCGGGCGCAGCGCGGTCATCAGCTCCAGTCCGCAGACGGCCGTGGAACCGCGCGGGGTGATGACCCGCGTAGCGAACGAGCCCAGTACGCGGGCGAGTTCGGCCGCCGGCAGGTGCTCCGCCGCTCCCCAGGAACGGGCATCGAGCGCGCCCCACGGGAGGATCGCGAGCTGTACGCACTGCCGCCGGCCGCCCTCTGCGGGACGGTAGATCCGCGGCCAGGGACCGAAACCGCGCCGGGTGAGCTGCCACTTGGCGCGCGTGAGCTGCTTGACGATCTTGTGGTCGGCCGCCAGGCGCAGCCCCCGCCGGTCCTCCAGGGCGGCAGGCAGCCCCAGCCGTTCGGCCGCGCCGGCAGTGATCACGACCAGCGGGTCCGCGTCCTTGCCGTGCCGATGCAGCCGCGGCGCCCCGAGCTTCGCCTCGGTCAACGCCCACTCGACCAGCGCCGGCACGCTCTTGGCCGGACAGTCCAGCACCAGCCCCTCGACGCAGTACGCGGAACCGTCCCCGTCGAGCACGGCGAGCGGCCCGTGCGCGAACCGGGGGTCGGGGTCGGGCGAGGACGGCCGGGCCGGTGGCTGGGGGGTGCGTGCGGGGTGGGCCGGACGGGCGGCCGTACGGGTGGGGCGGGGCGGCCGGGTGGGCCGGGGAGCGGGGGTGGCGGGGGCGGCGGGTGCCGATGCTGCTTCTGCCGGCCGGGCTTCAGGGGGAGCCGGGGCGGGGATCGGCGCGGGGCCCGGTGCGGCCTCGACGGGACCGAGGGGATCGACGGCATCCGACCCGCCGGGGAATCGCTCCGCGAGGCCCTCCAGCAGCCGCAGATACGCGGCGCGCTTCGGCTGGCGCGGCTCGGTCCGGCCGGCTTCCCAGCTGGTGATCGTCTCCCGCCGGACGGCCAGCGCCGTGGCGACCTGATCCTGACTCAGGCCGGCGGCCTCGCGCAGTCGCTTGCGCTCCGCCGGCTCCGGGAGCGCGTCCAGCGCACCGGCCTGCGCCAGCAACGCATCAACCGAAGCGAAGAGCGCATCCTGCTCACTGGCCACGGGAACCACCTCCCTCGCCACCCTATCCGAATCACACCCCCACTCCCTCCGCGAAACGCACGCCGGAACGCACCGTCGGAACACGCCACCACACCGCCTGGACCAGGCCCCTCGACACGCCCTCTCGCCACACCGGCCCAGCCGTAGGACCATCCCGTAGGACCATGGCTCGCCCGCTCGGACCCAGCACGCACCCTCGGCTCTCCACGCTCGGCCAGCATCCCTCGGGAGGACCCCGATCATGCACAGACCGATCGCCGTACGCGGCCTCCGCTCCCTCCTCCTCACCACCCTCCTCCTCGGCCTCGCCGGACCGGCACTCGCCGTCCCGCCGGCTCCCTTCACCCCCGCCGCGCACGCAACCGGCACTCCTCATCCAGCGCCGGCAAGACCGTCACCCGCGTCGACTTCGGCATCCCCGTCCGCTTCGGACGACGACGCGTACTGGACCCCGCAGCGGATGGCGGCCGCCGAGCCGGTCGCGGCCGACAGGAGGGGCCCAGCGAAGGGGAACAGCAGCCTCCGCGCGGCGCGGCCATCGACGGCGGCGGACCCGGTGCCGCCGCCCAGCCACCCGTTCGACGGCCTCCCACAGGTCGGCACCTTCTTCTGGACGGACGGCACCAACACCGGCCGCTTCTGCGGTGGAACGGTCGTCCGCAGCCCGCTCCGCAACCTCGTCGTCACCGCCGCGCACTGCCTGCGCGCGCCCGATCCGAAGCGCCATCTGTCGTTCGTGCCGCAATACCACGACGGCCTGAAGCCGCACGGGATCTACCCCGTCGACCGGATCTACCTCGACCAGCGTTACTACGACCTCGGTACGAACGGGGGCGCACGCTGGGACTACGCGATCGTACGGCTCGGCGCGCGCGCCGACGGGGCCGAGGTGGAGGACGTCACCGGCGGGTACGACCTGGTCCCCTATCCCGGGTACGACCACCGGGACGTACGGCTCATCGGTTACCCGGGCAGCAGTGACACCACCCACCCCAAGCCGCTGGACTGCACCTCGTCCACGCATCGCTACACCAGCACCGACCCGGCCGCCCCCGGCGACTTCCTGGAGATCGCCTGCGCCGGCTACATCGGCGGCACCTCCGGCGGGCCGTTCCTGGTAAGGGACTTCACCGGTTACGCCCTGATCGGGGTCATCGGCGGCTACCACACCGGCGGGGACTTCCCCGACGTCTCCTACAGCTCGTATTTCACCCTCGACACGCTGGCGCTCTACCTGCACGCCGTTCGCGGCGACACTCCGGCCGCACCCCGCATTCCCTCCTCGTGACAGGGCCCCCACAGCACCCCCTGTTAATGTCGGCAATGCCGTAAGAAAACCGGCTTTCCGGCGGAGAGCCGGTTTTCGCACGGCAGATCTGCATTCCGGTCAGGCCGGCAGTGGAAGGTGATGACCCGCTTTGGTGCCGTCGTTTCTCGTGTCCGCTCTGAATCGCCTCTTCCGGAACGAGTCATGGCGTCGGCTGCACGCACGGGCCGCTTTCTGGGTGACCGTGGGTATGAGCGCGCTGCTGCTCGCCGGCGCCGCTCTGGTGGTCGTTGCCGAATCCGGCGCACCGCGGGCGAATATCACGTCGTACCCGAAAGCGGTGTGGTGGTCGATCGAGACGGCGACCACGGTGGGGTACGGGGACTTCTACCCGGTGACGGTGTGGGGCAGGGTCATCGCGTCCCTTTTGATGCTCGGCGCCATTACCGCGTTCGGCGTCATCACGGCCGCCCTCGCCACGTGGTTCGTCGGCCGTGCGGAGCAGGACGCGATCCGGCTGGGCAAGGCGATCGGCAGCCATGCGCGCGAGGACGCGGAGGCGCTGCGGGCGGAGTTGCGGACGCTGCACGCGCGTTTCGACCACGTCGAGAATCTGATCAGGGGCCGCGGTCCCACCGCGCCTTCCTGAACGTTTCAGGAGCGTGGTCGGCGGGGCTAAAGTGGTGACGTGATCGATTCTTCCGACGTCCGCCGTATCGCCCTGTCGCTCCCGGAAACGGTGGAGAAGGAAGCCTGGGATATGCCCACGTTCCGGGTGGCGGGGAAGATGTTCATCACCGTTCCCGACGACGAGACGTCATTCGCCGTGCGCTGCCCCATCCACGAGCGGCACGAGCTGATCGCCGCGGAACCGCACAAATTCTGGGTGCCGCCGCATGAGGCAGGTTCTCACTGGGTGCGCGTCCGGCTGGCCGCACTGGAGGACGTGGACGAACTCCGGGACATCCTCGTGGATTCCTGGAAGCAGGCCGCCCCGGCACGGTTGTTGGACAGCTTCCGCCCGAGCGAGAACGCGTAATCGAGAAGGCGCAATCAAGAGAAGGCGCGATCAAGAGAAGCGCAGTCGAGAACGAGTACCACCACTACTGGTGGTGACGGCGGCGCAGATCGCTCCAGTCGAGTGCCTGGGACGCCTTGAGTTGGGAATGCTCCGCCGCCTCACGGGTCGCGGCGAGGACGTCACCGTGCTCCTCGACGAGCTCTTCGTAGATGGGCGTGGTGCCGGAGGAGTGCGTGGCGGTGTTCATGTCGGTGGTTCCTTCTTTCCATGTGCTGACGCTGGTTCGGCTCGGTAGGTATTCGCCGCCCCGGGAAGAAGGGAGCACCGGCGGGGTCAGCCGACCGCGGGGCGACTGAAGCCTTGGTGCGCAAAGGGAGGTTGTCCCCACTGATACACCGCTCCCCCGTGCGGCGCTGGCCATCGTGTCATGTGCCTGGCGAGCATGCAAAGATCATCCCAGAGCCTGAGACTGTTGATCACCGTTGATGATCGAACGCACGGTTTGTGCGCGCGATACGTACGCGCGAACGGTACACGCGAAGGGCCGACTGGGGCACGGCGGGGCGCGGCCCTCCCCTCCGGAGCACCCACGGCTCCCGCTCGCCGCCCAGGCCGGGGAAGGCTGCGGCTGGTCGGGGGACGCTGCGGCTTGGCGCGCCCGGGGTGGGCGGACGGCTGCCAATACTGAGCGCATGCCGGAAATCGCTGAGGCGCGGGTGCGGAGGGTGGCGGCCGAATGAGCGCGCGAGAGGTGGCCGTCACGGGACTGGGGCTGGTGACGCCCGCGGGGGTGGGGGTCGCCGCCACCTGGCAGGGCCTGCTGAGGGGCGAATCCACCGCGGCGACCGAGCCGTCACTCGCCGGCCTCCCGGTGGACTTCTGCTGCCGAGTGCCCCACTTCGACCCTGCCGCGCAGCTCGGACGCCGGCTCTCCTGGCGACTGGACCGGTGCGCGGCCATGGCCCTGGTGGCCGCCCGCGAGGCGGTGAAGGACGCCGGGCTGGGCGCCGGCAGCTGGGATCCCGTACGGGTGGGGGTCGTTCTCGGGGTGGGCACGGCGAGCATGGAGCGCTACGAGGCGGAGTTCACCAAGCTCACCGAGGGACGGGCCACGGACATCTCCCCGTTGGCCATTCCGCGCAGCGTGCCGAACATGGTGGCCGGCGAAGTGGGGATGGACCTTCAGGTGCGGGGGCCGAACTTGACGGTCAGTACGGCATGCGCGTCCGGGGCGACGGCCTTGGGCACCGCCCGCCAGCTGCTGCTCACGGACGCCTGCGACGTGGTGGTGGCGGGCGGCAGCGAATCGCTGTGCAGCCGGGTTCCGGCCGCCTGCTTCCACCAGATGGGCGCGCTGTCCCGGCGGGCGGCCGATCCCGCGGGCGCCTCCCGCCCCTTTGACGCGGGCCGGGACGGGTTCGTCCTGGCGGAGGGGGCCGGGGTGCTCGTACTGGAGCGGCTGGAACATGCCCGGTCGCGCGGCGCCCGCCCGCACGCCTACCTGTCCGGCTACGGGGCGTCGTGCGATGCGTACCACTTCACGGCGCCGCACCCGGAAGGACGCGGGGCGGCCGAGGCGTTGTCGGCCGCGCTGGGCGACGCGGGGATCGAGCCGGGCGATGTCGACCACGTCAATGCGCACGGCACGTCGACGGTCCTCAACGACCGGGCGGAGGCGCTGGCACTGCGGCAGGTCTTCCGGCGGCCGCCGCCGGTGACCGCGGTGAAGGGGGCCCTGGGGCACTCGGCCGGTGGCGCCGGGGCGATCGAGGCGGCGTGCACGGTCCTGACACTGGCGGAGCAGGTGATCCCGCCGACGGCGAATCTGCAGCAGCAGGATCCCGAGATCGAACTCGATGTGGTCGCGAAGGCGCCACGGCCGTTGCCGATGGCGGCGGCGGTGAGCAATGCGTTCGGGTTCGGGGGCCAGAACGCCGTACTGGTCTTCCGCGCGGCGTCGTAGAGCCACTTCAGCCGTGGGGCCGATGGGGGCGCACGGACGCGGCCGGAGATCACGCGAATGCTCGTATTGCAACGGTGCGCCGGTGCGCCGGGGCCGCTGATCCCTGACACTTCGACATACTGCAACACATTCCTAATAAATAGGAATAATATCAGTGCGCAAGCCACAGCCCGGGCCTGCGGTGCGCACGCTGCCGCGCCGCGGGCGGTGCGCGGTCGAAGGAGTGAGTCGTTGATCACGATCACCGGTGCCACCGGCTTTCTCGGCGCACAGCTCCTCGCCGCGCTGCTGCGCAGGGACGACCGTCCCGTCTGCGCCCTCGTACGGGGTGATCCGGTCTCCGCACGCGAACGACTGCTGCGGGCCGTACGCAGCACAACCGCCGGTCCTGGGACCGAGGCCGGATCCCGGGCCGGGTGGGACGCCGACGAGTTCCACCGACGGGTCACCCCGGTGCGGATCGAGCTGGCCGCCCCGCGGCTGGGACTGTCGGAGGCGGAACACGCGGCGCTGGCGCGGCGCACGCAGGAGTTGTGGCACTGCGCCGCCGACACCAGCCCGCTGGGCCAGGCGGCGGCACTGCACCGCACCAACGTGGCGGGCACCCGCCGCGTCCTGGAGCTGCTGAGCGCCGGGGGACGTACCGGGCGGCTGTTCCACATCAGCACCGCGTTCGTCGCGGGCAGGCGCCGCACGGGCCTGGTGTACGAGGACACACTGGACGAGCAGTACGGATTTGCCACCCTGTACGAGGAGTCGAAGTTCCGCGCCGAGGGCCTGGTGCGCGCATGGGCACGGGCCGAGGGCCGGCCGGCGGTGGTCTTCCGCCCCAGTCTGCTGGTGACCGACCGGCCGTCCCAGGCAGGTGAGCCGCGCCACTGGCTGGCGGTCCAGGCGGCCCGGATCAGCATGCTGGAGCGACAGGATCCGGCTTTCGTCCTGCGCGCCGCCGGTCTGGTCGGCGACGACATCAGCTTCCCCTATACGGCGCGCGTGCCGGGACGGCCGGATGCCCTCGTCAACCTGCTGCAGGTCGACTGGGCGGTGACGGCCATGCTGCGCTGCGCCGCCGCCCGCCCCGAGAGGACGATGGCCGAGCCGGAGCCACCGGTCGAGACCTATCACGTGACACACCCTCAGGACTGCTCGGTGCAGGAGCTGGTGCGGATCGCGTTGAGCGGATGTGACTGGCTCGATGTCACGCTTGACCCGGACCTGACGGCCGAAGACATGCGGCCGTTGGAACGGTTCCTCATCCGCCTGGCCGCCGGGCTGACTCCGCACTGGTGGTCCCGCCGCCACTACGACCGGACCCGCCTGGAGGCCGCGACGGCCGGCCTCGCACCACCGCCGGAACTGTCCGGGGAGTACGTCCGCGCGGGCATGAGCATGCCCTCGTCGCCGGGCCTCTCCACCCCTCCCCCCTCTCCCTCCCCGTCCCCCTCTCCACAGAAGGGAGCCGTGACGGCTCGTGTCTGACCCCTGCCCGACACACACTCCCCCAGCTTCCTCCCCCAACTACGCCGTCATCTGCGCGGCCCTGAACGAGACCTTCGGCATCGACACGGCCGAGCTGCGTCCTGACGCGACGTTCGAGGAACTCGACGTCGATTCCCTCGCACTCCTGGAATTCGCCCTCGTCATGGGCGAACGCCTCGGGGTGACCGCGGAGACCGAGCTGCGTCCGGGCATGACGCTCGCGGAAGCGACGGCGCTGGTCGACGCGTCATCCGTGCGGTCGTGATCGGCGCCCGCAGCTCACCCGTTCCGCTTCACGGACGATCGAGGTCGGAACTCAGGCACGGCCCTCAGGCGCGGCTGGAGGGCGAGGTCAGGTCGGTCACGTCGCCGTGACTGGGCGTGACTGACGAGCCGTCATGGTGCGACGAGCCGTCATGGTGCGGGTGCCCATGTCGCGGATCAGGAGCACGGCGGCCGCGCCCCGGCGCCCACCAGTTGGCCCGCCCCGCCAGCCGCATCACCGACGGGACCAGCACCCCCCGTACCACCGTGGCATCGACCACGACGGCCAGTGCCAGACCGACTCCCAGTTCCTTGAGCAGCAGCACGCCCGAGGAGGCGAGCGCGCCCATGGCCACGGCCACGGCGAGCGCCGCCGCGGTGAACAGCCGTCCGGTCCGGGAGATGCCGTGGACGATCGCCGCCGTATTGTCGCCCGTCGCCCGGTAGTGCTCCTGGATACGGGAGAGCAGGAACAGCTCGTAGTCCACGGACAGGCCGAATGCCACGCTGAACAGAAGCAGTGGAATCGTCATGTCGATCGTGCCGGTGACGGTGAAGTCGCCGAGCAGTGACCGTAGATGACCGTCCTGGAAGACGAAGACGAGGCCACCGAGGGCGGCGGTGAGGCTCAGCGCCGCCACCGCGAGCACCTTCAGCGGAATCAGCACACTGCGGGTGAACAGGAACACCACGGTCATGGTCCCGGCGGCGATCAGTCCCAGTGCCAGCGGCAGCCGCTGCGCCAACGCGGCGCGGGCATCGACGACTTGAGCGGCCCAACCGGCGAGATGCAGGGCGCCGCCGGGGGCCGGCAGCCGGCGGACCGCGTGCACGAGCGCGGCGGCACGCTCCGACTGCGGATCGGACCGCAGCGTCAACGTCACCACAGCGCCCCGCACCACGCGCCCGGCGGCTCTCCCGCCCGGCCTCGGCGCGTACGCTCCCCCGACCACCTCAGAGGTGTACGGTCCCCGGCGCGTCTCAGAGGGGGACGCTCCCTCGCCCCCCACCCGCCGCCCGCCCACATACCGTCCGGTCGCCGGAACGGTCACCGTCGCCTCACCCCGCACCCCGGCCAGCCCGGACAGCCTGCGTCCGTACGCATCCAGCGCCGCCCGGTCGGCCTCCGCATCGACCCGCGGGAGGACCGCCGTCAGGGTGCCCTCCGCGGACGTCCCCCACTCGCTCCGTACGAGATCGGCGGTCGCATGCGATTCGGCGCCGGCCGGCAGGATCCGCTCATCGGCGAGCCCGGGGCGGCCGTGTGCGAACGGCAGCACCAGCGCGGCCAGCACCACCATGCAGGCCGCTCCCCAGCACACCGGCCGCCGGGTGACCGCCCGTGCGACCGTGCCCCACAGCGGACTGTCCCCGCCGATCGTCGGCGCCGGCGCCCACCGGAACCGTCCCAGGGGATCCAGCGCCGTGACCCGGCTCCCCCAGCGGACCAGTACCGCCGGCAGCACGAACACGGCGGTGAGGGCGGCGAGTACGACCACCACCATGCCCGCGTACGCCATCGAGCGCAGGAACGAGAAGGGGAACACCAACAGCGCCGCCAGGGCCGCGGTCACCGTACCGGCCGACACCGCGACCGTACGGCCGGCCGTCGCCACACCGGCCAGCGCCGCCTCCTGTGCGGTGCGCCCCCGGGCCTGCTCCTCACGGAACCGGGCGACGATGAACAGGGCATAGTCCACCGCCAGTCCGAATCCGAGCGCGCCGATGAGGTTGACCGCGAAGACGGAGACGTCCGTGACGGCGGTGAGCACCCACAGCACGGCGAGCGCCCCGACCGCCGCCGCCCCGCCGACCAGCACCGGCAGGAGCGCCGCCACCAGCGAACGGAACGCCAGGGCCAGGATCACGAAGGTCAGCGGTGCGGCGATCAGCTCCGCCCGCAGCAGGTCCGCACGTGCCTGCACGGTCGACTGCGCCAGGCTCCACGCGGGCCCGGTGGCCCGGATGGCGAACGGGCCCCGCTCCCCGGTGTAGCGCGGTACGAGCCGCTCCGCGGTCCGCGCCGTCTCGGTCTCGCTCCCGTCAAGATCGACCAGCACGAGCGCGGCCCGCCCATCCGTCGACCGCAACCCCGCCGCACGACCAGGCTCATGGTCGACATCAAGAGCACGGGCAAGACCAGTTCCACGACGACCGCGCGCACCGTCCCCGTCCGCCGTCCAGTACGAGCGGACCCCGGCCACCCCTCCCTCAGCTGCCAGCCGCTCCGTCAGACGTCGTCCAGCGACGCGCACCGCCGGACCGTCCAGCGCATTCCGCGGTGAGACCGGCCGGACGACCAGCACGAGTTCCGGACTGCCGGCGCCGTAGCGCGCTGCCCAGGCCTCCGCCCGCTCCGAAGGTGTCCCCGACGCGGCCAGCCCGCCTACGGACAGCCGGTCGGCCAGCCCCGAGGCCGCGCACCCGAAGAGGACACCCAACACCCCCGCCACCACCAGCACCCGCCGCGGAAACCGCACCCCCCACTCCGCGAATCCCCACCGGCCCGTCCCGCCGCATCCCTTGCCCATCGCGCCATGGTCCAGCCGGCCTGCGGGCGGGCTGAGCTGACGCGCCGTCACCCACCGCACACATGGAACGGATGGCGCACCATGAAGGACGCACACAGGTCCGCAAGCCGAGCCCATGCCGCGACGATCGGCCCGCTCCGCTTCACCTCACCGTTCGCCCCACCGGAGGTCAACACCGTGACCCAGGCCCGCTACATACGGTTCCAAGGGACTACGCGCAGTCCGCACGGCCACTTCCCCGGCATCTTCGCCCTCGCCAACGGGCTCGCCCGGGACGGCAGGCTGAGCGAGGAGCAGTACCGCTTCTGGCGCGCCGGAAACGACTGGTACGACGCCCACTACGCCAATCCGTCCGACACCGACCCGCTCGTCTACGACCGGCAGCGGAACCCGTGCGCGGTGGCCTGGTTCAAGACCACCGCGACCCACCTCATAGCGCGCGTGGACGGCTATCTGCACCTACTGGCCGCACACGGCGTCCCGTACGAACGACTGGAGTCCGCCGACCCCGGCCGCATCATCTACGAGGACGACGACCAGGTCGTGGTCGTACCCCGGGGATGTCGTACCCCGGGGAGGTAGGGAGCCCGTGGCCCTTGGGGGTGTCGCGGGCTCAGTGCGGGATACCGTCGATGAGTTCGCGGGCGCCCTGGCGCAGCAGGGTCACGGCCACGGAGGTGCCGAGCGTCTCCGGGGTGAGCGGGCCGGCCCATTCGTGGGCGTTGAGGACCGTCTTGCCGTCCGGGGTGAAGACGCAGGCGCGCAGGGAGAGTTCGCCGCGGCGGTCGGTGGTGGCGTAACCCGCGATCGGGCTGTTGCAGTGCCCCTGCAGAACGTGCAGCAGCATCCGCTCGGCGGTGGTCTCCTGGTACGTACGGGGGTGGCCCAGACCGCTGACCGCGTCGATGGTCTCGGTGTCGTCCTCGCGGCACTGGAGCGCCAGCACGCCCGCGCCGATCGGCGGGCACATCTCGTCGACGGAAAGGATCTGGGTGATCACGTCCGTCCGGCGGATGCGCTCAAGGCCCGAGACGGCCAGCAGCAGTGCATCCGCCTCGCCGGCCGCGAGCTTCTCCATCCGGCGGTTGGCGTTACCGCGCATCGGCACGCACTGGAGGTGCGGGTGCGAGGCGGCGAGCTGGGCGATCCGCCGGACCGAGGAGGTGCCGATCCGGGTGCCGGCCGGGAGCTCGTCGAGCGTACGGCCGCCCGGGTCGATCAGCGCATCGCGGACGTCATCGCGCTCCAGGAACGCCGCGAAGGTCGTCCCGGCCGGCAGCGGGCGGTCGCCCGGGATGTCCTTGACGCAGTGCACCGCCAGGTCCGCCTCACCGGCGAGCAGGGCGGCGTCGACCTCCTTGGTGAACGCGCCCTTGCCCTCGACCTGCGAGAGCGCGCCCATCCAGCGGTCACCGGTGGTCTTGACCGGGATGACCTCGGTGGCGATGCCGGGATGGAGCGCGGCGAGTTCGGTGCGTACCCGCTCCACCTGGGCCAGGGCCATCGGCGAGTCGCGGGAGACGATGCGGATCAGTTCTGGGGCGGACATGCGCCCACGATAGTCCGTCAGTTAGGGGCGACAGCCATCAGGAGGCCACCTGTGGGGGCGTTTCTTCGGGGCCGTTCCCTTCGCCCACGTCATCACGAGATACGGTCCCTTCATGTCCCAGTCAACACCCCTTACCGTCACCGCGGACGACCTCGACCGTTGCGTGCAGCTCGCGGTGGCCGTACTGCGCCGGGCGCCCGCTGCGGCGTGGCAGCAAAGAGCCGGTTCGCTGGAGTGGGACTGCTGGGAGACGGTCGAGCACCTCAGTGACGACCTGTTCGCCTACGCCGTCCAACTCGGGCCGCGGCAGCCCCCGTTGGACGGTGAGGTGCCCTTCGCGTGGGAGAGCCGGCGACCGGGCGGGCCCGCGAACGCCGTGCATGCCGACCGCTCGGCGGGGCCGGCGGGGCTGTTGCAGGTGCTGGAGGCGTGCGGCGCGCTACTGGTCGCCATGGTGCGCACGGCGTCGCCGGAGGTCCGGGCTCACCATGTGTTCGGGCTGTCGGACCCAGCGGGCTTCGCGGCGATGGGGGCGGTGGAGACCCTGGTCCACACCCACGATCTGGCCGAGGGGCTGGGGCTGACCTGGGAGCCGCCCGCCGACCTGTGCGCACGGGTGCTCGCCCGGCTGTTCCCGGACGCCCCGGATGTCCCGGGCAGTCCGGGTGACCCAGGTGACGCAGGTGCCGCGGGCGACCCGGGGGCTCCAGCTGATGCCGATGCCCCAGTGGCCCCCGGCCCGTGGGCCGTCCTGTTGTGGGCCACCGGACGCCGTGCGCTACCGGGGCGTGCTCGTCTCACCAGTTGGCGCTGGGACAGCAGCGTGCGCCGATGAAGTCCGGGGTGACTGCGCCGACGGGGTGACGATGGGGTGCTCAGTGCCGGGCCCAGGGGTGCCGTAGCCGGATCCAGATGTCCCTGGCCCGCCGGCCGGCCTCGGTGCGGCTCTTGGCCACGAGTGCCTGGGCCTGCTCCTCGGTCTCCACCATCGGGCCGGAGCCGCGCAGCGGTTTGCCCGCGGTCTCGTGCAGGAAGAAGGTGGCGATCAGCCCGATGACACCGGCCGCCATCAGGTAGTACGCCGGGACCATGGCGCTTCCGGTCGCCTGCACCAGCGCGGAGGCGAACAACGGCGTCGTACCGCCGAAGAGCGAGACGGAGATGTTGAACGAGATCGACAGCGCTCCGTAACGCAGCCGGGTCGGGAAGAGGGCCGGCAGCGTCGAGGCCGACGTCCCCGCGAAGCACACCAGCAGCAGGCCGAGGATCAGACACCCGAAGGCGGGCAGCAGGATGCCGCCGGCCCGGATGAGCAGCACCGCGGGCGCGGCGAGCGCGATCAGGGCGGCGCTGCCCGCCATGAAGACGGGCCGCCGGCCCCATTTGTCGGAGGTGCGGCCGACAGTGGTGATGGTGAGCACCACGACGACCATGGTGCCGAGCACCAGCAGCTGCGCGGTGAGGGGGTCCTCGCCGAGGGTCTCGGTCATGTACGTCGGCAGGTAGGAGGTCACCATGTAGTTGGTGACGTTGTAGAGCAGCACCAGGCCCATGCAGATCAGCACCGCCTGCCAGTGCCGGGTGAAGATCTCCTTCAGCCGTCCGTGTCCGGACTGGCGGGCCTCCTCGACCGGGTCCTCGCCACCAGCGGCACGGACCGCCTCCGCGTCGTGGTGGGCCTGTTCGGCCTCGCGCTGGAAGGCCGGCGTCTCCTCCAGCCGCAGCCGCATGTACAGGCCGATCAGACCCAGCGGCCCGGCGACGAGGAACGGCAGCCGCCAGCCCCAGTTCACCAGACCGTCCGTACCGAGGACGCCGGTGAGCAGCGTGACCAGTCCGGAACCGAGCGAGTACCCGACGAAGGTGCCGAAGTCGAGCCAGCTGCCGAGGAATCCGCGCCGGGTATCAGGGGCGTATTCGGCGATATAGGTGGTGGCTCCGGCGTATTCGCCACCGGTGGAGAAGCCCTGCACCAGACGGCAGATCAGCAGCAGAATGGGGGCGGCGAAGCCGATGGTGTGGTAACTGGGCAGAAAGCCGACCGCGAAGGTACTGATCGCCATCATGATCATGGTTGCGGCGAGTACGCGCTTACGGCCGATGCGGTCGCCGAGCGGACCGAATACGAGGCCACCGAGCGGCCGGACGAGAAACGCCGCGGCAAATGTTGCGAACGTCGAGACGACCTGCGCCCCGGGCGAACTCGCCGGGAAGAAGACCTTCCCCAGCGTGCCCGCCAGATAGGCGTAGACGCCGAAGTCGAACCACTCCATGGTGTTGCCCAGCGCGGCCGCCGAGACCGCCTTGCGGACCGCGGGCCGGTCCGTGACGGTGACGTCCTGGGCGCTCAGTGGCTGTTTGCGGCGGCGCAGCAGAATGCGCAGCATGCGGTCGGTCGCGGGCGTACCCCCGCGGGCCGGCTTCCGGCCCCGCCGCGGGGTCGGCGGTTGTTGACGTCCGGGGTTCATTTCATCCCGTCATCAGGGCGAGGTTTTGGCATCACGAGCAGAGTGAGTCAGACGCACTCACGTCTGCGGTACGCAGCTCTGCTGCTCAGCGCTGCGGTACTCACGTCGTCTCGCGTGTGCCCAGTGATCGCCAGGCAAAACGGCTCACGACCGGAACGACCGGAACGACCGGAACGACCGGTGAGTCTTCTCGAAGTCGGAAAGCGGAAGGCAGAAAACGGGAGGCTGAAGGGGGAACGCGGAAGGGGGAAACGGGGAACGCGGAGAGGCGTCGCGAGGTCCTTCTCAGTGCCGGGCGAATACTGAGCGGTACGGGCCGAGCGCGTTCATTATTCCCTCGCCCCTTCCCGGCCGGGGAAGCATCCACGGTTCCGCGTGTCGCTCGTCCACAGGCCGAATACAGAACGGTGCCCGGACCGGCGCGGTGGCCGGCCCGGGCATCGTCCGGTTGCAGCGGGACGAAACGCAAAGACGGGAACGGGGTGGAGACGGGGAGGGCGGGGAGGAGGGAGAGGGGGAGGTACGAGGGCGGATCAGGCGCGCCTGTACGAGGAGAGGTGGGCGAAGACCACGATGTTGTCGACGTAGTCCTTGACCTTCCGGTCGTAGGCGCCCCCGCAGGTGATGATCCGCAGCGACGCGTCCGGCACATCGCCGTAGACCCGGTCGTTGGGGAAGTTCGCCTTGCTGAAGGTCTCCACGGAGTCGACCTTGAACGTCGCGATCACCCCGTCCTCACGGGTGATGTTGACCGTACTGCCGGGTTTGAGGGATTCGAGTTGCATGAACACCGCGGGTCCGGTCTTGGTGTCGACGTGGCCGGCGATGATCGACGAGCCGCGTTCGCCCGGCGTGGCCCCGTCCTTGAACCAGCCGACGAGGTTGTTGTCGCCTGCGGGAGGAGCTTCGAGCTGGCCGGTCGGGGTGATGCCGAGCGGGGTGAAGGGCGCGTCGACCGCGATCGCCGGGATCGACAGCCGCTTCGGTGCGGAGCGGGGCAGAGCCAGTCCCGGAGCGACGGTCGGAGCGGATGAGGAGCCGTTCGCCCGGGGGCTTGCGGAGGCGGCCACGGCGTGGGAGGACTGCGGCTTGGGATCCGCCGAGGTGTCGACGGAGTTGTAGACGAGGAGCGAACCCAGCAGAAAGGTTGCCGCGGACCACAACAGGCCGCGCCCGACGGGGCGGGAGGCGGGGGTCCGGGGCGGGTTCTTCTTCGGCTGGGGCGACTGCTGGGCGGTCATGTGCGGATGCCTTTCGTGAACGGGCGGCGGCGGGTCGTGGGGAGGCGGTGGGAACGCAATCGCCGCGGCCACCGTCCACGAGGAACGGTGGCCGCGACGGCGCAGCGGCCCCCGTACGGGGCAGCCTTGTCAGGCCGTCGCAGAACCCGAGGCGGAACGACGACGCAGCATGTAGGCACCGGCACCCAGACCACCGAGCATCAGCACGGAGCCGGCAGCCATGCTGCTGCCGGACGCGAGGCCACCGCCACCGGTGTGGATGCCGCCGTGCGGCCGGCGGTGGTCGCCGTAGCCACCGTGGTCGCGGTCGCCGTAGCCACCGTGGTCCCGGTCGCCGTAGCCACCGTGGTCCCGGCCGCCACCGTCCCGACCGTGGTCCCGGCCGCCACCGTCCCGACCGTGGTCCCGGCCACCGCCGTCGCGACCGTGGTCGCGCCCGTGGTCCCGGCCACCGCCGCGGCCGTGGTCGTCGTCGCCGTAGCCGCTGCCCTGGTCCCAGTCGGCGAGCACGGTCTGGGCCAGCGCGCCGCCACCGGTGTGCACACCACCGCTCGGCCGCTGCCGGCCGTGGTCGCAGTAGCGGCCCCGGCCGTAGTCACGCCCGTGGTCCCGGCCGTAGTCACGCCCGTGGTCGCGGTCACGGTCACGGTCCCGGCCGTTGTCGCGACCGTTGTCCCGGCCGTTGTCACGATCGCGGTCGCGACCGTTGTCGCGGCCGTGGTCCCGTCCGTTGTCCCGGCCGTTGTCACGTCCGTTGTCACGTCCGTTGTCCCGGCCGTAGCCACGGCCGTAGTCGCAACGGTTGTCGCGGCCGTGGTCCCGGTCGCGGTCACGGTCGCCGTTCCTGTCGTGATCGTTGTTGCTGGCAGACGACCCGCTGCCCGAGGCAATATCCTCCATGATCATTGCGTTTGCGACGGGCGCGGAGATTGCGAGGGCCGCTGTGATGGCGGCCGAAGCGAACAGGGTGCGGGCAGTGCGCATGGGGACATGTTCCTTTCGGCGCGACTGCGAAGGCTGACTCTTTGTCGGCACATCGGATCGCAGTAGCGACGTGATCACCGTCAGCCGGATTGCGACGGCGCACCACCGGAGAACGTCGCATTCGAGGTACCCGATGGGCTCTTCGGGTGGCCGAAAGCAGCGGATTCACCCGTTGGACGGCGCGCGTCGTCGGCGTGTCGCGCAACGAGTGGGCTAGGGGGCCCGAAGGCGCACCCGCCACCGGGATGGCTCACGGTCTCCACGCGGGATGGTTCATGAGTGAACGACTGAGACGGCGGCGGCGACGGCGCTACGACTGGCACCTCGGCGGTCAACTTCGGCCGGACGGCAGAGGGCCCGGCACCGAGCCGACTGCTGGCCACCGCACCGATTCGGACCTGAACTTCCTCTCGGAAAACGGAAGTTGAGCACTCTTCTCTACGGAAGTTGAGCACTCACTGACGAAGAGTCACTACGGCTACCGCAGGTACTGCAGCGCCGCAACGCAACGCGCCGAGTGCCCGTCCGCCCCCACTTGCCCTCCGGTCCGCACCCGCTCTCCGGTCCCCCGATTGCCGTCCCGCCCGTCACCCGCCCTGAGGAATTCGTACGGCCAGGAGGCCGACCCGGGAGGCGCCGGCCCGTGCCGCGTGTTCCAGCGGCAGCGGGCGATGCCCAACGGGCAGCCGCTCGCCGTATCAGCCGGCGTTCTCCCGAAGCGCCTCCTGGACGATGGCCTCCAGTCGGGCGTGGTGGGCACCGCGCCAGTAGACACGACCGCAGGCGGTGCACTGCGCGAAGACGTCGTACGTACGCTGCGTGCCGTGCTGGAGCTGCTCGCGCACCGAGTCCTTGTCGGCGTCCGCCAGCTTGCCGTTGCAGGCCGTGCAGCGCGTCCAGGGGGCCAGCGCGGGCGCAAAGCGCCTCAGGACGTCGCGGAGTTGGTCGTCGGGCCGGTCGCTGTAGACGAACGCTCCGGCCCAGATCTCCCGTCGGCGCAGCAGCCCCCGGTCCCGGGAGAGCAGCACCCGCTGCTCCTTCGCCGAGAGCGCCGCCAGTGCGGCGTCGCCCGGGTCCTGGTTCGTGTACGCCGCGTCGACGCCCAGCAGCCGCAGCCGGCGGGCGAGGGTGCCGAGGTGGACATCGAGAAGGAAACGCAGCGGGGCACCGGGGACCTGTTGCGGGCGTTCGACGGCCCGCACCTCGATGCGCTCGCCCGCGCTCGGCACATGGGCCGCCGTCGCCTCGGCCCCGTCCACCACCAGACCGCCGACCTCGGTGAGCGGGACGCCCAACGACTCGACGACATGGCCGAGCGTCGAGGTGCCGTCGGTCACCACGGGGACATCCGCGGCGCTGTGCTCTGCCGCGACGAAAACGTGCAGCTCAGGGGCGAAGCTGAAGTGGACTACCGGTGCGTTCACGTCGCACAGCATGTCATCGGACGGGACGGACCGGCCAGCAAATTCCGCCTCGGCGGGCGGCCTCCGAGGAAGACGACATCTGGCTACGTACGGACCGTAGTGGTCCGCGCCCTCGGTTGTGCACGGTGGAGCAGGCCCGCGCTCCCCCCTCAGCCCTAGCCTCACTGCCACCCCATGCACATCACCACGGCATCAACCATCAACCTCACCGCGACACCAACATCACCACGGCATCAACGTCACCACGACACCAACGTCGCGGGGCCTCGACGTCTGCTGACATCGGCGTCACCCAAAGGCACCCAGAGGCACCCAGAGGCACCCAGAGGCACCCACATCACGAGCACGACCAACGAGGGGCGGTACCGGTGAACTGGCTCATCCATGACTACCGTGAGAACGATCTCGCCGAAGTGGTCCACCTGATCGACTCCACCGCCGACCTCGGGCAGGAGTCCGTCTTCTCACTCGCCGAGTGCATCAGCGCGCTGACCTCGCGGCAGCCCGCCGTGGTGGCCGTCCACCAGGGAGCGCCGATTGGTGCCGCGCTGGCCTGCGTGGCGGGTGAGCGGGGCTGGGTGATGCGGATCGCGATCTCGTCGGCCTGGCGCGGCCGGGGCCTGGCGAGCGCGCTGCTGGTGGAACTGGAACGGCGGCTGATCGCGGCCCGGGTGAGCCGCATCGCGTACGTCCTGCCGGAGGAGGACCTGCTCGGTGAGGGGTTGCTGAACGCCGGCTACACGCGTCAGCCCGCGGTGGCCTACTTCGAGAAGGTCGAACCGCACCACGGTCCGGCGGCCAGCCTCCTGGAGGACCTCGGCGGGCGGTTCCTGCCTGCCGACCTGTGGGCCAAGGTGGCCGGGATGGAGGCGGAGAAGGACCTGATCGAACGGCGGGTCGTGCTGCCGCTGGCGGAGCCGGAGCGGGCCGCCCGGCACGGGGTCCGGCCGCCGCGGGCGATCGCCCTGTTCGGTCCGCCGGGGACCGGCAAGACCACCTTCGCCCGGGCCATCGCCGCCCGACTCGGCTGGCCGTTCGTCGAGCTGCTGCCGTCCCGGCTCGCCGACGAGGGCAATCTCGCGGCGGCGCTGCGCAGCGCGTTCGCCCGGATCGCGGATCTGGAACGGGTGCTCGTCTTCATCGACGAGGTCGAGGAGATCGCTCCGGTACGCCATGAGCCCGCCCAGCCGGGTGGGCTGCACGGCGTGACCAATGAGCTGCTCAAGCTGATACCGGGGTTCCGGGAGCGGGACGAACGGCTGTTGGTGTGCGCGACCAACTCGATCCGCTCGCTCGACCCGGCGTTCCTGCGTCCGGGCCGCTTCGACTACCTGATCCCGATCGGTACGCCGGACACCGCGGCCCGCTCGGCGATCTGGTCCCGGTACACCGACGGGCGGGCCGATGTGGATGTCGCGGCACTCGTGGCGGCCAGTGAGCTGTTCACCCCGGCCGACATCGAACACGCCGCGCGGGTGGCCGCACAGGCGTCGTTCGAGCGGGACCTGGAGTCGGTCGGCGCGGGGGCGGGCGCGCACGGCCGGTTCGGTGCGAGCACCGAGGACTACCTCACCGCCATCGCCCAGTGCCGGCCGTCCGTCACCCCCGCCATGATCGACGAGTTCGGCGCGGACATCACGGCCCACGCCCGCTGCTGACGGCCGGCCGGCGCTCGGACGCATATACGTATGCCTGCGCCTACGCCTACCCCCCTCAGCAGCTCAGATTGTCGCCAGGTGTGGTGCCCAGGATCTGCACGAAGCTCTTGTAGTTGTTGATCCGGCTCTGCACCTGGCCGGGGTTGCCGCCGTTGCATTCGAGGGACCCGTTGATGCTGCGGATGGTCTCCCCGAAACCGGCGCCGCTCACCATCGCCTGGTGGGGCGTCATGGTTCCCGGGCCTTTCTGGGTGTTCCAGTACCAGAGCGCGGTCTTCCAGGCGACGGCGGGATCCTGCTCCACCAGGTAGGGGTTGTGCAGCAGATCGATGCCCAACGCATCCCCCGCGGCCTTGTAGTTGAAGTTCCAGCTGAGCTGGAGCGGCCCGCGGCCGTAGTAGGCGGCCTGCCCGGCCGGGCACCCGTACGGCTGGCCGGCGTCGCAGTAGTGGGGATAGTTGGCCGTGTTCTGCTCCACCACGTAGACGAGCCCGCCGGTCTCATGGCCGACGTTCGCGAGGAACGCCGCTGCCTCCTGCCGCCGTACGGTGTCGCTCCCGGTGTTGGCGAACTCCGGGTAGGCACTGAGCGCCGCGGTCAGTCCGCTGTACGTGTAGAACGCGTTCCGGTTCGGGAACATCTGGTTGAACCGCGCCTCACTCACGACGAATTCCTCGGCCCGCGCATCGGCCTGGGTTCCGTCCGGAGCAGCGGTACAGGAGGAACAGCCCACCGCGGCCGCCACAGGCCCCGCCGGCACGACGAGGGCAACACCGACGGCGAGAGTCGCGGCACTCAGTACCGCGGCCATACGTGTTCTCATTGCGAAACTCCTTCGCGCGGCCGACGGGCGCCACGAGCCCCAGGAGCAGGCTGAGCGAGGCGGGCGGGCCGGCCGCAGGGGTGGGGGGAGACAGGAATCGCGCGCACGGACATGCAGAGAGACGAGCCAAGGTCTAGACCAAGTGGAACTCAACTGCAGGCTAGCCAGGCCGAGTTGGCCATGTCCAGACCAATGCAAGGATCATCTCGCGTCGTGTCGCGTCGCGTCGCGTCACGTCGGCTCGCCTTGCCTCGCGCCGGCTCGCCTCACACCGCCGCCCAGTCCCGCCCGCCTGTGCAACAGTGATCCCATGGAAATGCGAACGATCGGACTGCTCGGCGGGATGAGCTGGGAGTCCACGGCGGAGTACTACCGGCTGCTCAACGAGCTCACCCGCGAGCGTCTGGGCGGCCTGCATTCGTCCAAGTGCGTGCTCTACTCGGTGGACTTCGCCGAGATCGAACGACTGCAGGTCGAAGGTCGCTGGGACGAGGCGGCCGGGATACTCGCCGAGGCGGCCAAGGCCCTGGAGGCGGCCGGCGCGGACCTGCTGCTGATCTGCACCAACACCATGCACAAGGTTGCCGATCAGGTGGCCGCCGCGACCTCCGTCCCGCTCCTGCACCTCGCCGACACCACGGCTGAGGCCGTCCGCGCGCACGGGCTACGCCGCATCGGACTGCTGGGCACCGCCTTCACCATGGGGCAGGACTTCTACCGCGGCCGCCTCGCACACCACGGACTCGACGTCCTCGTTCCGGACGCCGCCGGCCGCAGCACCGTCCACAAGGTGATCTACGACGAACTCTGCCTCGGCATCGTCCGTGAGGAATCCCGGGCGTCCTTCCAGGCAGTCATCGACGACCTGGTCGCGGCCGGCGCCGAGGGCATCGTCCTGGGCTGCACCGAGATCGAGCTGCTCATCGGCCCCGAACACAGCCCGGTCCCCGTCTTCCCCACCACCCGCCTGCACGCCGAAGCAGCCGTCAACCACGCACTCGCGCCCGTAGCCACGTAGCCGGCCCGACGCCGAACGCCCCTGCAGTACGGCCCTGCAGGACGGCGCTGGCACGAGGTCGCGGCGCGAGGTCAGCGCATTGCGGGAAGTCACAGAGTGAGGTCATCGCATGAGGTCACGGCGGGAGGTCACGGCGGGAGCTCACGGCATGACTGGCGAGCAAACCCGTCAGCAGGTCACTCGGCCCCCTCCACCCCCAACCCCCGACGCGTACGACCACTCTCTCAACTACCCTTTCTCCACGAATTCTTGGGTGACCCCGAGGTTTGAAGTGGCGACAGGTACTCTGACGTGGTGTCGCGTACCGAGTTAGAACGACTGGCCAGAATCCGGATGCAGGTCACCGGGGAAACGCTCGAACGCGCCATGGCCGTACTCCGAGGACAGGCCGCCGAACCGGACCCCGAGGCCGGCCACGCCCCTGAGTCGGACCGCACCCTTCCGGATGTCACGCCCGAGGCCCCAGAGCCGGGCTTCACACCCACCCTTGCCGCCGCTCCCGCTCCCGCCCCTGATCCAGACCCGGCCACCGACGGCGACGGCAGCGGCGAGGGCGCTGGTGATGGTGATGGCGAGGGTGACGCAGAGCCCGCCGATCTTCGGGACGTCGGCGAGGCCCCACCCCACCGGCGGCCCCACCTACGCGGCCTCTAACCGATGACAGGCTCGCCCGGCCCCCACCTTGCGTCACCCACCGAATCCATGACATCGCACGCAGTCACTGCGGGCTGGAGGCGCTTCGCGCGCCTCCAGCGCCTCCAGCACCTCCAGCCCTTCCGGGCGTAAGGAGAACGGCGGCCACCGACCCGGCACGGACGCAAGCAAAAACACGGCCACCGGCCCGGTACTGCCACCGGACCAGTCACCGCCCGCTCCGCCACCCCTCAAGCGTCAGCGCCCAGCCGGCGCGCGAGGAGCGGTGTACGGGGGGCCTGGTGTCCGCCGCTGGCCAGCATGCGCACCTCGCCCCGGTCGCTGATTTCCGCGCGTACGATCCCTGATTCGTCCTCGTAAACCGGATACCCGCCTGCTCCGGCCCGCTCGGTGCGGCGGACGACCACCACGTCGTCCTCTACGGCGGGGGCTTGAAATACCAGCTCATAGCGTTCCGGGTAATCCATGGCGGCCTCCCGATACGACTTGGCCCTTCCATCGTCACCCAGGCCCGCCGAGCGCGCCTCAGGAAACGGCGCTATGCCGAACACGGAAACCCACGGCGCCATTACGGAGCGTTTGGGCCCCGCTCCCGTGCGCTGTCACAGGAGCGGGGCGGGTCCGAGAAGCGCCAGCAGCTCGGATAGTTACGGGTCCCACCGTACGGGCCACCACTGACAATCGCGGTCCGGGAGAAAGCGCGAGGTGCCGCCCGTACGACGCCCGACAGCAACTGGCCACCCCAAAATCGCCCTGGTGCGGCATCGGGGCATCACCCGATCAGGGGAGTACCCTCCGGTCAACCCAAGGCCTGACAGAACAGACGGTCGCAGCTGAGTACCGACGAACGCCCCGACCAAGCCGAGGCCACCGGGAGCCGGGATAGCCGACCAAGCCCAGAACGAGGTAGCTGAAGGTGAAGAAGAATCCCCATTTCTCGATCGCAACGATCGCCCTGGACTGCCCGGACGCGCACCAGCTGGCCGGCTTCTACGGGCGACTGCTGGGCTGGAGCGTCACCGCGAGCGAACCGGACTGGGTGCTACTCCGATGCCCTGATGGCGGAACCGGTCTCTCGTTCCAGTCCGAACCGGGCTACCGACCACCGGTGTGGCCCGAACGCCCCGAGGAGCAACAGAAGATGCTGCATCTCGACATCCGGGTCGACGACCTCGACGAGGCCGAGCAGTACGCGTTCACACTCGGCGCGGTCCGAGCCGAGTACCAGCCACAGGACGATGTGCGGGTGCTCTACGACCCGGCGGGACACCCCTTCTGCCTCTTCCGCGACTGACCCGCCGCTGCCCCCACCTCAACACCCGTCCGTTTCCCTTCCGGTTCCCATCCGTCTCCCGTCCGTCTCCTGTCCGTCTCTTCGCCTCCCCCGCCTTTCCCTCCCCTCAGGTCCACTGAGTTCCCTTGAGTTCCCCTGAGTCCTCTGAGTCCCCCTGAGCCCACTGTCCGGACGCGGAGCGTGTGGGAATGGACACATATAGCCAGCGAATCGTGCCCACCGGACCACCGGTCCCCGCTGGTCAGGGAGTTGAGGTGGAGACAGGGACGGGGGCCGGATCACGCCATGTGAGCCACAGCGCGCCGCAGGCGTGGAGGCGTTGTCAGTGTCTGCCCCTAGCATTGCTCATATGTCCCCAACTCCTTCTGCCCATATGGGTGTGCCTGTCCCTGTCTCCGAGGCGAACGAATCGATTCGGCGGTTCGTGCGCGCTCGGCGTGGTCTGGCATGGACGGCGCAGGACATGGCGGAGTACGCGGCACTGCTGGAGGTCTGGACGCTGGCTGTACGGTCAGAGGGCTCGGACGTCGTGGTAGTGGAAGCGGCGTAAGGTCGGAGCACGCACACCAGACCCAAGATCAGATCAAGCTCAAGGTCGGATCAAGCTCAAGGTCGGATCAAGCTCAAGGTCGGATCAAGCTCAAGGTCGGATCAAGCTCAAGGTCGGATCAAGCTCAAGGTCAGACCAGCATCAGCCCACACCAGGTCCACACCTGGCGCGCAGAGAATCAGCGAGACAGGCGGACAGCACCCGGGCAGAGCACCGGACAGGACGCGGGCAAGAAGAGCCACCCGGGCAGGAGCAGGGAACTGGGCGGGCAGGCCAGCGGACGGGCAGGACCCCAGGCAGGAACACATGAGCACGCCACTCCCCGGCTTCGAAAGCTTCGGCGCCCTCGCAGCAGAGCCCACTTCTGCGGGGAGCGGGGAGGGCCGTGGCGAGCAGGCCGGCAGCAGGACGACGGGCGCCCGCCGGGAGATCGCCCCCGGCGCCGTACACGTCCCCGGCTGGCTGTCCCTGGCGCAGCAGCAGGCGCTGGTCGTCGCCTGCCGGAACTGGGCGCGCGGCCCCGTGCCGATCCGGCACACCAAGCTTCCGAACGGCGGCGTGATGTCGGTCCAGACCGTGTGCCTCGGCTGGCACTGGCAGCCGTACGCCTACACCCGTACCGCCGACGATGTGAACGGCGCACAGGTCGCCGAACTCCCCTCCTGGCTGGTCGAGTTGGGCCGCAAGGCGGTAGCCGCGGCATACCAGGACCGAGATCCCGCCACAGCGGCCGCGCACCCGTCCCACTCCCACACACGCGACACCTGCACACGCGACACCTACACACCCGACACCTACACACCCATCGCCTATACACCCGACACCGCACTGATCAACTTCTACGACGACCAGGCGAAGATGGGCATGCACCAGGACAAGGACGAGCGCTCGGACGCTCCCGTGGTGTCCCTCAGCATCGGCGACCGCTGCGTCTTCCGCTTCGGCAATACCGAGAAGCGCACCAAGCCGTACACCGACGTCGAGCTGGCCTCCGGCGACCTTTTCGTCTTCGGCGGGCCGTCCCGCTTCGCGTACCACGGCGTGCCCAAGGTACGACCGGGCACCGGCTCCCCCACCACCGGCCTGGCCGGCGGCCGCCTCAACATCACCCTGCGCATGACGGGCCTCAGGGGCTAGAAACAGGGGATGGAGCCGGGGAATGGAACTCGCTCGGCTCCACCGGTCCAGGCCCGCCAGGGCAGGGTGACTCCGACGCCGGAAGCCCGCACACTGAACTCATGTGCCGCAGCATCAAGACGCTCCGCCCGCCGATCACCCCCGAGGTCACCGAAGAGGACATGCGGGCCGCAGCCCTGCAGTACGTCCGCAAGATCTCCGGATTCCGCGCCCCGGCCGCCCACAACCGCGAGGTGTTCGACCACGCCGTGGACGCGGTGGCGGCAGCGACCCAGGACCTCCTCGACGGCCTACAGATCCGCGGCTCCACCACCCGCCAGCCCAGCAGTCAGCCCAGCAGCGAGCCCACCCGCCAGTAGCCCCCCACCCCACCCCACTCCACTCCACTCCACAACACAGAACTCACCCACCCCGCTGCCTCACCCACCCGCTGCCTCGTTCCCCCCACACACCCTCACCCTCCCCACCCGACCACCGCCTGCACCGGCAGGTGATCGCTCGGAAACTGGCCGTGTGCGGAATAGGTGTTGATCACCGCGCGTCGCGTCCGTACGCCCGGCGACGTAAGGATCCAGTCGATACGGTCCCCGTCCGGTACCAGCGGCCGGTATCCGTGGAAAGTGCCGTACTGCGCGCTCCGCTCCTCAGCCGCGTCCCAGCTGTCAACGAGCGCCCCGCCGTGCAGCATCGCGTCGTACACCGGATTTCCGTGCGCCGCCACATTGAAGTCGCCGGTGACGATCCGGGGCAGTGCGGGGTCAAGCCCGTCCAGTCTCTCGGTGATCAGCGCCGCGGACCGCTCGCGCGAATACTGATGTGCATGATCCAGATGCGTATTGAGTGCGTAGAACACACTCCCCGTACGCAGATCCCGGAAACGTACCCAGGTCACCATCCGGATAACGGTATTTCCCCAGGTCGCCGACCCGATCAGATAGGGAGTATCGGACAGCCAGAAATGGTCGTACTCAAGCGGAGCGAGCCGCTCCACCCGGTAGAAAATCGCCGCGAATTCGTCCTTGCTGCCACCGCCCCGCCCGGTGCCGAGCCAGGCGTAGCGCGGCCCCAGGTCCTCCGCGATATCGCGCAGCTGACCGTAAAGCCCCTCCTGGGTGCCGAGCAGATGCGGGCCCTCCCGGCGAAGGAGGGCCCGCATCACGGGGCGGCGCTCGGCCCAGGAATGCGGTCGGGCGTCCGAGGCATAGCGCAGGTTGAACGTCATCACGTGCAGCGCCGGCCCGCCGTCGGCGGCGTATGCGTTCTCCGACCCGTACGCCGTCGTCGTCACCACCGTCCCGGTGACCGCCGCAGCCGCCACCGCCCGCACCACGACCCGCCGCCGAAACCCCGGCCCACCCGCCCCGCCGCCAGTAACACCAGCAGCGCCGGCCCCACCCCTCACGTCACTCAGCTCAGCTACGCCCGTTAACTCAGCTACGCCCGTCACGTCAGTCACCCAACACAGGCTCTCTAAGAATGCAGTGAGCGGGAAGTGACCCTCAGGGGAATGCGCCCGGAATCAGCCTCAACGGTCGCTGGCCGGCCCCTGCCAGTCCGCGTGCCGAATACGCGACAGCTCCCGCACCTCACCGACCGTCCCCCACTCGTCCCGTCCCAGGCGCGCCAACGGCTTCAGCCGGGAAATCTCAGGATGACCGTCGACCAGCACGTCCTGCGAAACGGCCGCATGCACCACCCGTCCGAAAACGATGACGGAGTCCCCGATCCCCATCGTGGAGTGCACCTCGCACTCCAGCGCCACCGGCGAGGCCGCCACCCGCAGCGGCTTGACCCGCAGACTCGGCTCGGACTCGATCCCGGCCGCCTCGAATTCACTCACACCGTGCGGAAAATCGGTCGCCGTGTCATTGATCTGCTCCAAAAGCCCCTCGGACGCAAAATTCACCACGAATTGCCCGGTCGCCTCGATGTTGAGGAGAGTGTCCTTACGCCCGACCGAACTGAACTGCACCACGGGCGGCGCGACGCTGGCAATGTTGAAGAATGAGTGCGGGGCTAGGTTCGTAGAAGCACAATCAGGGCTGATCGTCGAGATCCAGGCGATGGGCCGCGGCACGACCGTCGCGGTCAGGAGCTTGTAGAACTCGTTGCGGGACATCTCAGCAGGATCGAAGTCAATGCGCATGGCGATCAGTATCCAGGAGTGCGGCCGCGGAGCCTACGGCGGATCCACGGCATCACCAAACCCCTGAGTTCGGCGGAAAGTGCCCGGTATCGGGAGCCACCGAGCACCAGGAGCCGACACCGTGCCCACAGCAGCAACCACTGTCTGGGAGGACTTCGAGGTCCCCGCCCATGCCCGCGGCGGCCAGGTCACCCTCAACCTCCATGACCACCTAGCGGCCTACGCCCCCAAACGCCCCGGCGCCTACCTGCGTACCTCCTCTGACCGGTTCGGCCTCGAAGCCGGTGTCGACCGCCAGCTCGAAGATGCCGAAGACACCCGCTCCCGCCTGCGCTGGGGCTCCTTCGCCAAGGTCTACCGTGAAAACGACACCTCGGCTTTCAAGAAGCGCAAGGTCAGCAAGCCCGACGGCTCCATCGACTGGATCGTCCTGCGCCCCGAGTTCCGCCAGCTCCTGGCCGACCTCGCCAACGGTGTCATCGACGGCGTGATCTTCTACGACCTCGACCGGCTCGTCCGCCAGCCCCGGGATCTCGAAGACCTCATCGACATCGTCGAATACGTCAAGCGCCCGGTCACCGGCGCCACCGGCGGTCGCATGAACCTCATCAACGACAGCGACCGTCACATGGCCCGCATGATGTGCGTGATGGCGCTCAAGTCCTCCGAGGACACCGCCCGCCGCGTCGCCCGCCAGCACCTCTCCGCCGCCCAGAACGGGCTCGCCCAAGGCCGCATCGCCTACGGCTGGGTCCGTAAAGGCGAGCGCAAAGGGCAGCTCGTCCCGGATGAGGCCGACGTGGTCGTACGGATCTTCCAGGACTTCATGTCGGGGGAATCGGCCTACAGCATCGCCAGGAGCTTCAACGCCGAAGGGATCCAGCCTCCTGCCGCCCGCACATGGTCGTCCACGATGGTCGCCAAGATGCTCCGCAATCCGCGCTACGCGGGCATGGTCTCCTACGCGGGGAAACATCGGGTCCAAGCCGCTACTGCCGGGGACGGCTGGTCACTGGTCCTCTTCGATGACGAGGGACGCCCCCTGCTCGGCTCGTGGGAACCCATCGTTACCCCCAAGCTCTGGTCCCAGGTCCAGTTCGAGTGGCAACGCCGCCGCCAGAAGGCAGGCATCAAGCCCGGCGAGTCAGGCACCGCACCGGTCAGCAGGTACCTGCTCTCCGGAATTCTGCGGTGCAGCAAATGCCATCGAGGTCTGGTAGGGCACCGCTACCGGCGCAGCTCAGGAAAGGTAGTCCACAACTACGTCTGTCCCTCCTCCGAGCGAGGCGGCTGTGGGGGGATCGCTATCTCGGCGCCCGCCGCTGACACAGCGGTCGAGGAAGCCATGAATGCCTTCCTGCGTAGGCAGCTTCAGGCATCGCAGACCGGCTTGGACCAATCCGCCGGAACTATCGCGGCCTTGCAAGCGCGGTTGGATCAGGAACTGGCCCGGAAGAGCGAACTCATCCACCGGTGGTCCGAGGGATCCTTGCATGAGGCCGATTTGACAGAGGAAGACTATTTCACCATGCTGGCGGCCCTCAATCGCAAGGTTTCCAGCCTCAGGGAATCGATCGCCACCCTGGAGGGCACTCCTCCGCCGAGGGCCACCCCTGAGGAGCTCCTCACCAACTGGACATCGGGGTCGCTGCTCCAGAGGCGCGCAATCCTCAAGCGCTACCTGCACTCCATCACAGTGCAACCGCCCCTTCCATCATCGGAGTTCGACCGCTCCGAGCTCGTGAAGGCGCGTCTCGCTCCACACTGGAAGACCACCGCAGAAATAACCGCGTAGATGATGGGCTTCCCCAGTCGAATGTTCAGCTGGGGAAGTCGTCATCTCACCGCCCCATGTACTCCAAGAGCTTCCATATTCGCACAGCTTCAGCATCCGCCAGGACCGGACTCTCTTCGAGAAACCTCTCCACCCAATCACTCTCGAACTCACTGTCCCCTCGGCTCTTCAACACCGCTCCCACATCCACGCCCGTCACACGATGCAATGCCTGATCACGCGTCACACAATTCTCCTACCTGAATATTTGGAATGACCGCACACAAACGCTCGCTAGGGGCCATCCATAGACCCCTGGAGGTCGCCCGTCGGGGTACAGAGGAGCAAGGTAGGAAATAATTCCGGCCGCACCAAATGACGCCCACGCCCTCCCCACCGTTAATCCGTAAAGCCAAGTTTGAGCCGGGTTTCGGGCGCGTCAGGTAGATCTCGTGACACTCCAAGTCGACCAGCACCTCACCTCCGTAGAGGTGTGGGTCACTCGACCACGCGTCCTGGGCCCTTCCCTGCACTCCGCATCACCGTTGCACCGGACGGCGAGGTGGCGGCCCTCATCGGCTTCGACACGTGCCGGAATAAATCCCTCCCGGCCTTGATTGTTCGTTCGCAGCGATCAAGGCGGAGTCGGGGGAGGCCCATGACCAACTTGAAGGCCTTCAGGGTAAGCGACGGGCAGGCCACAGAGATCCCGGGATCGTCGGTGGCGCTGGAGCGTCATCTGCAGGCGCTGATCGAGGCCAATATGGAGGCGATGCTCGGCATCCGTTTCCTGGCGAGCGAGTACGCAACGGGTCGGCATCGGGGTCGGATCGACTCTCTGGGTCTGGATGAGAACGGGACGCCGGTCATCGTGGAGTACAAGCGCTCCCGTGACCAGAACGTCACGAATCAGGCGCTGTCGTATCTGTCATGGCTCTATGACCACCACCATGAGTTCGAGAGCCTGGTCAAGGAGAAGCTGGGTGCCGAGGTGTCCGAGGCGATCGACTGGAGCAATCCCCGTCTCGTCTGCGTCGCTGGGGACTTTACGCACCATGACACGGTGGCCATCGAGATGATCGGCCGTCGCATCGACTTGGTGGGCTACCGGGTCTTCGACGATGTGCTGACCCTGCAGCTGGTCGCCTCCGTTGCCGGCTCTGCCTCTCGGGCTCGGGGAAAGTCAGCCACCACGTCCCGAGTCGCCAGTGCGGCTTCGCCGAAGCCGGTTCAGCAGTACCTGGACGGTTCACCACAGGTCCTTCAGGACCTGTACGCGGACCTCGACGAGGTGCTCCTGTCGCACGAGGACGTGCAGAAGGAGACCCAGCTGCACTACATCGCGTACCGGAGGATCAAGAATGTCGCCACGGTGCGCGTCCAGCCGCGGAACCGCATGCTCGTGGTCAACCTGAAGCTGGATCCGGATGCCGTGGAGCTGGAGGAGGGTTTCTCCCGGGACGTCCGCGGGGTGGGGTGCTTGGGAATTAAGGACGGCGTCGAGGTGCGGATCAGATCGCGCGAGGATCTCGCACGAGCCGGTGACCTCATCCGGCAGAGCGTCGAAGCAGGCTGATCTCGAACGTCAAGGTCGGTTGCGTCATCGGGTTTTCGATGACGCAACCGACCTTGTTCTGCATTCTGGCCCGGTCTGCCGGGGTGCGCCGTTCTCATTCCTCGGGCCCGGCGAGTGCGAAGTCGTCCTGGGTCAGGACGTTGCGCAGGCGCTGTTCGGCGATGCCGGCGTAGTGGTCGGAGAGTTCGACGCCGACGAAATTGCGGCCCTCCTTCAGCGCGGCGATGCCGGTGGATCCGGAGCCGGTGAAGGGGTCGAGGACGGTGCCGCCGGGCGGGCAGACCTGGACGAGCTGCTGCATGACCTCGATGGGTTTCTGGGTGATGTGGACGCGGTCCTTGCGGGGCTGGGAGGCGATGAAGTGGCCGGGCAGGTAGAGGCCCCGGGTGTTGTCGAGGGAGCCCTTGACGCCCCAGAGGATGAACTCGGAGTCCTGCTTCGGTCCGCCCTTGCGGGGCCGTGAGGCCGGCTTGATCCACGGCATTGTCCCGTGCCAGGTCCAGCCGGCCATCTGCAGGGCATCGGACGTGGTGGGGTCCTGCCTCCAGTCGGAGAAGACCATGACGACGGCGTGTTCGCGGCTGGCGCGGTATGCCTCGGTGAGCAGTTCGGTCAGCAAGGCGCGGTAGGAGCGTTGGTCGCGGTTTTCGCCGGGGAAGTTGGCGAGGTCGTGGCGGGCGTCGCCGCTGGTGTACTTCGCTCGGGCGGTGCGGGCGGTGCGTTCGGAGCTGGTGCGTCCACCGGAGTTGTAGGGCGGGTCGGTGATGACGGCATCGACGCTCTCGTCCGGCAGGGACTTCAGGACGGTAAACGCGTCGCCTCGGTGCAGGGTGTACGACGGCATTCGGCGGATCCCTCTTTCTGGAAGACGACCACATGCACGCCCCCATGGAACGGGATATGCGTGCAAGAACCACTCGGGAAAACCGCCTGGCGGCTTCCTGGGGCGAGCAGATGGCTGGAGGTTAGCGCCTTCCCTCGGCCGCGCCCAATGACCGTGATATTTGCTGTTCCTTTCATGATCGCGGCTCGTTTGGTGCGGCCGGATTTTGTCTCTACAGTCTCGGCGTGTTCGCAGGACGGGCTCTGGTCCAAGCCCTGTTGAGCTGTGCAGATGCAGTGTTGCTCACCCAATTGGCGGTCCGTTCGGCACCCGTGAAGATCCTCATGGATGCAAGGGAGAGGAATTCACCGTGTGGTGCCTGAGATTACGAGCGCGGCTGGCTGCCGCATTGCGATAAACGGTTCGGCGCTTCGGAGTTAGCAGCTCCGAAGCGCGGCCCTCCCTTCGGGGACGTTCGATGTTTAACCCGCGTGGTGCCGGTGGCCTTTCGACGAGAACGCCGGCACCACGCTGCCTACGAGTAAGGAGCTGCTGATGCAGCATGCCCAGGCACGCCCCTGGCCCGAGCCGGATATCTGGATACGCCGAGCGTCCGGTGGACGGCTGTGAAGAAGGTCGCCGTGATAGCCGGGGGCGTCGTCCTCGCCCCGATGCTGCTGATCGCGCCCATCGCCATCGCCCTGGCCGGCGCCAGCAACGCCCAGGCCGCCTGCGGCGAAGCGGGTGGTGCCGGTGCGGTGGACGCCAAGGCCGTGGCCAAGCAGGTGGAGTCGATCCTCAAGGGCGGCGGCAAGGGTTCAGTGTCCGTTGCGGGGCTGGACAACCCCAAGGAGCAGATACCGAACGCCAAGACGATCCTGGCCACCGGCGTCGCGATGAAGGTGCCCCCTCGCGGGCAGATCGTCGCGCTGGCGACTGCGTTGCAGGAGTCGGGGCTGCGAAACTTGGCCTACGGCGACCGGGATTCCATCGGCCTGTTCCAGCAGCGCCCCAGCCAGGGCTGGGGCACCGCGCAGCAGGTCCGGGATCCGGTGCATGCCTCGACGAAGTTCTACGAGGCGCTGCTGAAGGTCTCGGGCTGGCAGTCGATGACCATCGCCCAGGCCGCGCAGGCAGTCCAGGCGAGCGGGTTCCCTGACGCCTACGCCAAATGGGAACCGCTGGCCACGGCGCTCCAGAAGGCTATCGCCAAGAACCTCCCCGCCAAGGGCGGTTCCGGCAAGGACGCCGGCAAGGACGCCGAGCCGGAGGTCCCGTCTGGTGGATGTGGGACGGGAGGCGATGGGAGCGGGTTCGGCCCGATCCCGGCAGGGTCCGTTCCCAAGGGCTACAAAATCCCGGCTGACGCGCCCAAGTCGGTTCGTATGGCGATCCGTTGGGGGCTCGGTCAGCTTGGCACTGCGTATCAGTGGGGTGGCAGTTGTACCGATCCGCGCGGTCAGGATCCGATGGGCCGGTGTGATTGCTCGTCGTTGATGCAGGCGTCGTACAAGGCCGGTGGGGTCTCGATCTCCCGGACCACGTACACGCAGGTCAAGGAGGGTAAGGCGGTCAGCGTCGATGCCCTCAAGCCTGGCGATCTGCTCTTCACCCGCGGCACAGCAGCGGTGCCGGAACACGTCGGGATGTTCATCGGCCAGGGGCTGATCCTGCAGGCCCCCAAGACCGGCGACGTGGTCAAGATCTCGACCCTCGCCTCCTGGCGGCCGGACATCCTCGCCGCCCGCCGAGTCGTCTGACCGGCCCCTCTCCCCCCTTCTCCCTCTTCTCTCTTCCTCCCGCTCCGGGCCTTCGCATGCCCAAATTCGCACTGGAGTTCCCATGAACCTGATGCAGCACGCCCAGTACCTGGCTTACAACCCCGGCGTCACGCCGAAGCAGGGCGGGCTTCCCGGTCTCGATGTCCTGAAGAACGTGATAGGCAGCATCAACCTGTTCGGCATCATCGCCACGGTCGGCGCCCTGGTCATCTCCGCAGTCGTCTGGGCCTGGGGCCACCACAGCGGCGGCCACCAGGCCGAACAGAACGGCAAGAAGGGCACGGCCATCGCCGCCGGATGCGCCCTGCTGCTGGGTGCCGCAAACGGCATCGTCGCATTCTTCTCCGCCATGGGAACGCAGGTCCACTGATGCCGAAGAAACGTCTCCGCAATACCGAGGAGCGCACGTACGGAGAGCCGGCCTCGGTCCTGCGGCGCTCGCTGATCGGCGGCATCATCCTCGCCGTGCTGCTGGCCGTCGCCGGTCTCGTCGCGTATCTCAACCGTACGGACAGCCCGGCCTCGGCCGAGCCCTCCCCACAATCGACATCCGCCCAAGAGCCGTCGCCCTCACCCGAGGCGACAGACGGCAAGCGTGTCGCTGTCGCGGATCCTCCGAAGACGAGCGATCCGATCGTGTTCGCCAAGGCGGCCACGAAGGTCCTGTGGACGTACGACACCCGAACTTTTTCCCAGGCCGAGCACCTGGCCGGGCTGAAGCAGTGGATGACCGGCGAGAAGAAGTACGCCGACTGGAAGTCCATCACCAACCAGGTACCCAGCCCGGTGCTGTGGTCGCGGCTGCACGACAACCACCAGCACACGAGCGCCACGGTAGGCGAGGGCCACTTCCCGCAGGCGTTCAAGACTGCGCTGGCGCAGGATCCGGGTGCGATCACCGAGGCGTACCTCTACGCCGTCACGGTCACTGGCAACCAGACCCTCGCCTGGAAGGGCTCCGGGGCCGGGGCCGAGGCCCGCTCGATGACCCTCGCCGTCCAGTGCCGGCCGCACAAGGACTGTGCGCTGGCAGCCGTCCTGCCCAACGCCGCGCCATGAGCGCCCTGATCCCGGATAAGGAGGTGCCCTGATGGGAGCCTGCGACCTTCCTCTGATGAATACGGTCTGCGACGCCGTCGGCGGCGTCGTCAGCTCCACCGGCCAGGCGGTCACCGACGGCATCGGTGCCTGGATTGCCAAGTCGATGGGCGAGGTGGCACAGTCCGCGGCGGACCTTGCGTCCAAGGCGGTCGACCAGACCACCGCCATCGACCTGAACGCCGAGTGGTTCCGCAACAACTACGAACTTCTCTTGCCGATCGGGTTGATCCTGACGGTGGGCACGTTCTGCCTGCAACTGACCCGTGCTGCCTGGCGCCGGGACGAACGTGCCCTTGCCCAGGCGGCGTTCGGGACCATGGTGGGCGTCTTCTTCGCCTTCGCTGCCATCGCGTGCACCACCGCCGCGATCACCGTGGTCGACGCGCTCAGTGCGGGTCTGTTCAAGGCCGCCAACAGTTCCGTCGATGATGCGGTCCGCCGCATGATCAAGGTCAATGAGCTGGGAGCGATGTATGGCCTGGGCTGGGGTGTCCCCTCGATCATCGCGCTCGGCTGCGCGATCGGGGCGTTCTTGTACTGGGCCGTGATGGTCGCCCGCAAGGTCGGCATTCTCGTCTTGGTCACGCTGGCGGTCTTCGCCGGTGCCGGCGGGGGCTGGGAAGTAGCCAGGCGCTGGCGCCGCGGCTGGACCGAGGCCACGGCCACCCTGGTCGTCAGCAAACTGCTGATGACGATCGTGTTCTTGCTGGGCGTCTCGGCCATGGGCAAGTCCGACTCGCACGGTGGCCTCGCTGCCCTGTCGGATGCGATCGCGGGCATCGTCGTGATGGTCCTGGTGATGCTCTGCCCCTACGCCACCTACAAGTTCATCCACTGGGCCGCTGACGGCGGGGGTCACGATGACCTGCACCGCACGGGTGTGGCCGGTGCGGCGGTGGCGGCCGGTGCGGCCAAGACCGCGGCCCAGCTCGCCATGCAGGCAGGCACGGGGACGCCTGCTCCGCAGGGACCGTCGAAGGTGCCAGGCCAGGGCACGGACGGTGTGGCCTCCGGCATCGACCCGACCGGCGGCACCGGCGGTGGCGGAAAGCCGAAGCAGACCCGTTTCCGCTACGGCGAGGACCCCAACGCCACTGGCGACAAGGGGCGTGCGCTGATCCAGCGGCCTCCCTCGGACGGCGACCGCGGCCAGCCCCTGATCCAGCGCCCCGGCCAGGCGAGCACCTCGGGCGCGGCTGCAGCTTCGGCGCCGGTTTCCTCCGGGCCGGTGGCCCAGGGTGCCTCGGCCGCGGCAGGTACGCGGATGGATGCGCCGGCTCCACGGCCCAGCGGGCCGCCACCGGAAAGCGGGCCTCCGCCGCTGGGCGGCAGCACGCCGCAACGGTGGATCTACCCCAAGCCACCGGGTGAATCGGGCTCGTAGCCCTCATCTGACGGGGGCGGGCGCCTGCCGCGCTCGGCCCGCCCGCCCCCGTCTCCCCTTCCTTCTTTTCTCACCACGTTCCAAGGACGGCTTCGCCATGCACCACCCCGACTTGGTCACATCCGACGGCCCGGCCACCGTGAAGTTCCCCCACCGCTCACGCCGCGGTGTACTGCTCGGCCTCTCGGTCGCCCAGCTCGTCGTCGTCACCCTCACCGGTCTGCTGCTGCTCGCGGTGCTGATGCGATCCGGCGTCACCGGTGCGCTCAAGCTCATGCCGCTGTGGGCGGTCATCGTGGCGGCGGTCTTTGTCCGCCACCGCGGACGGTCCCTGGCCGACTGGGCTCCCATCGCCCTGCGCTACGCACTGCGGCGTTTCAAGGGCCAGCTCATCTGGCTCACGCGCCCCTCCCGCCGACCGCGACGCGAGGGCCTGCTCCACCTGCCCGGCACTGCGGCTTCCCTGCGCGTGGTCACCTCCTCGGACGGCCAGTTCGGTGCGGTGCACGATCCGCACAACTGCACGCTGACCGCTGTGGTAAAGGTATCTTCCCGCGCCTTCGCCCTGCTCGATCCGGCCACGCAGACCAGCAATGTCGCAGGGTGGGGCCGCACCCTGGCCGCGCTGTCGCGTTCCGGGCACATCGCCCGGGTCCAGGTGCTGGAGCGGACCGTGCCCGACTCCGGCGATGCGCTCAACCGCTACTGGAACGAGCACGGCAACGCCGACACCCACCTGGCCGGTCCCATCTACAGCGAACTGCTGGCCGCCGCCGGTCCCGCCGCAGCCCCGCACGAGGCATACGTAGCGCTCGCGCTCGACCTCAAAGCCACCCGGCGCCTGATCAACCAGGCGGGCGGCGGACTCACCGGCGCCTTCGCCGTCCTGTCCCAGCTCACCTCCACCTTCGACCAGGCCGCCCGCAGCTCCGGTCTCATGCCTGGCGGCTGGCTGGGGGCGAGCGAGATCGCCGCCGTGATCCGCACTGCGTACGACCCGAAAGCGTCCGCGGCCCTGGATCAGTGGTCCGAGGCAGGCCGTCCCCAGGCCGACCCAGCTGCCGCTGGCCCGGTCGTTCTGGTAGAGAAGGCCGACCGGATCCAGACCGACTCGGCCCGCCACGCCACGTACTGGATCGAGAACTGGCCCCGCATCGAGACCTCCCCCGGCTTCCTCCACCAGCTGCTGTTCACTTCCGGCGTGCGGCGCACGCTGTCCCTGACCTATGCGCCCAAGGAGCTGGATGCAGCGCTCAAGGACGTGCAGCGCAAGAAGGCCACGGTGATCGCAGATGCGGCCGAGCGGCAGCGCAAGGGCCAGGTCGACTCCGAAGAGGACTCGGTCGAGTACGCCGACATCAAGGCCCGTGAGCGCCAGCTGATCGCCGGCCACGCCGACGTGGCGCTGACCGGCCTGCTCACCGTCAGCGCCGAGAGCGACGACGAACTCAACGCGGCCTGCGCCGCGATCGAGACAGCCGCCGTTGCCGCCCTGCTCGATCTGCGGCTGCTGACCTGGCAGCAGGCCGAAGCCTTCACCAACGCCGCCCTCCCGCTGGCCCGCCCCTAGATGAATGAGTCCTATGTTCATGCTGGCCGCGACCATGGCGAAGGGCGCCCGTTGGCTCGTGTGTGACGACAAACCTGGACGCCCTTCTGGC